>CAIUMH010000026.1 GCA_903900235.1 uncultured Actinomycetes bacterium
CCTTGTGCCCCGGCAGTTGCCCGCCTTCTCCGGGCTTGGCACCTTGGGCGATCTTGATCTGGATGTCATCGGCATTGACGAGGTAGTCACTTGTCACGCCAAAGCGCCCCGACGCAACTTGCTTGATGGCGCTGCGTCGCAGGTCTCCGTTGGCGTCTGGGGTGAAGCGCCTCACGTCCTCGCCGCCCTCGCCCGTATTTGAACGGCCACCGAGGCGGTTCATGGCGATCGCCAGTGTCTCGTGGGCCTCTGCCGAGATCGAGCCATAGGACATCGCTCCGGTGTTGAAGCGTGTCACGATCTGCGCTGACGACTCGACCTCGCTGATGTCCAAGGGTGTTGACTCGTCCGTTCGCAGTCGCATCAATCCCCGCAGGGTGGAGAGCTTTTCTGCCTGGTCGTCAACGAGTGCCGTGTACTCCTTGAAGATCTCGTAGCGGCCAGACCGGGTGGCGTGCTGCAGTTTGAAGACAGACTTGGGATTGAAGAGATGGACCTCACCCTCTCGCCGCCACTGATACTCGCCACCGACGGCAAGCTCTCGATGAGCGCGCTCGGTGGGTCGATCGGAGTGGGCATCTCGGTGGCGAAGCAGTACCTCTTCTGCCAACACATCGAGACCGATGCCGCCGATTCGGCTTGAGGTCCCGGTGAAGTAGAGATCGATCACGGGCTGAGCCAAGCCGATGGCCTCGAAGATCTGGGCGCCGGTGTACGAGGCCACTGTCGACACACCCATCTTGGACATGACCTTGAGCACGCCCTTGGATGCAGCCTTGGTGTAATTCTTGTGGGCCTGGCGTGGACTGACCCCCTCGAGGAGACCCGACGAGATCATGTCGTCGATCGTGTCGAACGCCATGTACGGGTTCACCGCTCCGGCTCCGAATCCGATGAGCAGGGCCATGTGGTGAACTTCTCGGGCATCGCCGCTCTCTACGACCAACCCGACCTTTGTTCGCTCCTTCTGGCGGACCAAGTGCTGGTGCACTGCGGCCGTGAGCAGAAGCGATGGGATCGGGGCGAGCTCCATCGTGGAGTTGCGGTCGGACAGAACGATGATGTTGGCGCCCTGACCAATCGCTGCCGAGATCTGGTCGCAGATCGACGCGATGGCCGCCGCTAGGAGTGCTCCTGCATCCTCGCCGGGACGCGGCACCGGGAACAGTCCGTCGATGGCGAATGATTCGAACCCAGGCGTCTCCCCGTGCTCGTTGACGTAGATCAACTTGGCGAGCTGGTCTCGGTCGATGACCGGTTGACTGATCACGATCTGCCGACAACTCGCGGGGCCAGGGTTGAGCAGGTTGCTCTCTGGGCCGATGGAACCAGACAGGGCGGTGACCAGTTCTTCTCGGATGGCATCGAGCGGTGGATTGGTGACCTGAGCGAACAGCTGGATGAAATAGTCGTAGACCAAGCGGGGTCGCTCGGAGAGCACGGCGAGCGGGGTGTCCGAACCCATGGAGCCGATGGGCTCGAGACCCGAGGTGGCCATGGGTCGCAGAATCACCCGAAGCTCCTCGGCGGTGTAGCCAAAGAGCCGCTGGTGCGTCACGACACTGGCATGCTGGGGAGTGAGCATCCGCCGATCGGGAAGCAGATCGAGGTTGACCAGGTTGTCGCCGAGCCAGGTGGCATAGGGCTGCTCAGCCGCCAACGACGCCTTGATTTCATCGTCGGCCACGATCCGCCCCTGATCGGTGTCTACGAGGAACATGCGACCTGGCTCGAGGCGTCCCTTGCGTACAACCGTGCTTGGATCGACGGGCAAGACGCCGACCTCGCTAGCGAAGATCACCCGACCATCCTCGGTGACCCAGTAGCGCGCAGGTCGAAGGCCATTGCGATCGAGAACCGCCCCGATGACGGTGCCGTCAGTGAAGGCCACGTTGGCGGGACCATCCCAGGCTTCCATGAGCGCGGAGTGGAACTCGTAGAACGCTCGGCGGTCCGGGTCCATCGACTCATGGCGCTCCCAGGCCTCAGGGATCATCATCAACATGGCGTGAGGCAGGCTCCGACCGCCGAGGTGGAGAAGCTCGAGCACCTCGTCGAACGACGCCGAGTCGCTGGCGCCATCGGTGCAGATCGGAAACAACCGAGAGATCTCTCCGGGAATCAGATCGCTGGCCAATAGGGCCTCGCGTGCGCGCATCCAGTTCCGATTTCCGCGGACGGTATTGATCTCACCATTGTGAGCGATGAGTCGATAGGGGTGGGCGAGCGGCCAGCTCGGGAAGGTGTTGGTTGAGAATCGCGAGTGGACAAGGCCGACCGCCGACTCCATCGCCGGCTCGGAGAGATCGAGGAAATAGGTCCGCAACTGCTCGGAGGTGAGCATGCCTTTGTAGACCATGGTCCTCGATGACAGCGAAGGCACATAGAGCCCCTCGATCGCATGCTCGGCACGCTTGCGCACCACGAAGGCGCAGCGGTCGATGTCGATGCCGACCCGGCCAGCGGTCTGCTCCGATGACGACACGAGCACTACCTGCTCGATCAGCGGCTCAGCCGCCAAGGCCGAGTCGCCGAGATCCGAAGAGTCAACCGGGACCGAGCGCCAGGTGAGGACAGCGAAGCCTTCCTCGGCTGCAATCGACTCGAAGGCGGACCGAGCCAACGTGGCAGCGTCAGGGTTCTTTGAGAGGAACACCAGGCCGGTGGCATAGCTCCCAGGGGCGGGGAGATCTTCGACGGCGGTGCGCAGGAATGCGTCAGGAACCTGGATGAGGATGCCGGCTCCATCGCCGGTGTTGGTCTCAGCGCCCGAGGCGCCACGATGGGCCAGGTTCTCCAGAATGGTGAGCGCCTGATCGATGATGTCGTGGCTCTTGCGGCCGTGGAGGTCGGCGACCATTCCGACGCCACAGGCATCATGTTCGAATCGCGGGTCGTAGAGTCCCCTCGCGGTGGGGGGACCACTCTGCGGGCTCTGCATCAGGCTCCTTCGGGTCATCTTCGGGGCGAACCCCGGGCAGTCGTCAGTCGTTCAACACTCCGGGACGACGTTGGCCCGAATGCAGTCCACAGATATTAGCAGGGGCGGACTCCATCACTGCCGACGTACGATGGCCTCGTGAGCCCTCGAGACATCCGAGACCTGCGATGACCTCCGCCGGACGTCGTCTTGTGGTGATTGGCGGTGGGGTTATCGGGCTTTCGTGCGCCTTCGAGGCAGCGTGTGCAGGCTGGGACGTCACCGTGGTCGATCCGCAGCCAGGACGGGGAGCGGGATGGGTGGCGGCAGGCATGTTGGCGCCGACGGCGGAGGCGCATTTCGGTGAAGAAGCCTTGACCCGACTCCTGGTGGCAGGGGCAGGCGTGTGGCCGAAATTTGCTGCGGATCTGGAGTTTGCCATCGGTGGAACAGTCGGGTTCGAGGTGACGGGCAGTCTTCTGGCTGCCAAGGATGCTGGTGATCGTTCAGATCTGATCCGAACCCTCGAATTCCAACGCAGCTTGGGCCTGAACGTCGAGGAGCTTCGTCCTGCCGCCTTGAGATCACTCGAGCCCAACCTCTCCCCCACTCTGGCGGCTGGAGCGCTGCTCCCCAATGACCATCAAGTCTCCAATCGACTTCTGCTCGCAGGACTGGTCCGCGCCTGCATCGAATCCGGCGTGTCGTTCGTGCATGAGGAGGCGACGGCCTTGGGCTGGTCGGGATCAATGGCCACGGTCCAGCTTGGTTCGGGAGATTCGATGACCTCTGAGTCACTACTGCTGGCGATGGGTGCGAGAACAGGACTGGTGGAATCCACCTTGGGTCCGCTTCCCATTGTTAGGCCGGTCAAGGGGCATATTCTGCGGCTTCGAGGAACAGAACCACTGCTCGAGCGAACCGTGCGGGCGACGGTTCGCGGTCGAAACGTGTACCTCGTGCCACGACGCGACGGCGAACTGGTCGTTGGGGCGACGGTGGAAGAGCGAGGATTCGACGAGCGAGTCCAGGCGGGACAGGTCTTCGCCCTCCTCGATGACGCGCGACGGGTGTTGCCTGGTGTTGACGAGCTTGAACTGGTGGAGTCGGCTTGTGGGCTCCGGCCCGCCACGTCGACCAATGCGCCGGTGATCGGTCGCCTTGATGACGGTCCCGTCCTGATCGCCACTGGCCACTATCGCAATGGCATTCTTCTCGCGCCCTTGACCGCCCAGATCATCGCGTCCGAACTCGAAGGTCGACGTCACCCAGCCGCCGATCTCGTCGCTGCGGCTGAGATCCCGGCACGATGATGGAGATCACTGTCAACGGTGCACCGACAATGGTGGCAACGGGTTCTACGGTTGAGGATCTCGTGGAGCAGATGATCTCCTCAACCAAGGGGGTGGCAGTAGCGCTTGATCGCGAGGTCATCCCCCGCTCTCGCTGGTCGGCCACTGAACTTCGTGCTGGACAGCAGGTCGAGATCGTGACGGCCGCCGCAGGTGGCTGAGGGTCACGATGAGCTCGTCGTCTGCGAGACTGTATCCATGGCCACTTTGACCGAACTACTCGATGCCCTCGACAAGAGGATCCTTGAGGCCCTTGAGGCCAAAGCAACCGGGGAGACCATCGTTCGGCTCTTCGAGGCTCGGGCCTGGCTAACCAACCCGGAGCAAGGCCACGGCAGCCCATCGGCTCAGGTCTGATCTGATGAGCGGCATCGATTCAACTACCCATCTCACGAATGTCCACCTCACCGACAGTGACGATGACAGCGACGCTGGCGCCGGCTCTGAGGTTGGTGGAATCGAGGACCGGCCCACCCTGCGTGGATGGTTCCATGTCGTGTCATTCTTCGTCTTCCTTGTCGTAGCCCCTTGGCTGCTCCTCGAGTCCCCATCTGTCGGGGCCACGATCTCACTGCTCATCTACATCGCATCGATGTTGGCCCTCTTCGGGGTGAGTGGGCTTTTTCACCGCGTGCGCTGGGCGCCCAAGGCCCGCCGACGGATGCGGCGCCTGGACCACTCGACGATTTTCATTGCCATCGCCGGCAGTTACACCGCTGTCGCCGGCCTGGTTCTGCTCGGTACCCCGCGACTCGAGATCCTTCTCGTCGTATGGGTTGGTGGTGTGATCGGCATCATCCAGCGGCAGCTGTGGATTGATGCGCCAAAGTGGGTCAATGCCATCCCGTACATCGTCGTCGGCTGGAGCGCGTTGCTCGTGCTCCCGCCACTGTTCCATGTCTTAGGTGTGGCTGGGTTCGCGTGGTTGATGGCTGGTGGCCTCTTCTACACAATCGGAGCAGTGGCCTACAGCCTCAAGCGCCCCAACCCGATTCCCGGTGTACTCGGCTACCACGAGGTCTTCCACGCTGGCACGGTGCTCGGCGCCCTGTGCCATTTTGTCGTCGTCGCCTTCTTCGCCCTTCCCTTGGCGAGAGCAGCGGCTGGTTGAGGCCCGAAATCATGGCGATTTCTCGCTGAGCCAATTCGCACCCTAGAGTGCAGGCACACAGCGGGCTGTGGCGCAGCTTGGTTAGCGCGCTTGTCTGGGGGACAAGAGGTCCCGGGTTCAAATCCCGGCAGCCCGACCATCATCATCCGAAGAGCAGACCTGCCGTGCCGGCTGGCGGGCGCCGAGGCGCCCTCGCTCAACGTGCTGCCGATCATTCGGCTGCGCCGAAATGTGAAGCACGTTTTGGCAGCGAAGCCACTGCAGCGATCGGAGTAATCGACTCGGTCGTGGTGGCCCCTGGAGATGACATCGCACCAGGCAGAAGTAGCCTCGGTGGTGCACCGGTCCAATTTGGCCCTCTGCATTCTTGACCATTGGAGCCCTATGTCCATCTCCCCCACGGACGCGCAGCTCATCGAGTTCGAGGCGCTTCCCCAGGATCAGCCGATCGTCGCCTGCAACATCCTCAAGATCAAGCGAGGTGCCGACGGACTTGTAGACCCGGCAGCCATGGCTTCGATGATGACCTATGCACAGGGGATGAAACGGTTCGTAGAAGCTGCTGGAGCGGAGTTCATTTTCGCTGGCATGGTTGATCAGCTTTTCGTGGGTCCAGAGGGCGAGGACTTTCAGTTCCTGTCGATGATGCGCTATCCATCACGAGCTGCGTACCTCTCCTTGGCAAATGACCCTGAGATTCAGGCGACGATCGCCCAAGATCGCGAGGCCGGGCTCGAGAGCCAGTGGCTCTTCCACCTCACTGAGGTGCACCCGTAATCTCCGCGACCACCATCGTGGTCACATCGGCTCCGGGGGCGGCCATGGCGAGCCTGATCGTGATCGGTGCTCGAGAGCCATGCCACCCAGGGCCGGACCGTTCGATCAACCTCCGACGGCCAAGGGTTCCGATCTGCGGAGGAACCGGACAATCGGGAGTCCCGTGAGGGTGGGCTGTCCTCTAGGGCCAATTGGTCGTCGGAGATGATGCTGCACAGGTCACGGGTGGCACCCCTCGTGCGGACGGAATCGCCATCGTCACGCTGGAGCGTCGAGCCTTCGATACGCCTCAATCACGGGTGCAAGCTCGTTTGGCGTGGACCCATGGAGGATTACCCGGTCGGCGCCGAGCACCAGTTCTTGACGGACTCGCTCGGCGCAGCGTTCAGGGGTGCCGGTGGCTGATGCTGCCAGCCACTCGTCGGGAAGCAGGTCGGCGAAATATTCGAGTTCGTCGTCGGTGGCGACCGCATCGATTGCTCCACTCATCGATGCCACCACCGAGTCGGAACGGAATCTGGTGAGCACCTCTCGATTCCATCCATTTGTGGCCACCAGGAGATCTCCGTAGCCCTGGAGATACGTAGCGAGCCGCCCCACGGTCTTGCGAAGCCGGAGTGGCTCGTCAAGGTGGTCGCCGACGGTTGCGAGGCAAGACCACACCTTGATGGCGGAAGGATCCCGTCCCGCCTCCTCGGCCGCCTGTTTCACTGCCGCCACGGATCGTTGCACGGTCTCCTCGCTGAAGAACGTGTGCAGCACGACGGCATCGAATGCACGGCCGCCGAGAGCGAGTGATTCGGGCCCAAAGGCCACGAGACACAAGGGGATGTCCTCATCGAAGCTGGCATCGAGGTGGAGTACCGGCCAGCTCCCGGCCGGGCCGTCATGTCCAAAGATCACCTCTCCGTGCCAAAGGCGGCGCATGAGCCCAACGAAATCCTCCATCTGAGCCGTGGTGATCGGTGGAATCCCGTATGCCTGCTGGAGCGGCACAATTCCTCTACCGATCCCCGGCATGAACCGACCTCCACTCAGCCGATGGAGGGTCGTCGCCCAAGAGGCAAAGACGATCGGGTGTCGGAGATTGTGATTGGTGGTGGCCAGTGCAATTCTCATCGTGGAGGTCACTGCGCAGGCGGCTCCCGAGAGAGCGCCGAGTTCTTTGATGTTGAAGCGCTCTGAGAGGAAAGCCGTCCCAAGACCAAGCCCTTCCCCCTGTCGAGCCTCCTCGAGGACAACCGAGGGATCGCTTGGTCCGCCGGCAAGCAGGTAGTACCCGAGCTCGTCGAGCGTGTTGGGTGCGGCCATGGCGGCACTGTATCGGTCGCTCATAACCCCTCGCGTTCTAGAGAAGCGACGAGGGACTCGGGGATGCCGCGCCTTCGCCGATTCTCCGGGAGGCAAGGGCGAGCTTCATCGACGAGCAAGGTCGTCGCTCTGAGCCGCGACAGTCGACCCATGGATCCATCGTCCTCAACGAGGACGACTCCGAGACACGTCCCGGCCATGATGCACAGTGACGCCCCTGAGAGCCAGGTGATGAGTGCAAGCGTGATGCCGAACATGCCGAACTGGTGCAGGTTGCTGGTGATCTGGGAGGGCATCCACATCGGGGCGACCAGTGCATACGCACCCATCAACGACGAGATCAACACGCCAGTGGGGATGAGAACACGAAAGCGCACTTCGCATCGAAGCATCAGCCATGCCGTCACTGACCACACCAGTGCACCCGAGACCAAGATGAGGATGATGGCCTCGATCTCGGCGATCGATCCGCCTCCGAGAGCGGATCGGACCGCTCCCGCCAGTGCGAGGTAGGCAATGAAGCCGGCAAGCCACGAGATGCCTCGGACGTAGCTGTACACAGCACCACCTGGGGGTCGTCGCCACGTCCGCAGGAAGACCCGCTGCAGGGCGGTCGTGAATGAGCTCGCGAACAAGAACGTCAGCACAAGGCCAAGCGCCCCTGTGGCCCGACGGATGTCGTTGGCGCTGGCCAATGCCGACCGAACCTGTTGGCGAGCCTCTCCAACGATGCCAAGGCGGTGCACGAGGGTCGTGATGATCGATGTCCGAACAGACTCAGGTACGAAGGCCGCCACAACGATCACGAGCGGGAAGAACGACACGAAGGCCTTGCCGGCCAAAGCGATGCCACGGTCGATGAACTCGATCTCAAGCATGCGCTCCCAGGCCTGACCGAGCAGCGATGAACCGAAGCGATCGGCAAGCTGACGGACGACGGTGTCGTCTCGACGCGACGATGAATTCGAATTCACGAGTGGTGATCTGGCTGCGACATGACCATACAGACAGGCTATTTGTCCGAGAACTGATGCACGGCTCAGGTCGGCCATGAAACACTCGGGTCATGGCCGACAAGATCTCAGGGTTCTGTGCACCCGGGCTCGAAGGTGTGCGTGAGGCCTTCCGCGAGAATTTCGCCAGCCGAGGTGAGGTGGGAGCGGCCGTCTGCATCATCCATCGAGGCGACGTTGTCGTCGATCTTGTTGGTGGATGGGCAGACCCGATTGAGCGCGTTGCCTGGACGCCGGACACGCTCGTGGACATCTACTCAGCCGGCAAGGCGATCATCGCACTCGCTGCACTGCGTCAGGTTGATCAGGGCCTCATCGGCCTCGACGATGCGCTGGCCAGTCTGTGGCCGGAATATGCGGTGGCGGAGAAGGGGGCGACAACTGTCCGGCAGGCACTGAGCCACCTCGCCGGGGTGCCGGCGGTCCGGGAACGTCTGCGTGATGTCGACCTGCTCGACTGGGAACGGATGACCTCTGCACTGGCCGCTACGTCACCCTGGGCTCCGCCAGGTGATCGGGTGATGTACCACACGAATACCTATGGGCATCTGATCGGTGAGATCGTGCGTCGGTGCACCGGACACCTTCCAGGAGTCGAGATCGCGTCATTTGCTTCGGTGGTTCAGGCTGATGTGCATGTTGGCCTCTCTCCCGCCGATCAGCTGCGCTGTGCACGAGTTGATTTCGCTTCGTCGGTGGATCCCCACACGATCGATCTTGATGCACTTGACGGCGATGCCCAGATGGTGGCGCTGAGTTATTTCAACCCTCCGGGCTACTCCTCCATTGGCCTGGTGAACACTCGCCAGTGGCGGAGTGCGCAGGTCCCGTCGACGAATGGGCACGCCACGGCCGCGGGGCTCGCCAGGATCTATCAGGGCTTGCTGGGCCCAGGACTCTTGCTGAGCGAAGAACTCCTTGCCGAAGCGGTGCGACCCCAGTCGGCCGGGTTGTGTCCGGTCCTCGGTGAGGAAGTCGTGTTCGGACTCGGATTCGTTCCGACATCCAAGCGACGACGGATGGGAACCAGCTCCACGAGCTTCGGGCACTTCGGGACCGGAGGAGCACTCGGATTCGCAGACCCCGAGCATCAGATCGCCTTCGGCTACGTCATGAACCATGTAATCCCTCGTTGGCAGAGCACGCGAAATCGTGCGCTGATTGACGCGCTCTACGCCGAGATCTGAGGTCCTAGACCTTGGCTGGCCTTGAGACCTTGCCCACGCAGGCGTGTGGCGTGATGCGGATGACTGTCACGTCGGCTCCGGGAGCATTATTCACGGCCAGGAGGCCGGATCCGGGGTGCGAGGTGATGGTGCCACCGACGACCACCGTGCAGTAGCCAGCCCGGTAGGTGTTTGACGAGACATAGATGGTGGTTGGTGCCTTGACCTTTGGGTTCGGAAGGTACGTCAGGGCATATTCGCCGTCGACGGGATCGAGAACCGACGACAGCGGTGTACCGGCGATGGCGACGGGATAGGTGGTCGAGATAGCCGCCGCCGAGGGGCTGAGTTGCTGCTCGGAGTTGATCAACGCTTCAGCCGAACTCCCCGTGGGATCGTTGTAATAGCGCCACGACCACCACATCCAGCCCAAACCAAGGGTCGTGGTGTCCATGGCCAGCATCTCGGCCAAGCTGTGCGAGTCCGTGGCTCCGAACTCGGTCATGAGCATGGCGGGGCCCGCCGGCGTGACCTTCGAACCCATCTGATCGCGCTCTTGAGTCCGATGCACCATCGTGGCGAGCTCAGCTGACGAGCAAGCTTCGAGATCGGTCGGATTTCCCGTCACGCCGCTGCGCTGGGCGCAGTAGTCGTGGAAGTTCATCACGATCCGAGGAAGGTTGATCCGGCCGAGAAGATAGGGCTGTCGCCCATGGGAGGCATTGTCCACTTCGGGAAACACGAGGTGCTCATGATCGACCCGCTGGATCGCCTGGATGACGCCGGTGGACGGTGATCCGACCGGACAGGGCAACGGCGCATCGACGCCGATCTGGCGGATGGCACCGGAGGATCCCCCGTACAGGCACGACAGACGGGGTGCGTACCAGCGGTGGTGGAGATGGAGGGGTGCGTAGTCGGCTGGCTCGTTGAGTGGGTCGTAGCCCACGATCCACGGATTGGTCGCAAATCGTCTGGCGATGGCCGTCCACGATCGCTGGTACTCACCTTGAAGGTTCCCGACCACGTCGTTGTCGAAGAGATGGTTGAACGACGAGACGACAGCAGGATTCGAGTAGTTCGCCGACCACCGACCAGGCAGGATGGTGATCGGATTCGCGTCGGTGCAGGTCGCCCACTGCGGCATGCCTTCGCCGCTGAACAATTGATTCCACACATCTTGATGCATGTCGATCAGGGCGTAGACGTGGTGACGACCAAGCGCGGCGACGACCTTGGCCACCTCATCGAGGTACCGAGCCGCCACCGTCGCATTCCACATGTGCGGGTCATGACCGACGCCGGGCGTGCACACTCCCGGCTGATTGGGCCCGCCTACTCCAGGCTCGATCCCCTCCCACAAGACCCCGAGTCGCACCACGTTGAATCCGAGGCGTGCGATGCGGATGGCATCGTCATCGTTGAGGGTGTTGACCTTCCCGGGGGTTACCGTCATCCGGTAGGGGGCCAGCTTGTAGACAGCATTGACACCGTGCAACTGGACGGTCCGGCCAAGGTCATCGGTCATGTACTGGCCGCCGGTGGCGTGCAGGGGTCCGCTGAGATAGGCGTGCGCAGGGAGGTCAGCGAGCTTGGGCAGGCCGACGGCTCGCTTGGGGCTCGCTTGTCGCACCGTGGACGAGGTGGCATCCGAGGCGCTTGAGCAGCCTGTGGCGACTAGGCCGAGGAGAATCGCCCCGATGAGTGGAAGGTGATGTCGAGAGCGCACGGAGAGACGCTACTCGTGGCCCTGGGCACCCTCGGGTATCCCTCGGTGCCCACTAGGAATAGGCGCTCTCGGCGTGCTGTGAGAGGTCGAGTCCATTGAATTCCTCCTCGGGTCCCACGCGAAGACCCATCGTCATGTCGACGAGCTTGGCCAGGACGAACGTCACGCCGAACGCCATGGCGATCGTCACGCCGACCGCCATGAGCTCACTGCCGATGAGATGGAGGCCACCACCGTTCATCAATCCGTCTCGTCCGGCTGGATTGATTGACCGAGACGCGAACAGGCCCAGCATGACCATGCCGAGGACTCCCCCGACTCCGTGGACGCCGAGGACGTCGAGTGAGTCGTCGTACTTGAGCTTGAACTTCAATCGAACCGCCAATGCACAGACCACGCCGGCGAGACCACCAATGATCAACGCCGCAACTGGGCTCACGAAGCCTGCGCACGGCGTGATGGCCACCATGCCTGCCACGGCACCCGACGCCGCACCCAGGGTGGTCGGATAGGACTCGGTGATCCTTTCGAAGACCAACCAGCCCACAAGACCCGCGGCGGCAGCAGCTTGGGTGGCGATGAAGGCGCTTACCGCCACGGAGTTCATCGCCAGCGACGAGCCAGCATTGAAGCCGAACCATCCGAACCACAAGATTCCCACTCCAAGGAGGCTCAGCGGAACCGAATGCGGGACCATGGCCTCCCCGGGCCAGCCCCGCCGGCGTCCAAGCACCAGAACGATGGCGAGCGTAGAGAATCCGGAGTTGATCTCGACCACGGTCCCTCCAGCGAAATCGAGAACCCCGTGCGTGGCGAGCCA
The DNA here is from genome assembly GCA_903900235.1 of uncultured Actinomycetes bacterium. Lineage (GTDB taxonomy): Bacteria > Actinomycetota > Acidimicrobiia > Acidimicrobiales > RAAP-2 > CAIUMH01. The sequence continues at coordinate 12,200 of CAIUMH010000026.1, forward strand.
GCCCTCAGGGCTGAAGACCCAGTGAGCCAGCGGGATGTAGACGCAGAACAACCAGAGCGAGATCAGGACGACGAACGAGGGAAACTTGATTCGGTCGGTGGTGCCGCCGCTGATGAGCGCGGCGGTGATGATGGCGAACATCAATTGGAACGTCAGCACCGCCATTGGTGACGCTCCGCCCGCAGAGAAGCCCGGGAGGGATCGTCCGAGGTGACTGAGACCGGAGAGAGACAGGTCTCCGATCAGGCCTCCTCCGACATCATGGCCGAACGCCAATGTCGCGCCCACCACGATCCACAAGACCGTCACCACTCCCATCGCAGCGAAATTGTTCATCATCACGGCCAGCACGTTCTTCGAACGGACCATGCCGCCATAGAACAGAGCCAGTCCGGGCGTCATGAACAGCACCAGAGCAGCAGAGACAATGACCCACAAGGTATCGACGGTGTTCATCACTCCCCACTCAAAGTGCGTCGGTGCCGCGCTCGCCGGTGCGGACCCGGATCACGGACTCGACGTGCTGCACCCACACCTTGCCGTCACCGATGGTGCCCGTCTGAGCACTCTCGACGATGGCGGTGACGATTTCGTCAGCCCGATCATCATCGGTGAGAACCTCGATCCGGATCTTGGGCACGAAATCAACCTCGTACTCCGCACCTCGGTACACCTCGGTGTGTCCGCGCTGTCGGCCGAAACCCTGAGCCTCCGTGAGTGTCATGCCGTCGATGCCGCGCTCTTTGAGCACCGCCTTGACATCGTCGACCTTGAACGGCTTGATGACCGCCACGATGAGCTTCATAGCCCGTCCTCTCCATGGATGCGTTGAGCCGATGGTAGGCGCCGGGCGCCCCGAAAGCAGAATGTTCTGTTCAGCTGTCGATTCGAACAAGCTCTGCCCTGAACAGGCGAGCGTTCAGCACATACTGCTCGGCCGAGTGCGAGATCAAGGCACGGTTTGATGCACCCTCTCGGATCTTGACTGGCACCCCAAGTGCCATAGCGTCCGGGGGCACTTGCGTGTGGTTGGGGACCACTGCGTTCGCCCCGACGATGGCCCACGAACCAACGGTGACGTGATGCAACACGACGGAGCCAGAGCCCACCAGGCAATCGTCATCGAGGATGCAGCCTTCGAGGTGAACCATATGTCCAACCACGCAACGCTCTCCGACGATGGTGGGGAAACCTGGGCCGCAGTGGATCACTGTCCCATCCTGAATCGACGTCTTGGCGCCGATCTCGATGGTGCCGTGGTCGCCCCTCAGGACGGTTCCCGGCCAGATCGACGCTTCAGCGCCGATGGTGACATTGCCGATGATCACCGCCTCTGGGGCGACGAATGCATCGGGGTGAATCGATGGGGTCCGGTTCCCGAGTCGGTAGATGGGCATGGAGGCAAGACTAGGCCTGCGGGCCTCTGGCCGTCAGTCAGTGGCTGAGCCACATGATCAGTTGCCATGCCCTCCAGATCAGATAGACCGCCGTGGCGGCAATCATGAACCGGAACTTCCACGGCATGGGTCCTTGCTGCGTGTCGACGATTTGAGTGCCGCACGTCGGGCACGCACCATCGATGACGGTGGAGTCCTCGACGAGGCGGTCACACGCGTCACACCAGGGCACGGTCAGCCGATCCGCACGCGGATCTTCATCGGCGTGGATCCGAAATCGAAGGCCTCTCGAAGTGATCGTTCGACATATCGCAGATACGTCTGGGGCAACCGGGCTGAACAGAAGAGGGTGAACGTTGGCGGCTCGATGTCGCCTTGGACGGCGTAGCGGATGCGCGCACCGGGTGCGGGGTGCTTTGACTGAAGGTCTCGAATGGCTCGATTGAGGGCGCCGGTAGGAACCCGCTGACCATAGGTATCGGTGGCCTCGAAGATCGCAGGAAGGATCCGGTGAACCCCCTGGCCGGTCGCTGCCGAGATCTTGATGACGGGTGCAGTGCCGAGGAAGGCCAACTTGTCTCCGACCCCAGCCATGATCGACTCGCGCTGCTCGGTGTCGATCAGGTCCCACTTGTTCAAGATGACCACGGCTGGGCACCCGGCGACCGAGATGCGCTCGGCCAGGCGCTGGTCTTGATGTGAGGCACCGATGGTTGCATCGACCACGAGCAGGGCGATATCTGCCCGATCAAGCGAGTCGAGAGCTCGCAACACTGAGTGCGTCTCAGCTCCTCGCTCGGTCCGGGCTCGGCGACGCATCCCGGCGGTGTCGATGAACTTGATGGGACCATCCTCGGTGTCGACGACTGTGTCGATTGAGTCCCTCGTCGTGCCCGGCATGTCATGGATGATCGAACGATCATCACCGATGAGCCGATTAAAGAGGGTTGATTTCCCAACATTCGGCCGACCGACGATCGCCACGCGAGTGGTGGGGTCCTCATCGTCGCCATCGACATCGGTGAGGACGTCGTCGGGAAGTGCCCGAACCAACGCATCGAGCAGGTCTCCGGTGCCGCGACCGTGGAGGGCGCTGACGGGAAATGGCTCGCCGGTCCCGAGCGTCATCAACTCCCAGATCGCCGCCTCATGTACGAGATCGTCAACCTTGTTTGCCACGAGCAGGACTGGACGGCCGGTGCGTGCGATCAGTCTCGCTACCGTCTGATCATCCCCCGTCGCTCCCACCGAGGCATCGACCACGAAGAGAATGACATCGGCTTCTTCGAAGGCCTTCTGCGCCTGGGCCGAGACCTTGTCGTCAAGTTCATCGCCAGCGGCCATCCAGCCGCCCGTGTCGATGAGGTCAAACGGCACTCCGGTCCATTCGGCCTCGACCACTTTGCGGTCCCTTGTGACGCCTGGATGCTCTTCGACCACGGCAATGCGCCGGCCGACGATTCGGTTCAGGAGTGAGGACTTTCCTACATTGGGGCGGCCAGCGATGACAACTTGTGCACGTCGACTCATAGGGATGCTCCGATCAGGCCAAGGCTGGCCTCGAGGTGGTCACGAAGGGCGGCGCCATCGGTGGCAACGACCTCGATGTGCCCGGGAAGGTCGTCAAGGGTCATGCCATCAATGAGACGTCCTTCATGGAGGCAGATGTCGGGCAAGAGGTAGGTCGCGGCACCACCATGGCGAGCGATCGTGCGGGCGATATCGACCCCGGTCATCAGTCCAGCCACCGAGATGTTGCCACCGAAGAATCGATTTTCAACCTCGACCACCTCGATGCCAACGAATCCCGATTCCGCAAGCAGGTCAGGGATGATCATGGCGCCATAGGCGCCGGTGAGGACCACTGTCTGGCGTCCGCTGATTCCAGCGGCCGTCGGGGCGGCTCGTTCGGCTCGATAGCCCCAGGGCGGTGCTCCATCCACGGCCCGGAAGAACCCGGTGGGACCTCCGGCGCTCCCGGAAGCCTGCCGAGACCGGAACGACGCTTCGAAGGTGCGGATCATCCCGATTCCGTTCTCAACCTGTGTCAGATCATCAAGGGCCGATAACGGCGGCAGGGCCCGACCGGCGATCAGGTAGATCTCATCGGAGCAGTACAGCCGGCGAGCACCGAAAAGAGCCTCGCTGAGCGAGGCAGCCCGCTCGACGGCGTCGATGACCGATGCCGCCTCAGCCGGAGTGTGTGCTCGCATATTGGGTTCATTCGAATGATCACTCAGGCC
>CAIUMH010000027.1 GCA_903900235.1 uncultured Actinomycetes bacterium
AGTGAGAACGGCTTGCTGACTGCCCGCGTTTGTATTCCGGTGCTGCTCGACCTCCTCGACGAGTTCGCGATGCGACCCTGCCCGGATCAAGCGAAGCGAGGTGAGTTCGCCGCTGCGTCATATGAGGCACTTCGCGCTCACGCTGGCCGAGGCAATCTTGACGAGACAGATGCCCTGCTGGCCACTTCGCTATTTGAGGAACTGGGCGTTGCTGTAGGAGATCTTTGGATTCCTGGCGCGAGCTGGGCCGAAGTTCAGGTTGTGCCGATTGACCAGTGGGGCAAGTTGGAGGGGAAGAGCGTTGCGCTCTACACGCTCATGGACGGGATTGGCGATCGCTTTAGACAGCGACTCTTGGCACTTTGTCCCTCAGTGGACGTGGTGGTCCTGGCCGACCATGTTGGATCGGACAGCCTCCGGTCGGCTGCACAAGGGGCAGACTACTTGATTGTAGATACTCGACATGCAAAGCATGCAGCGACAGTGGCGATCGACGCTATCCGTCCCAAGGCGGAACAGTGACGAGGATTTTGGAAACTCCTCAGACCCGCTCACCGAAATTCCCCAGTTGAGCGCCGAGGTGGTGTGCTGCTGAGACTACTTCTCGGTGCCGACGATCACCCCCTTGCGGAGGGCCTCGGAACGAGCCCGATGGCTGCGCATGCGATAGCTCTCGCCGTCGATGTTGAACACGACGCTGCGGTGCAGGAGACGATCGAGCATGGCAGCAGCGACCATGGGGTCGTCGAAGATCTTTCCCCATGAAGCGATCCCGAGGTTCGTGGTCAGGACGGTCGAGCTCTTCAAGTAGCGCTGGGTGATCACCTGGAATAGCGCTGCGGCGGCCTCGCTCTGGAGGGGAAGATAACCAACCTCGTCGATGACGAGGAGCCGTGGTCCGGCGAAGAACCTCATGGTCGTCGCCCAGCGTCCTTCGATCGCTGCTCGATGACATCTCGCAACGAGATCTGCAGCCGTTGTGTAGTACGTGCGATAGCCAGCATCGATCGAGGCGCGCGCTAAGCCAATGGCCAACATGGTCTTGCCGACCCCTGGTGGGCCGATGAGCAGCACGTTGGTGGCGTCATCGAGGAACGAGAGCGTTCCGAGCTCGTTGACGAGGCTCTCATCGACCGACGGCTGAGCCGAGAAGTCGAAGTCCTCCAAGCGCCAGGGAGCCGGCAACGAGGCGAATCGCTCGAGGCTCGCTCGTCGTCGTTGCTCGGTGGCCGAGACCTCGATGGCGAGCAGGCGCTCAAGCAGGGCGGTCGGCCCGAGCTTCATGGCCTTGGCGTCCTCTAAGACCTGTGGCAGCGCCTCGGCGGCTGCCGAGAGCCGGAGGGTGGCGAGGTGGCTCCTGAGCTGCTGATAGGTCGAGGCCTCGCTCATCGGGTGGCCTCGACGAGCTCGGCCCAGCGGTGAAGGTCGACCGTTGGCGTCTGGCCCACATCGCCGAGGAGCCGAGCCGCCTCGTCGAGGCTGGCGTTCGACGGGGCGACGTTGGCCTTCTTGTCACACGGCCGTTTGATCGAGAAGGCGGCGAGCACCGTCTTCTCGAGGGCTGCTGCGTGACCGGGATCTCTGATCACCATGCCGGAGCCGTCGTGGGCGAGGCGGTGCTCAGCGATCTTCGCCCCGCTGGCTGCCACGATCTCAAGTCCGTGGCTCCCCAAGCGGTTGCGCAAGGTCACCTCGGAGCCCGAGAGGCCCGGTGGGAGTGAGTAGCGGTTCCCTCGGTAGTTGACGGTGGCATTGGCCTGAACGATGCGAGTCACCTCAATGATGGCGGGATAGGGGGCAGCCGGCAGGGCCGCCAAGCTCTCAGCCTCGGCGAGCTCTCTCACGGTGGTGCGGGCTCCGGTCGAGTCCCGCCGAGGGCGATCGTCGCCGATGGTGGCCAAGAACTGATCGAGCGAGCGCTCAGCCGAGATCGGGTCGGTCTCGGCCAAGGTCCGGAACCATCGACCCGAGCAGAACCGGACTGACGACTCGACCGATCCCTTCCGATTTCCCCGCCTCGGTGGACAGGGCTCGACGACGGCGCCGTAGTGCTTGGCGACGGGGGCGAAGCTCGGCTGGACATCGCTCGTGCCGGGCGTGATGACCGTGGCGAGCCGATCGGTCCGCCAGGCTCTCGCCGTCCCGCCGAGCTTGCGCAGCACACGGTCGATCCCCGCGATCAGGTGCGCCTGGTCCATCGACTCCGACAGAGTCCCTCGGATCCGACCCGAGTGGGGCAGCGTGCCGAGCAGGACATAGGCCGTGCCGGGGAAGGGGGCTCGGCGCCGCTCGAACCAGTCCCATTGGATCTCGTCGCCCGGCGGGTGGAGGATCTCGACGGTGTCTCGGCCCATCACGCCATGACAGGCCTCGCAGTGGGGTCGCAGGCCAGCGAGGCGGATCTGACGGGTGAACGTCGGGTAGCTCGATTGGTAGCCGAGGCGCCGGACCTCGTCATGGAGGGCGGAAGCCCAGACGTGCGGGTCATCGGCGAAGCGAAGCGTCAGGTAGTTGCGATAGGGCTCGAGGGGATCAGGGGCTGAGCGAGCTCGCTGGCCCGGGACCCTTGACCCGTCGAGGTAGGCCCGGATCGTCTTGCGATCCCGACCGAGGTGTCTGGCGATGGCGGAGATCGTCCATCCCCGTTCGTTGAGTGCGTGTGCTTCCACGTCTTCTCCCTGTGTGAGCATGGCGAGTGGGTCCCTTCGGGTTGGTTGGCGTAAGCACCACCAGCCTTGAAGGGGCCCACGTCGTTGTGGTGGACCTTGTCGTCCACCTCGTCGCTCAGAGGGTGGGGAATTTCAGTGATCGACCCTGGGGAATTTCCGTGATTCTCGTCATCTCCTTCAAGTCGCTGCCAAAGCGGATCGGAGATCTGCGATGAATCGTGGAGGGAGTCAACCGCTTCGATCAGAAGCCGGTCCCGCTCGCTCGCCCAGCAATGGTCAGATCCATCTCCGAAGGTCAACGATCGAACTTGATCGGCATTCAGCCCGACTCGCTCGGCGAAGAAGGCGACATGGACACCCCACTCGTATTCGCAGCCACATCGAGCGCAGGTCCGATCGATGATGATCTCCCGGTCTCGCATCGACAGTGATAGTCGCTTGCTTAGCTCGTATCCACCCCACGTTCCCATGGCCTTCGCCATCGGCAGGTTGCGCACGAATGTGCGAAAGAGCAGGAGCGGTTCGACGCCAGGAGGCATCATTGCTGCGAGTCTCTCTGCAACTTCCGCTGTGTACGGGGGTTCGACGGGCTTCACTCTCGACATTGATCCTCCTGTGTTTTGTTTTCCGAAACAATATACGCGAAAGTGTTTCGGAAAACAAAACATGATCTAGGATTCTTGGATGGGTAGTCCTCCTGAATCCAACGAGTCGCGATCTGTTCGGGGATCAACCACGGGTCGACCGATCATGGCGGCCATGGATCTGCTTGGTCGGCGCTGGACGCTCCGAATCCTCTGGGAGCTGAGAGATGGGCCACTCGGCGCTCGGTCTTTGCGAGCTCGCTGCGATGAGATGTCCTCAAGCGTTCTCTACGCTCGGCTCCGAGAGCTGATCGGAGCAGGCTTGGTCGGCCAGATCGCCAACGATGCCTACGAACT
>CAIUMH010000028.1 GCA_903900235.1 uncultured Actinomycetes bacterium
GGAACTGCCCATTGAGGTTGTCGACGATCTGAGGAAGCGTCTCCGGCGTGCTGGCGGGCAGGTCCAGGCGGTTGAGCGGATGCTGGCAGATGGTCGAGAGTGCCGAGACATCGTGACGCAGATCAGCGCCGCCACCAAGGCGCTCGAGCAAGTCGGTTTCCGGTTGATCGCCAGCGGACTCACCTACTGCCTCGAGCATCCGGACGAGGCGGCGGCGGCGGGCTACCCGATCGATGAGGTTCAGCGGATGTTCACGAAGCTCGCGTGAGCGGCGGCCCGGCTGACTGAAGCCGAGCGGCCTCGACGGCCTGCCAGGTCAACCATCCTCCGTCGAGGTTCTTGACGTCGACACCGTGTTCCTCGAGCAGAGCGGCAGCGGTGTGGCCGCGCTGGCCGACCTGGCAGTAGACGAGCACCTTCTGGTTCGCCATCTCCTCGAGGTGGTCACGCAGATCATCGAGGGGGATATTTCGACTTCCCGGGATGCACCCCTGCTCGTGTTCGGCAGCCGTTCGCACGTCGATGATCGACCAGCCACGGATGCGAAGGGCATCAATCTCGCTGGCCTCGACGCTCTGGCGATCGTCGCGGAGTGCGTTCTCGGCGAGGTAACCCAGCATGTTCACCGGATCCTTGGCTGATGAGAAGGGCGGCGCGTAGGCCAGCTCGAGATCAGCGAGATGTGGAGCGGTGATCTTGCCGGACATGGCGGTGGCGATGATGTCGATCCGCTTGTCGACCCCCGCTCCGCCGACGGACTGAGCGCCGAGGATCTCGCCAGTCACCGGATCGAAGAGGAGCTTTATCGACATCGGCTCCGCACCTGGGTAGTACGAGGCGTGGCTCATCGGGTGTGCACGCACCACCCGGTAGGGCCGACCCGCCCGCAGAAGGCGAGCCTCACTCCAGCCAGTCATCGCAGCAGTGAGCGTGAACACCTTGACGATGGCTGTTCCGAGCGAGCTCGCTGCCACCACCGGTAGCCCGGCGATGTGGTCGGCCACACGGCGGCCTTGGCGGTTGGCCACGTTGGCGAGCGTCACGAGCGAGGATTCGCCATCGACGGAGTCGACCTTCTCGACGGCATCGCCCACTGCGTAGATGCTTGCATCACTCGTGAGGCCAGTCGCACTGACGGCGATTCCCCCATTGGGACCGAGCAGCAACCCGGCCATCTGCGCCAGGCGGGTGTCGGGCCGCACGCCGATAGAGCCCACCACGAGGTCGGCGGGGAGATCGCTGCCGTCGGCCAGGATGACCGAGGTCGCCGTGATGGCGGCGACGGGGCTACCTGTGCGCACCTCGACTCCGTGTGCTTCCAACTCGGCCTGCACGACGATGGCCATCTCAGGGTCGAGCGGGGGCAACAGCTGTGTGGCTGCTTCGATGATGGTCGTGGGGATTCCGGCATTGACGAGATTCTCAGCAGTTTCGATCCCGATGAACCCCCCGCCCACGACGACGGCCGTCGACGGACCAGCCTCAACGTCACTGAAGAGCCGTTCGGCGTCCTCAACGGTGCGGAGTACTCGGACCCGATCGAATCCCTCGATCGCTGGGCGGATCGGGAGCGCACCAGGGCTGAGGATCAATTGGTCATAGGGCAACGAGCGCTCAGCTCCGCCGCCAGAGGGCCGCACCGTGACCGAGTGGGCAGCAGCGTCGATGGCAATGACCTCGGTGTCGACCTCGACCTCAAGCCGAAATCGGTCGAAGAGTCGCTGGGGGGTCTGGAGCAGGAGGTCACCCTCGTCTTCGATGACCCCGCCGACGAAGTACGGGAGTCCGCAGTTGGCGTAGGACACGTGACCTGATCGTTCGATCACGGTGATGATGGCGGTTTCGTCGAGTCGGCGGAGTCTGGTGGCGGCGGACATTCCCCCGGCAACGCCCCCCACCACGATCACCCGCCGGGGAACCGTGGGGTGCTTCGTCATCATTGAGTCACTATCGGTCATGGTGCTCCTGCCAGCTTCCTGCTGGGTGACAGTATACCCTGTAGGGTATATGCTGCAGGTGCGGAAGTAGAAGAATGGAAAAGCGGGAGGACGGGATGAAGATCACATCGTTGATGGAATCAACGGGGGGACGTGCGCTCAGAGCGCTGGTGGGCGTCGTGCTGATCATCATCGGTTTCGCTGTGGGTGGCGGATGGATGGCACTGGCGATCCCAGGGTTCGGATTCATGCTCGTCGGAATCGTTGACGTCTGTCTGCTCGGACCACTGTTCGGCCAGCCCTTGTCGGGCAAAGCCGTCCGAGGCTAGGACGACCTTCGTATGACGCCGACCACCATTGAGGTCTTTGCAGACATCTGGTGTCCGTTTACCCATGTCGGCCTTCGGCTGGTGGTGGCAGAACGGACACGCCTCGCACGAAACGATGTGGTGTTGCGGGTGCGCCCCTGGCCGCTCGAACTCGTCAACGGCATGCCGATGAGTTTCGACGCCACCGAGGACCACGCCCGCGATCTCGTTGAGCAGGTCTCGCCGGGATTGTTTGCGGGTCTCGCTCGAGAGACCTTTCCCACATCGACGATGCCGGCCTTGGCGCTCGTGGAGGCTGCCTATCGACGAGATGCTCGCCTCGGCGAGGCGATGAGCCTCCGTCTGCGCGACGCCCTGTTCGAGGAGGGGCGCGATATCTCGGACTCGGGGGTTCTTGCCGAGATCAGCGACGAGATGGTGGCTCCACCGGCCGAGGCATACGATGCCGATGCTGTGATGGCCTCGCTCGAGGAGGGTCGCTTGCGAGGAGTGCTCGGCTCTCCGCACTTCTTCTGTGGAATGAGCGACGCCTTCTGTCCGTCGCTCGACCTGAGCCGCGATGAGCACGGAGCGCTTCGAGCGAAGCGAAGCACCGAGGGGCTGCGCAACTTTCTGGGTGCCTGCCTTGGGGCTCAAACAACCGATGACCATTGAGGATGCCGAGTTTCGGCAAGAACAAGGAGACCAGCGATGTGCCATGAGGTGACGTGCAAGCGGTGTGGGAAGCCAGGGTGGGTCGGCTGCGGCCAACACGTCGAGACGGTGCTGGGCCACGTCCCGATCGAGGATCGGTGCAGCTGCGCACAGGATCGCCCCAAGCGGCGGTGGTTCTCCCGAGCCTGACAAATGCCCGAGGGTCCTTGTGATCGACCCAGGGGAATTTTCGTGATGTTCGTCATCAGGCCGATCAGCGCTCCCCGACACCACCCTCATGGAGGAGGGTGTCGTATTCATCTTCACTGTCAGCTCCAATCCGTGGAGATAAAGCCACTGGAGACGCTGCGACCGTTGAGACTAACGAATCGGAACTGACGAGTTGGTGTGTCGACAGGTCATAAAAGTGTGTATATTATACACATGACTCGAGTCAACGTCTATATCCCAAACGATCTAGCGGAGCGAGCGAAGGGTGCTGGACTCAACGTTTCTGCCCTCACTCAAGGAGCCATCGCATCGGCGCTAGCAGCGCAGTCGACAGACGCTTGGCTCCTTTCGCTCGAAAGGCAGATCCCAACAAACGTCTCCCATCAAGACGCCCTCAAGGCTCTTGATGCCGGCCGGGAAGAGGCGTCAACCCGACATGGCTGAAGTAGTGGTGGATGCATCGGCGGTTGTTGATCTCCTTCTTGGTAATGCACTTGGAAAATTAGTGGCGACTCGACTTGCCGGTAATGAGCTTCACGCGCCGGCACACCTGGACGCCGAATGCCTTTCGGCGTTCGGGCGACTGCACCGGGCGGGCGATCTCACTGCATTGACCGTGGAAGGAATGTTGTCGCACCTTGGGTCAGCACCAATCGCTCGCCATCCAGTGGGTGAGTTAATTACGGGAGCATGGCAGCGGCGCGCCAACCTCCGGTTAGCAGATGCCTTATATGTTGAACTCGCCAATCAGTTGGGTATCGCAATGCTGACAACCGATATGCGCCTTCGTCCCATCGGGCTGGTTGAGGTCGTCGAGTAGCAACAACGTTCAATCTGCGCTGCGACGCGTTTGTCGTTATCGCCACACCAGTTTCATGCATGCTGTTGCGGAGGTGATCGGACTGTGTTCGAACCCCTCCGCGCTCTTCGGTATTTCCGGGACGGGCGCCCAAAGTTTGATCCATCCCCATTCCGCTACGTAACCGAATGCTCTCCAAGTCGACCTGTGGCACCCTTGTGGCATAGTTATGGCATGTCAAGGATTCGCGTCAGCACCACCGTCGATGAAGATCTCCTCAAGAGCGCTCGTAGCGTTCGCGAAGGAACGCCAGATTCCGCTCTCCTCGACGAGGCTTTCGCTGCGTTGCTCTCCAAGCACCGAGCCGCAGAAGCAGACGCAAGCTATGCCGCCTACGACGAGCACCCACTCACAGAAGTCGACGAGTGGGGAGACCTGGCATCCTTTCGTGAAGCCGCAGCAGCTTCGTGAGGCCTGTTCCCGCCCGAGGTGAGATCTGGTGGTGTGAAATCGCTGACATCGGTCGGCGTCCTGTGGTCATCCTTTCTCGAGATGCGGCCATTCCACGCCTCGAGAGATCGATCGTCGCTCCGTGCACCACCACGGTTCGGGGATTGCCCAGCGAAGTGCTCCTCGAGCCTGGAGACGACCCCATCCCGAGGATTTCAGCGATCAACCTCGACTCAGTCGAGAGTGTCGCGATCGGCGTACTCGTCGAGCGGCTGGGTCGTCTCTCGGATGCCCGAATGCGAGAGGTCTGCGCAGCGCTACAGGTTGCAGTCGGCTGCTGCCCGTAGCGCTCGAAGTAGGCCCGCATCGTCCCCACCGAAGGCAGGTCACCCCAGAGCCTCCAGCCAACCCAGTGCGATTCAGTTCGGTCTACTCGCCGTGTTCTCTCATGGTAATCGCATGCCGTCTGAGATCGGTTGGCGAAGGA
>CAIUMH010000029.1 GCA_903900235.1 uncultured Actinomycetes bacterium
CCACGAGGCCGCACAGGGCGGCGAAGAGATCCTCGCTCATCACCTCGTCGCGGGCCGCATCGAGGAGGTCCGAGTGGGTCACCGCTCCGCCATCATCTCCAGCGGCCTGAATCAGCGCATCGATGCGCTCGATCGTGCCAAGACCCATCGACATCACCGGTTCAGCCCCCCGGCCATCATCGACCACCTGATCCCCCACCTAGCCCCCTCGTCTGGAGAGCCAACCTACCAAGGCCTTCTCGGCTTCACGACGCGCCAGGTCCTGATCGAGTTGTCCGAGCCATCGCTGTACCTCGGTCACCTGGCGACTCCCTTCGACGGGGTCGACCTCTCCCCGACGAACCTCTGCCTGAAGCCCCATCAGGCCAGAGCGAGCGGCCGTGCGCACCAACTGGGCAAGCACCATGTCGACAGGGTCCCCCATCTCATTGGGTTCGATATTGAGCTCTTCGACCGCCACCTGACGCAGCAGGGCTGCCGCCGCCGGTGATGCCTCGTCAACCGCCTCTCGAAGGCTCTCCGCCGCCAGGAGTGCCTCGAGCGCAGCACGTTGGTCAGGATCCGAGAACAAGAAGGGCTCAATACGGTGCGCAACCAGCTCGGGACGGTGGACGCAGATCCGGAGTGCCTCAAGGCCGGGGCCCGGTCGCTCCGATCCGCGGGTCGCCACCGGGCCGGGACCCTCATCCATCGGGTCCTCAGGAGGTGGAGGGATATCGTCGTCGACCTCTCGCACCCGGCGCTTCTCGGGACCCCGAGGGGTTCGGGTTCCAGCCACGAACTCCGCGAGCTCTTGACGGACCAGATCAGGCCCGAGATGGCAACGATCGGCGATCCCCATCACGTACTGGTCTCGCACCAGCGCATCGGGATGCTCGGCCACGGCGGCCAGTGCGCTCTCCGCTCCCCTCGCTCGGCCCTCGGCCGTGGACAGATCAGCAGTGTCGAGCGCTCGGTCGACACGGAACTTGAGGAAGGGCTTGGCCTCAGCCACCGCTTGGGCGAGTGCCCCAGGGTCAGTCTTGGCGAGCTCGGCGGGATCCATACCTTCGGGCAGAGAACAAACGACCACGTCCACTGCGTGTTGACGCTCCCACTCGTACACCCGAAGTGTGGCGCTCTGGCCGGCAGCATCACCGTCGTAGGCCAGCACGATCCGCTTAGCGAAGTTGCGCATCGTGGTGAAATGCTCCTCACCGAGCGCGGTCCCGCACGTCGCCACTGCTCGAGGGAGGCCAGCCTGGAAGAAGGCGATCACGTCGGTGTAGCCCTCGCAGACGATGATTTCGTTGGTCTCGATGATGCTCTTCTTGGCCCAGTTGAGCCCATAGAGGGTACGGCGCTTCGAGTAGATCGCCGTCTCGGGAGAGTTCTTGTACTTGGGCTCATGCCGCTCGGGTGGTGGAGCGCCCGGTGCCGGAGGCAGGATTCGGCCTCCGACGGCGATCGGGCGACCTCCGGCATCGAGGATGGGGAATACGACACGGCCGCGCAGGAAGTCCTGTGCCCGACCCCGCTTGTTGATGAAGCCAAGGCCCGTTCCCTCAAGGACCTTCTGCGAGGCCCCAAGGTGCCGGCAGAGCTGATCCCAGTCGTCGGGAGCCCAGCCAATGCGGAATTGTCGGACGATCTCCGCGTCATAGCCACGACTTCGCAGGTAGCTGCGAGCCATACCGGCGTCTGGGGCATTGAGGAGGCGGTCGTGGAAGAACGCCACCGCCCGCTCCATCGCCTCGAGAAAGGCCGTCCGATCCTTGCCGTCGGTCCCGCTGCCCTGATCCTCGTGCAGGGTGATCCCCGCTCGGTCGGCGAGCATGCGCACGGCATCGATGAAGGGCAGACCCTGGGTCTCTTGCACGAAGGCGATGGCATCGCCGGAGACCTGGCAACCAAAGCACTTGTAGTAGCCCGTGGTCGGACTCACGTTGAATGACGGCGACTTCTCCGAGTGGAAGGGGCATAGCCCCACCCAGTTGCTGCCGACCTTCTTGAGCCCCACGAGGTCACTGACCAGACGGACAAGATCCGTAGCCGTGCGGACCTGATCGATCTCTTCGCGCGGGATGCTCACGGCAGGAACCTACCGCGCCGTCCGGGCGAAGGCGCCCGAGGTCCTCAGGACCTGCGGGCGGCCTTCTTTGCCGGGGCCTTCTTGGCGGGGGCCTTCTTGGCGACCGCCTTCTTTGCTGGGGCCTTCTTGGCAGTGCGGGGCCCGTGCTCAAGGACTGCCTGAGCGGCAGCCAGACGAGCAACTGGCACCCGGAACGGAGAGCAGCTGACATAATCGAGCCCTGCGGAGTAGAAGGTGGAGATCGACTCAGGATCACCACCGTGCTCACCGCAGACGCCGGTCTTGAGGCCAGGCTTGGTCTCTCGACCGAGCTTGACGCCCATGCGGACCAGCGCACCGACACCGTCAGCATCGACCACCTCGAAGGGGTTGCGCTTGAGCAGGCCCTGCTCGATGTAGGGAGCCATAATGCGGCCTTCGATGTCATCTCGGCTGAAGCCGAACGTCATCTGGGTCAAGTCATTAGTTCCGAAGGAGAAGAAGTCTGCCTCCTGGGCGATCTCATCAGCCACGAGCGCAGCTCGGGGAGTCTCGATCATGGTGCCGATGAGCACCTCGAGCGAGCCCTTCTTGCCCTTGCCCTTGCCCGACTCGACGCCGACCTCGGCAATGGCCTCCTCGGCCCACGAGCGAGCCAGCGCGAGCTCCTCGCGCGACACCGTCAGCGGAATCATGACCTCGACGATCGGGTGACCGCCCTTGGCCACGCGGATCTTGGCGGCCTCCATCAGCGCACGAACCTGCATGGCATAGAGACCGGGCTTGATCACGCCGAGACGGACACCACGGGTACCGAGCATCGGGTTGGCCTCTTCCCACAGACGGGCTGCGGCGAGCAGTTCGCCCTCCTCCACGCTGAGGCCGACTGTGGCCTCCTTGATCCCGAGCTCGTGGGTGGACGGCAGGAATTCGTGCAGTGGCGGATCGAGCAGTCGAATGGTCACCGGGAGTCCATCCATTGCCTCGAGGATCTCTAGGAAGTCGTCACGCTGGACCTTGCGCAGCTCCTCAAGGGCAGCGGTCTCCTCAAGGTGGTTCGACGCCAGGATCATGCGACGCACGACCGGAAGGCGATCCTCGCCGAGGAACATGTGCTCGGTGCGGCACAGGCCGATGCCCTCTGCACCCATGGATCGGGCGTTCTTGGCATCGGGACCGTTGTCGGCGTTGGCGCGCACGTTCAGGTTGCCCTTGCGAATCACATCGGCCCAGCCGAGGATGACCTCGAATTCCTTTGGTGGCTTGCCCGAGACCAACTCGGCCTCACCCACCACGACGATTCCGGCTGTCCCATCGAGCGAAAGGTAATCACCCTCGCCCACGGTCACGTCACCGACAGAGAAGTGTCGGCCGGCGATGCGCACAGCCTCAGCCCCAACGACGGCAGGCTTGCCCCAGCCACGTGCCACGACCGCGGCGTGACTCACGAGTCCCCCACGGGCCGTCAAGATTCCCTCGGCGGCGAGCATCCCGTGCACGTCCTCAGGCGAGGTCTCCGAGCGAACCAAGATGACCCGCTCGCCACGCTCGGCGGCGGCCGCCGCGTCATCGGCAGTGAAGTACACCCGACCAACTGCAGCGCCCGGCGAGGCCCCGAGGCCCTTGGTGAGGATGCTGTGGCCCGAGCCCTTGAACTGCGGGTGGAGGACCTGCGAGAGGTGCTCCTCAGTGATCCGGCTGACGGCCTCGGCGTGGGTCAGTTTGATGGCCCGCTCCGTGGTCATCTCGACTGCCATGCGCAGCGCAGCGCGCCCCGTGCGCTTGCCGACACGGGTCTGGAGCATCCAGAGCTTGCCCTGCTCGATGGTGAACTCGGTGTCGCACATGTCGCGGTAGTGGTGCTCGAGACGATCGAAGATCTTGGTCAGCTCGACATGGACGACCGGGAACTTGCGCTTCAACGCGCTGAGGGGCTCGGTGTTACGGATACCCGCCACCACGTCCTCGCCCTGGGCGTTGACAAGGAAGTCGCCGTAGGCGATGTTCTTGCCCGTTGAGGGGTCACGGGTGAAGGCGACGCCGGTTCCCGAGTTGTTGTCTCGGTTGCCGAACACCATCGCCTGGACGTTGACCGCCGTGCCGAGGTCGTGCGGGATCCGCTCGCGATCGCGGTAGGCGAAGGCACGAGGGCCGCTCCATGAGCGGAAGACCGCCTCGATGGCTCCGCTGAGTTGAGCGGTGGGATCTTGAGGGAAGTCCTTGCCGGTGTGCTGCTTGACCAAGACCTTGTAGTCGGCGACGAGCTTCTTGAGGATCTCGATCGGGACATGGGCGTCGGACGTGGTGCCGGCGGCGACCTTGGCCTCCTCGAATCGCTCGTCGAAGGGCTCGCCGGGGCACTCAAGGACGATGCGTCCGTACATCGCGATGAAGCGACGGTATGAGTCGTAAGCGAAGCGCTCATCATTGGTCTGTACTGCGAGGCCCTCGACCGACTCGTCGTTGAGGCCGAGGTTGAGGACGGTGTCCATCATCCCGGGCATCGAGAACTTCGCTCCCGAGCGAACCGAGACAAGCAGAGGATTCTTGGCGTCGCCGACCTTCTTGTCCATGGCCTTCTCAAGGCGGCTCCGAGCCGCCTTGACCTGGGCATCAAGGCCCTTGGGCCAACCGCTCTTCATGTAGTCACGACAGGCGTCGGTTGTAATGGTGAAGCCAGGGGGGACCGGAAGCTTGAGCACCGAAGTCATCTCGGCGAGGTTGGCGCCCTTGCCGCCGAGGAGGTCTTTGAGCTCCATCGGGGCCTGACGGTACTTGTGGCTGAAATCGAAGACGTAAGACATGAGGGTTCTCTTCAGGTAGACGACACGGTGAGTGAAGGAGTCATCCTAATGGCCCGACGGAGACCACCGAGGATCCCCGGCTGCTGCCACCCTCACCATCCTCCCGATAGCCTTCAACTCATGTCCCAAGAGATCGCCGTCAGCGCCCACGGGCTATCGAAGACCTTCCGCAATGGCGAGGTGGTGGCCCTCGATGGCTTCGACCTCGAAGTCCCCCGTGGCCAGGTTGTCGGCCTGCTCGGACCCAATGGATCAGGCAAGACCACTGCAGTGCGAATCTTGTCGACGATCCTGCGCCCAGACGCCGGGGTCGCCTCGATCCTGGGCTTCGACGTCGCCAAGGATGCCGCCAAGGTCCGCCGCGTCATCGGGCTGGCCGGCCAGTACGCCACGGTGGACGAGAACCTCACTGGTGCCGAGAACCTGACGATGGTCGGTCGACTCTGCCACCTTTCAAAGCCCGAGGTCCGGCGACGGATGACCGAGTTATTGGAGCAGTTCGGTCTCTCCGACGCCGGTGGTCGCCCGGTCAAGACCTACTCCGGCGGCATGCGCAGGCGGCTCGATCTGGCAGCCTCGCTGGTCACAGCGCCACCGGTGCTCTTCCTCGATGAGCCGACCACCGGGCTCGACCCGCAGAGCCGGCTCGCCCTCTGGGATGTGATCGATGCCCTCGTCGAGTCGGGCACCACGGTGCTGCTCACCACGCAGTACCTCGAGGAGGCCGATCGTCTCGCCAGAGACATCGTGGTGATCGATCATGGCCGGGTGATTGCCAAGGGCACCCCGGCAGAGCTCAAGGCCGACCTCGGCAGCACGGTGCTCGAGCTCACCCTCGAGAGCCCTGAGTCCGCCAGCTCCGCCGCCTCACTCTTCGCCGACCTCTCCACGAAGCCCCCCCATGTCGACGGACCGACCGTCGGCCTCACGGTCGACGCTGGACCCTCAGTGGCAGCCGAGGCCCTTCGAAGAATCGACGCCGCTGGGTTCGACCTGATCGGCCTCAACCTCCACGAGCCCAGCCTCGATGACGTGTTCCTGGCCCTCACGGGTCGCAAGGCGGAAGTCGATCCTGACGCCATCGCCCAGACCTCCGGCCGCAAGAGCCGCCGCACCAAGGAGTCCGCATGACCGACCTCGCAGCCCTCCCCTCGGCGGCCTCCTCGCTCCGGTGGGCCATCACCGACACCGTTACCATCACCAAGCGAAACCTGCTGGCCACGATCCGGATCCCCGAGGCCCTGTTCTTCTCGGCGCTCCAGCCGATCATGTTCGTCCTGCTGTTCCGCTACGTATTCGGCGGCGCCATCCCCATCCCTGGTGGCATCAGCTATGTGAACTATCTGATGCCGGGCATCTTCGTGCAGACCATCTGCTTCGGCGCTGCATCCACGGCCATCGGTCTTGCAGAGGACCTGCAGAAGGGTCTCATCGAGCGGTTCCGTGCTCTGCCGATGAGTAGATCGGCTGTGCTCGGCGGTCGCACCACCGCGGACCTGGTTCGCAATGTCTTCGTGATCATGCTCATGACTGCAGTCGGTCTCGCCGTCGGGTTCCGTCCCGTGGCCTCGGTCCCCGATTACGCGCTCGCCTGTCTCGTGATGCTGGTGTTCTCGTTCTCGCTCATGTGGGGCTTTGCCTTCATCGGCTTGCGCGCTCCGACCTCTGAGGCGGCCCAGCTCATGACGTTCCCGCTGCTGTTCCCGCTGACATTTCTCTCCACGGCCTTCGTCCCACTGCACGCTCTCCCCGGGTTTCTCCAAGGGTTTGCCCAGCATCAGCCGGTATCCGTGTGCGTCAATGCCGTGCGCTCACTGATGGTCGGTGGGCCATTCCACAACCCAACCGCAGTCTGGGGTTCCGTGGCCTGGAGCATCGCCCTGCTGGGGGTGCTCGCACCGCTGGCAGTGAGGACCTACCGCCGTCTGAACTGAACCGCGGGGGCTAGCTACCCTGCGTCCGTCGGATCAGCTCGGCGATAAGGCCGTCAATGGGGACGCGTACCTGCTCGGTGGTGTCGCGATCGCGCACCGTGACCGCTCGGTCCTCGATCGTGTCGAAGTCGACGGTGATGCACCACGGCGTACCCACCTCGTCCTGGCGGCGGTACCGCTTTCCAATGGACTGGGTCACGTCGTAGTCGCACTGGAAGTGCGGCTGAAGCAGGGCCAGCACCTCGCGGGCGGTCGGCTCGAGCTCTGGCTTCTTCGATAGGGGCAGGACGGCCACCTGGTTCGGGGCCAGTCGCCAGTCGAGCCGCAGGACGGCCCGCTCCTCTCCGCCAACCGTATCGGTCTGATAGGCAGCGAGCAGGAAGGCCATCATCGTGCGTGTGGCGCCGGCAGCCGGCTCAATCACATAGGGCGTGTAGCGCTCATTGGTCGACTGGTCGAAGTACTCGAGCCGCTCGCCCGAGGCCGACGCGTGCGCCTTCAAGTCGTAGTCGGTCCGATTTGCGACTCCCTCAAGCTCACCCCAGCCCCATGGGAACAGGAACTCGATATCGGTCGTCCCGGCTGAGTAGTGACTCAGCTCATCGGCATCATGAGGGCGCAGGCGGAGCATCTCCGCGGGAATCCCGTAGTCCTGGTACCACGCGAAGCGCTGATCGACCCAGTAGTCGAACCACTCTCCCGCCTCTGCCGGCGGCACGAAGTATTCCATCTCCATCTGCTCGAACTCGCGCGTTCGGAACACGAAGTTCCCTGGAGTGATCTCGTTGCGGAAGGACTTTCCCACCTGAGCGATACCGAAGGGTGGCTTCTTGCGGGTGGTGGTGGCCACGTTCATGAAATTGGTGAACATGCCCTGGGCTGTCTCGGGCCGCAGGTAGGCCACCGAGCCCTCATCCTGAACCGGGCCGGCATGGGTCTTGAACATCAGCTGAAAGTCGCGAGCCTCGGTCAGGTCCGTGCTGCCGCAGTTAGGGCAGGTGTCGGCGATGTGATCGGCGCGATGGCGCTCCTTGCAGTTACGGCAGTCCACCATTGGATCCGAGAAGGTGGTGAGGTGCCCCGAAGCACCCCAAATTGCCGGCGGCGACAAGATGGCGGCATCGAGACCGACGACATCGTCGCGCAGCTGCACCATCGATCGCCACCAGGCATTCTTGACATTGCGAAGCATGAGGACGCCGAGCGGACCATAGTCATAGGTAGACCGGAAGCCTCCGTAGATCTCGGCCGAGGGAAAGACGAAGCCCCGGCGCTTGGCCAGGTTGACCACGTCGTCGAAGAGGGTGCTGTCGGGGGTGGGCTCGCTCATGGGCCTCAAACCTAGCGGGAAGCCTCAACCGCACCGGAAGACACCACCAGACGAGCCAGCACCGCGTCGGCCAGCAGGCGACCACGCAGGGTCAGCACCCATCGATCGTCCTCGAGCTCAAGCAGTCCTTCGAGGTCGAGCGGCGGCTCGATCCACGAGGTCGGGACCCCCCTGCGGGTCCGCAAGCGAAGTGCGACCGACTCGAAGGTCCGCTGCTCGCCGGCCACGACCTCGCAACCGGCTTGAGCCGTACCTCCCGACTCGATCGCCTCAAGGTAGGCAGTGAGATTGGCAACGTTCCAGCTGCGGAGCCCCGATCGATGGCCGTGGGCAGCTGCGCCGACGCCCAGGTAATCCCCGCCGTCCCAATAGAGCTGGTTGTGTTGACAGTCGTGCCCGGGCCTCGCCCAGTTCGACACCTCGTACCAGCCATAGCCCCGACCCGCGAGCTCGGCATCGAGTAGTTCATAGCGATGAGCCAGCACCTCCTCGTCAGGATGACGCGACGTATCGCGGCTGAGCGGCGTCCCCCGCTCCACCGTCAACAAGTAGGCGCTCACGTGGGGAGGAGCATCGTCGTGGTCGAGGACGTCGACGAGCGTGGTCAGGAGGTCGTCGTCGGTCTCACCTGCCGCTCCGGCAATCAGATCCATCGACCATGTCTCGAGGCCCGATGCCGCCACCACGGCGCACAGATCCCGGACCGCCTCTCCACGGTGGGTGCGGCCCAAGCTGGCCAATACGTGCGAGGCCGTCGACTGGATCCCGATCGAGACCCGGGTCACTCCGGCAGCCACCATGGCCTCGAGGCGATCCGCCGAGACGTCTTCGGGGTTCATCTCCACCGTCACCTCCGCTGAGGGGGCGAGGTCGAGAGCCCCCAGGATCTCGACCAACATCTCGATCGGCAGATGCGAGGGCGTCCCACCACCAAAGAAGGCGCTGGTCGCCGGCGGAGTTCCGGTTCCTGTGGCTCGGCCCAGCTCGGTGATTACCGCATCGACGTAGCGCTGTTCGAGGTCCTCGGCATCGGTGTAGGTGACGAACGCGCAGTAGTCGCACCGCTGGGCACAGAACGGAATGTGAACATAGACACCGAAGGCCGAATCGCTCACTCGGCCTTCGTTTCGTCGAGCCGGCGCAACGCCTCAATGCGCTCAGCCCCGAGATCGATCATCGCCGCCGGATAGTCAGCCGAGCTGAGCAAGTCCACTCCACCGCCGGGCTGAAGCACTCGAGGAGCGGGGATCTCCGAAAGCTCAGGAATCTGGGCGTGGACGAATTGGGCGTCGGGATCGAAGCGCTCAGCCTGAGCGAGCGGAGAGAAGATCCGGTAGAAGGGCGAGGCATCAGTACCCGTACCTGCCGTCCACTGCCAGCCATGGGTGTTCGAGGCCAGGTCACCGTCGATGAGCCGCCACATGAACCAGCGCGCACCCCACCTCCAGTCAAGGTGGAGGTGCTTGACCAGGAAACTCGCCGTGAGCATTCGGCCACGATTGTGCATCCATCCCTCCGCAAGGAGCTGGCGCATCGAGGCATCAACGAGGGGGATCCCGGTCTCACCGCGAGCCCAACGACGGAAGCGCTCCTCCGCGGCTGGACCGGCGTCCACACGCAGGCGGGCCATCTTCGGCTGGAGTGGCTCGCTCACCGAATCGGGGTGGTGATGGAGCACGTCGGCATAGAACTCGCGCCAGGCGATCTCGGAGCGGAAGGTGGTCGCCCCCTGGTCCGCCCCAGCGGCCGCAGCGAGGGCAGTGCGCGGGTGGAGGCTGCCAAAGCGGAGGTGGGGACTCAGGTGGCTCGTACCTGGCGTGGCGAACACATTGCGGTCGTGGTCGTAGCGGTCGATGGGGCCCTCACAAAATCGCTCGAGGAGTGACATCGCCTCACTCTCGCCGGCCGGCGGAAGCACGATAGGCGGCGCATCCGGCAGATCTGCGAACAGCGCCGGACGACGGGTGCCCGCCCGCTTCGGGATCTCGTCGAGGGCCGCCAATGACGGAACGTTCACCCACGAGACATCGGGCACCGGGAGCACCACGTGAGGTCCGATGACCTCCCACCGTCGACGGAAGGCAGTGAAGACCTTGACCGGACCACCTGACGCGCCTCGAACGGTTCCGGGGTCGACGCAGTAGGGCGATGACACACGATGCAGAGCAATGCCATGGTGCCCAAGCGCCTCGGCCACCGCGTCGTCTCGAGCCGAACCTGACGGGCCGAAGTCGCCAGAGACCACCACGTGAGCGACACCGAGCCCCTCCGCCAGCTCCGTCACTGCGGTGACTGGATCGCCGGCCAGCAGACACAAGGGTGACCCCATTGAGGCCTCGAGTGCTTCGAGGCTCGATCGAAGGAAGGAAGCCCGAGTGGGTCCAGCCGGGGCGAGGAACGTCTCGTCGAGCACGAAGAGCGGGACTACCCCATCAGCACCCCCAAGCCGGACTGCTTCGTGGAGGGCGGGGTGATCGCTGAGGCGTAGGTCGCGCCTGAACCACAGAATGCTCGGAGCCATGGGGTGAATCTAGAGACCGGCGGTGGTGCGCGTGGCGCGCAGGCGACGATCAAGGTGGGCTTCCATGGCCTCGGTGGCGACGGTGGCCACCTCGCTGGCACCCTCAGGAGGCGACCCCGCCAGCACTGCTGCCAGGTCGCCTCCGAGGATCCGCTGCATCAGCACCAGTGCCTCGCTCGATAGTGGTCGACCCCGTCGGCACGAGGTGCACAGCACCCCACCAAGTGACATGTCGAAGGCCACGAAGGGACCATCGGCCCCACAGGACGCACAGCTGTCGAGGACCGGGCTTGCTCCCTCGAGGTCGAGGATGCGCAGGAAGAACGCCGGTGCCACCATTGGATGCTGGCGATCGGCATCATCGAGCACCCTGAGTGCCCGCACCAAGGTGTCGACCACCCGGGGGTCGGCGTGGCCCTCCTGAGAGATCTGGTCGACCACCTCGAGCATCGACAGGCCAGCGTTGAGTCGATCGAGATCATCGCGGATGGACCAGAAGCGTTCGATGACGTCGACCTGATTGATGGTGGCCAGCGAGCTGCGACCCTGCCAGAAGAGGATCTGGACGTGGGTCAGCGGTTCAAGACGCGACCCGAAGCGAGACCCGGTCTTGCGCACCCCTTTGGCCACTGCACGCACCTTGCCGTGGGCCTTGGTCATGAGCACCACGATCCGATCAGCTTCGCCGAGCTGGTAGGTGCGCAGCACCACGCCCACGTCGCGCTCTTGGGTCACGGGGTGCCCTGATCGCCCTCGTCGCTATTGCGCCGATCGAGGTGTTCGAACTCCGGCGACTTGCGCTTGATGCCGAACCAGTCATTGAGCCAGTTGCCAGCCGCCACCAGCACGGCCAGGGCCACGACGGCGATCACCGGTGCACGCAGCGGCGAATCGCTGATGGTGATGATGAACAGCACGATCAGCGCCACCAACACCCCCAGCACCTTGCCCACACGGACCCAGCTCACTCCTCGAGCCCCCCGTAGCGCCGCTCACGCCGCTGGAACTCAACCACGGCCTCATAGAGGTCACTCCTCCGGAAGTCTGGCCAGAGGACTTCGGGGAACACCAACTCGGAGTAGGCGATCTCCCACAGCAGATAGTTGCTCACCCGATGCTCGCCTGAGGTCCGGACCACCAGGTCAGGGTCTGGCATGTCGGGCCAATAGAGGTGTTTGCGCAGTTCCTTCTCGGTGATCTTGTCTGCCTTGATCCCCGAGGCCACCATGGCCTTGACGGCATCGATGATCTCCGCCCGACCTCCGTAGTTGAACGCCATGGTCAAGGTGCAGCGCCGGTTGGCCTTGGTCAACTCGGCCGCTTCGTCCATCCGCCGCAGCACGCGGCGCGGCACACGCCAGTCTCTGCGACCGGCGAAGCGAATCCGCACGCCCTTGTCGTTGAGCTCGTCTCGACGACGCATCAGCAGCGACTCGTTGAAGCCCATCAGGTAGCGAACCTCGTCGACGGGTCGACGCCAGTTCTCGGTCGAGAATGCGTACATGGTGATCCACTCGATCCCGAGCGCCAGCGCCCCGTCGACGGCATCGACGAGCGCCTCTTCCCCGGCGCCATGACCCTCGGTCCGAGGGAGGCCTCGGGCATTGGCCCATCGTCCATTGCCGTCCATCACACAAGCCACATGGGTCGGGATGTTGGACCGATCAAGCTCGGCGGGGATCAACGGGTCGTCGAAGGGTGAGGGGCCTTGAGGGTTCGGTGCCACGTCCGCAACCTACCGCCCGCCGGTGCCATCGTCAGCCACCTCACCTGCCACTCCCACTACGGTGCCACCCATGGTCTCGCCCGAGCAGCCCGCCCCTGCTGGCCCACTGACGGCTGTCGAAGCGCTGGCGCGTGTGACCTCGGCCCTGCCCGGTGGTGGCGAGACCCGGCCCGGCCAGGCGGCCATGGCAGAGGCCGTCGCCGATGCCCTCGCCGAACACCACCACCTGATCGTCCAAGCGGGCACTGGGACCGGTAAGTCGCTCGCCTATCTCGTCCCCGCCGCGCTGTTGGGCCGGACGGTGGTCGTCGCCACCGCCACCAAGTCACTTCAGGAGCAGCTCGCCAGTCGCGACGCTCCGCTCGTCGCCGAGGCCCTCGGCGACGTCGTGGTGACGGTGCTCAAGGGCCGGTCGAACTACCTCTGTCGCCAGAAGGCTGCGGAACTGGCTGACGGCGGCATTCAAGCACCACTCGACTTCGACGGTCGGCCATCGGTCGGCCGCGACGGCGGACTCATCGCACAGGTTCGCTCGCTGCTCGACTGGGGGAACAAGACCGCCACCGGTGACATGTCGGAACTCGGGGCGCAGATCGGCCCCCAAGCCTGGTCGATGGTCTCGGTCGGGACCAATGACTGCCCCGGGGCCAACCGTTGCCCGCAGGGCCACCACTGCTTCACCGAGATGGCCCGAGCTGCCGCCCGGGAGGCGGACATCATTGTCACCAACCTCCACCTCCTCGGTGCCCATCTCGCCAGCGATGGCCAGGTGCTGCCCGACCACGATGTGGTGATCGTCGACGAGGCCCACGCCCTCGAGGACGTCATGACCCAGTGCCTCGGGATCGACCTCGGAGCTGGGCGGATCCGAGCCCTGGCCACCGAGGTGAAAGGCCTTGGGATCGAGTCCGTCGCCGATGCAGCCACCAGCCTCGCCGGCACCGCCGATGGCCTCGCCGACGTCCTCGAGGCCACGTCTGAGTCCGAGCAGATCGAACTCTCTGCCCAAGGAGACCTCGAAATCGTCCTCCGCCAAATCGATATCGCAGCCCGGAAGGTTCTGGGGGCGCTCCAGGGTCTCGAGGAGGACGCCGACGCTGCCGCCATTCGAGCCGTCAGCTCGGCCACTCGTCTCGTCGAGGACCTGAGCCGCCTGAGTAGCCCCGAGGTCGGTGAGGTGCTCTGGTCCGGAGGGAGCCGCCGGTCCCGCACCCTGACGCTCTCTCCGCTGGCGGTAGGTCCGGCGCTCGAGCGCAGCCTCTTCAGTCAGGCCTCCGTGGTCCTCACCAGCGCCACCATCCCCCTCGGCCTCGGCGCACGGCTCGGCCTCGACTCGGCCGAGTCGAAGGTCCTCGACGTGGGCTCCCCGTTCGACTTCCGCGCCCAGAGCCTGCTCTACGTGCCTGAGGGCATCGGCGATCGACGCTCCGACGGCGCCGAAGAGCGAATCGCCGATGAGCTGGCCTCACTCATCGAGGCCGCCGGCGGGAGGACGCTGGCCCTGTTCACCTCGTATCGGGCCATGAACGCCATTGCTGACATGGTGGCCAACCAGATCTCGCATCCAATGCTGCTGCAGGGCCAAGCATCCTCTGACGCGCTGATCGAGCAGTTCCGCTCAGCCGAGGATGCCTGTCTGTTCGCCACGATGGGCATGTGGCAGGGCATCGACATCCCCGGCCGCAGCCTCTCGCTCGTGGCCATCGACCGCCTCCCCTTCGGTCGACCCGACGACCCCCTCCTCGAGGCGCGCCGTGAGGCCGCCGGCGACGACGCCTTCATGACCATCGATGTCCCCCGGGCCACGACGATGCTCGCCCAAGGCGTCGGTCGACTGATCAGGACCGCGAGCGACTCAGGGGTGGTGGCGGTCATGGATGATCGCCTCGCCACCAAGCGCTATCGGTCGCACATGCTCGATGCCCTCCCACCGATGAAGCGCACACGGAACAAGTCCGAGGTCATCGACTTCCTCGAGGCCATCCGCGACTCCGCCGAGGGCTGAGCCTTGAGCGTGCCCCAATGCACGGAGCGCTAGAAGTAATCCCGGGTCACGACCGATACCCAGGCTGGCTCGCGAACATCACCTCGTGGGCCGAAGGCGGCAAACCAAGGTTTCATGTCGAGCACTGGTGTCTGGTCGATGGCGTCGAGTCCTCGCACGCTGACCGAGCGAGGAGCGACGGATATCAGCTCGCACCTCGAGAGGCCGATCCGGCCGATTCGGTCCTTGTGGCGCTGCGCCAGCACCCCCACGGGATCGAGCTCGGCGATCCCCCGGGGACGCCGCTCGGCCTCAGAGTGGCCGGGGTCGACGGCTCTGTCGAGCAGGACGATCACCTCAAGATGGCTGAAAGCCTCGAGCCCGACCAGCGCCCCATCAGGCACATGGTCGGCGAGCACGATCTCCGCCTCGACCTCCGCCCATCGGTCGTCGCCGTTCTCGACGCGCCCCCCGACCACCGTGGCAAGTGGGACGAGCTCGATCGGAAGGCTCATAGACCGAATCGGTCGAGCGACTCGGTGCGTCCCTGCCAGTTCTTCTCCACCTTGACCACCAGCTCGAGATGGGTGCCCTCTGGGAGCTGGGCGCGCGCCGCCGTCCCTACCTCCTTGAGCATCTCGCCACCCTTGCCGATCACGATGCCCTTCTGTGAGTCTCGCTCGACGAGGATCTCGACCGTGATGCGGTTGTCCTCCCACTCCGAGACCCGGCAAAAGATGGCATGGGGCAGCTCGTCGCGGGTTCGGCTCAGCAACTGCTCTCGGACGAGCTCCGCGATGTGAGCGGGCTCGCTCTGGTCGCTGATCATCTCGCTGGGATAGAACTGCGGACCTTCCTCGACCAAACTCGAGACCTTGGCCAGCAATGCCGGAACCCCTCGGCCGGTCTTGGCGGAGATCGGGAACAGCTCGACGTCCTTGGCCGCCTGCGCCGCCCGATCGCCGAGCTGAGTGCCGATGCGTTCGATCTCCGCCAGGGCGGCCATCAGCTGCTGAGCCGTGCGGGCTGGGCCAGCCTTATCCATCTTGTTCACCGCCACGAGCAGCGTCGGCCCGCCTTCGCTACCGGCGGCCGCCAGGCATCGGCTCAGCACGTTGCGGTCGCCGGGCCCGATGCTGGCGCTGGCCTCAATCAGCGGGATCAGGACGTCAACCCCATCGACGGCGGCCAAGGCGCTCTCATTGAGTCGCTCCCCGAGCCGGGTCTTGGGCCGATGGATCCCAGGGGTATCGACGAACACCAACTGGAGTTCATCACTAGTCAGCACGCCACGGATCTGGTGCCGGGTGGTGTTCGGCCGAGACGAGGTGATGGTCACCTTTTCGCCGATGATCGTGTTGATCAGCGTCGACTTGCCGACATTCGGCCGGCCGACGATGGCGACGAAACCCGAGCGCATCATGGGTCATCCTGCGCGTTGCGCCCATTGCCGAGCGATGGATCGATTCGCTCGACTCGGACGCGCTCGACCCGTCGACCGTCCATCACGAGGACGGTCAGGCGGAACCCGTCGACCTCGGCCGACTCGCCCTCCTCCGGTACTCCCCCAACCTCATCGAGCAAGAGGCCGCCGATCGTGTCCCATGACCCCTTGGGCATCTCTGATCCCACGAGGTCGTCCACCTCATCGATGGGCATTCGGCCCGATACCTCGAAGGTGTCGGCATCGATCCGCTCTACGGTTGCCTCCTCGACGTCGAACTCGTCCACGATCTCGCCGACGAGCTCTTCGAGAACATCCTCGAGGGTGACAAGGCCCGCCGTGCCTCCGTACTCATCGACCACGATCACCTGGTGCACCTTCTTCTCTTGCATCTGGCGCAGGAGGTCCGGCACCGGCTTGCTCTCGGGAACAAAGGTCACCGCTCTCACATGAGACTCGATGGCCTCAGCCCCTCGACCCTCTCGCTCGAGGCGGATCAGATCCTTCATGTAGACGATGCCCACCGCGTCATCGATCGAACCTGCATAGACGGGGAGGCGCGAATGGCCCGCCTCGAGGGCGGCAACAAGGCCAGCGGAGACTGTGGTTCGGGACTCGAGGGCGCGCATGTCAGGCCGGGGCACCATGACCTCGCGCACCACGGTGTCGCCGAACTCGATCACCGAATGGATGAAGGCTCGCTCCTCGGGGGCGATGACGTCTTCGCCCTCGGCCACCTCGGCCATGGCCAGAATCTCTGATTCGGTGATGAGTGCCACGTGACTGGCCTCGCCCCGGCGGCCCAGGACGAGATCAGCAAGTCCGATCAGGAGACCAGCCATGGCCCGAATCGGTGGGAAGGCGATGATCCAGCGGATCACCGGCGCGCTCAGCAGCGCTGCTCGCTCTGGATGATGGACGGCCCAGTTTTTCGGCACCGCCTCGAAGAACACGAAGATCACCACCACCTCGAATGCGGTGGCGGCGACCACGCCCCAGGCGCCGAGCCACTGATCAGCCAGCAGGCCGATGAGCGTGGCTGACACCAGTTGGCAGATCAAGATGAGCAGCAGGAGCGGATTCAAGAATCGCTCGGGCCGTTCGACCAGCTCGACGAGCGCCGGAGCACCCCGGTGCTTGTCCACCGCCAGCGAGCGAGCCTTGACCCGAGACATCCGCACCAGGCCGGTCTCCGCCAACGCCAGAGCTCCGGAGACCACCAGGAGGATCACCACGACGACACCGAGGGCCACGTCCGTGCCCGCGCCAAAGGTGGCGATCACCGCGCCCGATCCGTCGAGCGGCCAAAGCGGCTGAGGTGCACGGCTTCGGCGGCTTCCATAGCCTCGGCCTCGTCGTCGACCTCGTGATCCCACCCGAGCAGATGAAGGCAGCCGTGCACCACGAGAAGCTCAAGCTCAGCCGCCAGCGATACCTCGTGCTCGATCGCATTGGTGGCCGCCACCGCGGGGCAGATCACGATGTCGCCGAGGAGGATCACCTGATCGACATGACCTTCATCGCCATCGTCGATGGTGAAACTCAAGACGTCAGTTGGTCCTTCCTTGCCCCGGTGCTCGGCGTTGAGTGCGGCCATCTCCTCGATGGGAACCATGACGAGAGAGACCTCAGCATTGTCAGCGACCCCCTCGGCCGCCAGCACCGCCTCCGCCAAGGCCACGAGACCGTCCAGGTCGACCAGGTGGTCGTCCTGCTCGTCTGAGCCCTGGACCTCAGCCACGTCGGGTCGCTGCACCGTCAGCGCGCTCATAGGCGTCAACGATATCTGCGACGATCTTGTGCCGGACGACATCTCGGCGATCGAGATGGATGAAGCTCAAGTCGTCGATGCCATCGAGCACCTCCTCGAGGCCCACGAGACCCGAGCGTCCCCCGATCACATCGACCTGGGTCATGTCGCCAGTGACCACGCAGCGTGAGCCGAAGCCGATTCGGGTGAGGAACATCTTCATCTGCTCGGGGGTGGTGTTCTGTGCCTCGTCGAGGATGATGAATGATCCGTTGAGCGTCCGCCCCCGCATGAAGGCCAGGGGTGCCACCTCGATGGTGCCCTTCTCGAGCAGTCGCTGGGCACCCTCAGGCTCGAGCATGTCGAAGAGCGCGTCATAGAGGGGTCGCAGATACGGATCGACCTTGGCCATCAGGTCACCCGGCAGGAACCCGAGCCGCTCGCCGGCCTCGACGGCTGGACGGGTCAGCACGATGCGGGCAACCTCCTTGGTCTGGAGTGCCCGGACCGCCTGAGCCACCGCGAGGTAGCTCTTGCCCGTTCCTGCCGGTCCGATCCCGAAGGTGATTGTCGAGGTGGCGATGGCGTCGCAGTAGCGCTTCTGCCCGGCCGTCCTTGGCCGCACCGTCTTGCCTCGAGAGGCCCGCATGACCGTCGATCCGAGCACTTCGGAGGGTCGAAGGTTCTGCCGAGCCATGTCGATCGTGCGACGTACGGTCACCTCGTCGAGGACTTGGCCGACCTCGAGGAGAATGACGAGCTCGTCGAACAGCTGGGTGATGCGGTCGGCCTCGGGACCGATGACCGAGATCTCATTGCCCTGCACCACGATCCGAGCGGCCGGGAATGCCGCCTCGATCAGGCGAAGCAGCTCGTCTCGCGAGCCGAGTAGCGCCGCCATCAGGTGCGTGTTGGGGACTCGGGTCGAAGAGATCGGCGGCGGGCCCGTCTCGGTGCCAGTGGAGCTCACCCTGGGGGCCATGTCATCGATCGTCCGCCGAGCACGTGGAGGTGGAGGTGAGGGACTGAGTTGAGGGCATCTTCCCCGACGTTCATCACCAGGCGAAACCCTCGGTCCGAGCTAGCGATCCCCTCGAGCGCAGCCACCCGCTGCGCCGTGAGGATCATGGCGGCAAGCACCTCGGCGTCATCGGCCGACACCTCGGCGGCATTGGTGATGTGGCGCCTCGGGATGACGAGCACATGGGTCGGTGCCTGCGGAGAGATATCCCGGAAGGCCAGCGTGTGCTCATCGTGATCGACCACCTCGGCCGGGATCTCTCCAGCCAGGATCTTGCAGAACAGGCAGTCGTCCACCGTGCTCACTGTCGGCGCCCTTCGTCGAGGTCATGGTTCACTGGCCTGACCGTACCCGCACGGAGCGCACTGAGGAGCACACCGGCGGCCACGGCGGCTGTCTCGGTCCTCAGCACCTGGCCCGCAAGGCCCACCGGAGTGATCCCTCGGTCTGTCTCTTTGTCGCTCCAACCTCCCTCGGGGCCGATGGCGATGATCTGTTCGCCACCAGTGAGCGGTGGGCCCCCGATTGTCCCAAGCGCCATCGGGGCACCCTCGGCGACGAGGTCATCGATCCGCAGTGGACCTTCGATGACCGGCAGCCAGACCCGACGGGCCTGACAGGCCGCCTCTCGAGCGATGCGGCGCCACCGTTCGAGCGCTCGTTCAGCGGCCTCGGGCCTCCACCGCACCGTTGCTCGGTCCGTGACCAGCGCCACGATGCGATCCACGCCGAGCTCGGTCAGCTTGGCCACCGCCCAGTCGGAGCGATCGCCCTTGACGGGGGCGAAGGCCACCGTCGTCGGCGGCCCGCTCCGCTCTTCAACGATGTGCTCGCCGATCGGGCGGACATCACCCTCGGCCACCTCACCGAGGCGCCATGAACCACGCCCGTCGGTGAGGACGACATGCTCGCCGTCACGCAGGCGTCGGACCACCAGGAGGTGCCGACGATCCTCCTCATCAAGCACCGGTGCATCGAGGTCCTCGACGATGGCCTGCGCCGCAGCAGCCGCACGCCTCTCAAGTCCAGTCAGGGCCGTCAACTGAAGGCTGACCGGATCCGTGACACCACACCCTTGTGACGCTCGGGCGGAGCGAGATGCTCCCCACGAATGGCGGCGAGCTCGCTGAGCAACTCCACCTCACGGTCGGTCAGGTCCTCAGGAGTCGCCACTTGGACGTGGACATGCAGGTCGCCACGTCCCCGGCCTCGCAGGTGGGTGACGCCGAGTCCTCGCTGTCGCAGGATCGTTCCCGACTGCGTGCCCGGGTCAATCGCCACGTCCACCGTGCCGTCAAGGGTCTCGACGGCGATCTCGGTGCCAATCGCCACCTGGGCCATCCCGAGGTGGACCACTGAGTGCAGATCATCCCCGACGCGCTCGAATCGCGGGTCCGGAGTCACGTCGACGTGGACGTACAGCGACCCCGGTGGTCCGCCTCTCGGCCCCGCCGCTCCTCGTCCATCGAGCCGCAGGGTCGTGCCGCTCTCGACCCCGGCCGGGACGTCGATGGTCAGGGTCCGCTCCTCGGTCACCCGTCCATCGCCGCGACAGCGGCCACAGGGCGACCCGATGATCTGTCCCATCCCCTGGCACCGTCCGCAGGGCGAGGACGTAATCATCTGGCCGAGCAGCGACTGACGTACCCGTCGCACCTCGCCAGCGCCTCCGCACTCGGCGCACACCTCAGGGGTGGTTCCGGCCTCCGCCCCTGAACCACCGCAATCTCCGCACGCCACCGGGACCCGGATCGTGAGGTCCTCGGCGGAACCGAATGCCGCCTCTGTCAGCGTGAGGGTGACCACTGTCTCCATGTCAGCACCGGCCATGGGGCCACGGCGACCCTGGTTGGGGTGCGCCTGCCCGAAGAAGGCATCGAAGATGTCGCCGAAGCCACCGCCTGCTCCGAAGGGGTTGCCGCCCATCTGGGGGCCACCGTCTCCGTAGCGGTCATACTGCTGCCGCTTGGCGGGATCAGAGAGGACCTCGTAGGCAGCGGAAACCTTCTTGAACCGATCTTCGGCCGCTGGATCAGGGTTGGCATCAGGGTGGAGTTCTCGCGCCAGCCGCCGATACGACTTTTTGATCTCCTCAGGGCTGGCATCGGACGCCACCTCGAGGAGCTCATAGAGCTCAGCCGGCATCGGTCGTCCCTTCGCTGCGGTGCTGGTCCTCACCAAGGTGTCGGCTCAGTTGTCGTCCGACGACCTCTGCGGCGGCCATGGCCGCGGGGTAGTTCATCCGGGTCGGGCCGAGGAGCCCGACGGCACCGGCCTGCTGTCCTTCAAGGTGGACCGGAGCAACAACGACCGCGCATGACGCCAGGGGCTCAAATCCATGCTCGGAACCGATGGCCACCGACAGCCCGGACTCAAGGACGTCGCGCAGCAGTGACACCACCACGAGCTCTTGCTCGAGGATCGACAGCACACCCCTGACAGTCTCAATGGCGTCGAACGAGCCCGCCAAACGGGAGGGTCCGCCGACGAAGAGCGGCTCGTGGTCAGCCGAACGGCCCACTCCGGCGATCAGCGCGGCAGCTCGCTCACAGATGATGTCAACCGAAGGGTCACCACTCGCCGGTGCTGCCGCAAGGTCATGGAGTGCGGTGCCATTCCACGCCGCATCGAGGATCTGGGTGGCCCGCTGGAGTTCCTCTGACGTCACCGTCTCCGATATCTCGATGGCCCGATTCTCGACTCCCCCATCGGAGAGGACCAGCACCACGGTGGCCCGGATCGACGAGAGACCCACCACCTGCACCGAGCGGACGGTGGCCTGTTCGTGCGATGGACCCACCACCACGGCCGCGTAGGACGTGAGGTCCGAAAGCAGCGAGCTCGTGCGCTCGAGCATCTCCTCAATTCCCCCTTGGGCCTCAGTGAAGAAGGTCGAGACCTGCTGGTGCTGGGCAGGACCGAGCACACCGGGAGTGCTGAGGTGATCGACGAAGAAGCGATATCCCTTGTCAGTCGGGATCCGTCCGGCCGAGGTGTGCGGCTGAACCAGATAGCCGTCACGCTCGAGCGCCACCATCTCGGAGCGGATGGTGGCGGAAGAGACCGCCACTCCGGAGGCCTGCGCCACATGGCTCGATCCCACGGGTTGAGCGGTGCCGATGTACTCAGTGACGATCGCCTCGAGGATGGCAGCCTTGCGGCTGTCGAGTTCCTCGGGCTCGCGCTGAGCTCTGTGGGTGGGGTCAGGTGCGGTCATGGCGTGCTCTGGCAGTCGAGTCTACCGAGTGCCAGACCAGGCGGCACCAGCACCCAGGCGGGCCTCGTCCCGCTCAGTCCTCAAGACGGAGTGCAGAGATGAAGGCCTCCTGAGGGACCTCTACGCGTCCGATGTTCTTCATCTTCTTCTTGCCCTCCTTCTGCTTCTCGAGGAGCTTGCGCTTCCGGGTGATGTCCCCGCCGTAGCACTTGGCCAGTACGTCCTTGCGCTTGGCCTTCACAGTCTCGCGACTGATGACCCGCCCGCCGATGGCTGCCTGGATCGGCACGTCGAACATCTGGCGCGGGATCAGCTCCTTCAGTCGCTCGGCCATCCGCTTGCCATAGGTCTCTGCCGAGGAGCGGTGCACGATGGTCGAGAAGGCATCCACAGAGACATGGTTGATCAAGATGTCGACGCGGACGAGGTTCGAGGTCTGGTAGCCGGTGCGCTCGTAGTCGAGGCTGGCGTAGCCCTTGGTGCGGCTCTTGAGCTGGTCAAAGAAGTCGAGGACCACCTCGGCCATGGGGATCGAGTAGATCAGTTCGACCCGCTCAGGGCTCAGATAGTCCATCCGGTCCATCTCAGCTCGCCGACTCTGGCAGAGCTCCATGATCGCCCCGGTGTGCTCCGACGGGGAGAGAATCGTAATCTTGAGCATCGGCTCGTCGATGTGGTCGATTCGGCTCGCCTCAGGCAGCTCAGTGGGGTTGTCGACCACCTTCTCGGTCCCGTCGGTCATGAAGGCCCGGTACACGACCGAGGGAGCCGTAGCGATGATGGAGAGGTTGAATTCCCGATCGAGGCGCTGCGTGATGATCTCCATGTGGAGTAGCCCGAGAAAACCACACCGGAATCCGAACCCAAGCGCATGGCTCGACTCTGGCTCGAAGGTGAAGCTCGAGTCGTTGAGCTTGAGCTTCTCGAGCGAGTCCCGAAGGTCCGGGAGGTCGTCGCCGTCGATCGGATAGAGGCCGCAGAACACCATGGGCAGCGGATCCTGATAGCCAGCCAATGGTTCGTCAGACCCGTGATGGGCCGTGGTTACCGTCTCGCCCGAACGGGCTTCGCCGACGTCCTTGATGCCGGCAATCAGGTAGCCGACGTCGCCAGGGCCGAGGCTGGGCATCGGGATCGGCTCGGGGGTGCGAACCCCCATCTCTTCCACGTCGTGCACCGCTCCGGCCTGCATGAACCGCAGTCGATCCGTCGAGCGCATGGTCCCCTCGACGATGCGAATCGACGAGACGACCCCGCGGTACTGATCAAAGCTCGAGTCGAAGATCAATCCCTGCAGCGGGGCGGTCGGATCGCCTGTCGGGGCCGGGATCCGCTCGATGATGGCTCGGAGTAGCTCAGGGATCCCTTCACCCGTCTTGGCGGAGATGGTGAGGATCTCTGCGGCATTGAGGCCGAGGACCTGCTCGATCTCGGCCGCACAGCGCTCCGGGTCAGCGGCCGGCAGGTCGATCTTGTTGAGAACCGGAATGATCTCAAGGTCGTTCTCGAGGGCGAGGTAGCAATTGGCCAAGGTCTGGGCCTGGATGCCCTGAGAGGCGTCAACGAGCAGGACTGCCCCCTCGCACGCCGCCAGCGACCTCGAGACCTCGTAGCCAAAGTCGACGTGACCCGGGGTATCGATCAACTGGAGAGCGTGGCCCTCGAAGACGACCCGAACGTTTTGCGCCTTGATCGTGATCCCACGCTCGCGCTCAATATCCATCGAGTCGAGGTACTGGGCACGCATGTCTCGGGCGTCGACCGCACCCGTGATCTCGAGGATCCGATCCGACAGCGTCGACTTGCCGTGGTCGACGTGGCTGATAATCGAAAAGTTCCGGATCTTCTCGATTTCGAAGGCATTGGCAGCAGGACGAGAGGGAGTCACGATGGCCCAAGCGTACCGGTGCCGGCGAGGGTCGCCGACCTCGTGGTGAGGGTCGCCGACACCAGATGATGCTTCCCGTTCCCAAGTCGATCGCCGACTCCAGCCAGTACTGCTACCATTGGACCTTCGCAGCCGCCGGCAACGACGGCCTGCTCCCCCAGCTGGAACAAGAACTTCGAGGATCTCGTGGCAAACATCAAGAGCCAGATCAAGCGCAACCGTCAGAATGAGCGTCTTCGCCTCGCCAACAAGGCGGTTCGCTCCGAGATGAAGACCCGCACCAAGGCCGCCGTGGCAACTGCCGAGGCTGGCTCTGAGGAGGCCGTTGAGGCCCTGCGGCTGGCGGTCAAGCGCATCGACAAGGCTGCCGCCTCAGGCGTCATCCACAAGAATCAGGCGTCCAACCGCAAGCGCCGCCTGATGCGTCAGATCAACTCAATCAGCGCCTGATCCAACGTCGCCCTTGGCGACGTCTCAGCGGTAGCCGTACCACTGCCGGAGCGGCGTCGTGATTCTCTCCACCTTGCGCCTCGCGTCCTGGCTGAGTTCCGTTCTCCAACGATCATCGAGCGCGATCACCCGCTCCCTTCGCTCGAATCGACCAGGGTTCCCCCCCGTTGAGTGTGTTGCCTCAAGCAGCACCGTCGATGGCGCGACAAACGCCGGGGAGCCGGTCGGTTCCCCGAGGAAGCTCAGCAGCTGATCAACCACCGCCTCGGGTTCGACAGCGAAGCGCTCATAGGACTCCCTCAGGTAGGTGTCGGCCCCCCTGCGGACGAAGGTCTCGGTGGCTAGGGCTCGAGTCATCCATGCCCTCGCCACGGCACCAGGATCCCTCGTTTCGAGATGGTGGGTCCCGGACGGATCAACCTTGCGACTCCCCCACGACGCTGCGACTGCCCTCGGGTCCCTCGTCAGATGCACGACACGCACGTCGAGGTCGCTCATCGACTCGACCACCATCGCCGGGCCCGGCATCTTCGAGCTATCGACGATCACGCGAGCACCCGTCACGTCGACGATTGCTGCATAGAGCCGCGCGAGCCGATCGGCATAGGCATCTATGCCGGCGCGCCCCATGCGCAACTGCGTCCAGAGCTTCGCCGAACCACGAGCTCGGCCGATCCTGGCGATGGTGGCGAGCATTACCGGATCAGGGTCGAGGACGCCGGGAGCCGCATCGGCCACCGCCCCCCAGAACCGGCAGTCGACCAGTTCACTACCGCAGCCACACCGACGACCGGGCTCTCCAATCACTCGCCAGACCTTCCACACCTCGCCCACGTCGACGACACCTTGCGACTGACCCAGCACTGAGGCAAGCAGCGTCGATCCAGACCGTCCGGCACCCGCGATGTAGAGGATGCTGGTCATGCTCCCCCCCGGCGAACCAGAGGCGGCCATGACGGCCGCCAGGCCGGCAGCGGCCAGCACAGCAGGCCCCAGAGCGAGAATCCACCGGCGATGGCCAGGTCGAGAAGGCCGACAAGCCCACTCTTGGGACCTCCACCCGTCGACACCGAACGAAGACGTGGCAGAACGAGGCGCAGGTAGGCCTGACCCTGGGCGCGGCCGACCTCCGGCCGAAATGACCGTGGCATCTGTCGCACGATCCCGAGCCTCGTTATCAGGCGATGACGAGTATTCCGTTCGATGGTGGAGCGTGATCCGGGTCGTTTGAGATATGCCAGAACTGCCGCATCGACGACGGCGATCGGCCCTTGGGTGGCCGAGCGCATCACCATTTCGAAGTCCTCGGAGCGTCCGACGCCTGACAGGCCCTCGTGCCAACCCCCTACGGTCCAGACTGCCTCGGCATTGAGCAGTATTGCTCCCGGGGGTGGATTGAACGTCCGACGAGGGAGGAGACCGAGGTCCAGAGGGCGCTCCGGGTAGCGGCGGAAAGCATCAGCCCGGTCGACCAGCCACGAAGAGGTCACGTCCTGGCCAGCCTCATCGACGTGGCGGAAGCCACCAAACACCCCGACAACCCCCTCGGATACACCGGCCAAGAGCGCTGCA
Organism: uncultured Actinomycetes bacterium; assembly: GCA_903900235.1. Classification (GTDB taxonomy): domain Bacteria; phylum Actinomycetota; class Acidimicrobiia; order Acidimicrobiales; family RAAP-2; genus CAIUMH01. The sequence goes on from CAIUMH010000029.1 coordinate 25,692, forward strand.
AGGCCGCCAGGAAGAAGTTGATCGTCGCCGTCGAGAAACACCACCCAGGGAGCACTGGCCTCTTCGAGACCTGTATTTCGAGCCCCGCAGACCCCCTTGGCTCGCCGGTTCGCCACGATGCGAAGCCGCGGTTCAGAGGGGAACGCGGCCTGCAGGCGCGCGATCCCGTCATCAGGACTGGCGTCGTCAACGACGATCACCTCGAGCGATACCGATTGGCCCAATGCGCTGGCGACACCATCTACGAGCCATTCGGCCACCCCGAAGGCAGGGATCACGACGGAGACATCGGGCACCGAACCCATCGCTCCAGCATCCACGGCCCTGAACCCTCCTCATCGCTCCGCCGCCTCCCATGACGGACGCTGGTGAGTCTTGCACCTCATGGGCGTTCGCCTCTGATCATCGAATCATCCACCTTGGGCTTTCACCGAGCGCGTGATGCTCCCGAGGTCACCCTGAGTTGGTCGGTCGGCCAGCCAGATCCGAAGCCGGTCCAACAATTTCGGCCAGGTGTCGACTCTGAGAGCGTGTGATCCATCTTGCGAGCGAGTCAGAAGTCACGACCGACATCATCACGTCGTGGCCTCTTCGCGTGACCCCACCCATTCCCAGTGGACATCTGTCTCGGTCCATCTCGAACCCCGCGATGGCCGAACTCGCTCCCCAGATCCCCTCCAAAGCCACGTGGCATGGGGTCAAGGTCAGAGTGGCGGACCTCTTCGTGTGGGGACAGCAACGTGGTTATCGACCGCGACCTCAATGCGGCCATCACCCTGGCCCATTGGCAGCCCTAGGAGCCCACGCTCGGGAGGCGAGTGGAATCTCGGAGTGCCTAGCTAGTCGCAAGAGCCTGATCACATAGGAACCTGCACTGCGAAGCGGTGCGGACGGAGCGGATCGTCACCCGCACAATGTCACGGAGACGCGGAGGACTCGTGGTCGGAACCGAGTACTCAGAAGGCACATCGGTCGGAGACGTCGGACCGTGAGCAAACGCCGCTGGGCCTCGTCGCTCCGTTGGTCACGGCAAACCAGTGAGTCCACCGAGGACACAGGCGGTCAGCGGTAGCCGTAGGCCCGGGCCAGCGGCCACGTGGCCACCTCGACCATGCGGCGGGTACCAGGATCGAGCTCGCTTCGCCAGCGCTGCTGGTCGCCAATGGTGCGCTCGGTCCCCCCTAGTCGATCAGGGTTTCCTGCGATGGAGTGTGTCGGCTTGGTCACCACCGTGGTGGCCGAGGTGAAGGGGAGCACCGCATCGGCATCACCCATCCACGCGACGAGCCGCTCAACAACCGGCTTCGGCTCAGCCGCAAAGTCCTCATACGCCAATCGCAGAAACCGTTCGTCAGGCACCCGACGGCGCAGGATGAGGCTCGTCGCCGCCGACTGCGCCATCCAGTCGAAGGTCGATCGGCTGGGCCGCATGGCGAACAATTGCTCGTCGGGGAACTGTGCGCTGGACTTCGGGTGGAGCCACGATGTCACCACCGCCCGGGGGTCCCGCGTCAGCTGGAGGAGTGACACGTCACCCTTCCCTGCAGCGGTCGCAACCAGCCCTGAAGGTGGCTGCTTGGAGGAGTCGACGATGATCCGGCAGCCGGTCACCTCAGCGATTGCTGCGTAGAGATCAGCAAGCGCATCGCACCACTGGACGAAGGCCGCGTCGTGTCGTCGCTCACGCACGACAAGACCGAACCACTGCGAGGTGGCGCGCGACCGATAGACGAGGTCGATCACCGCCTGGTCGAGGTTGCTGGCCTTCGGTGCCCGCTCTGCGACCTCCGACCAGAATTCGCACTCGGCCAACAAGGCACCACACCCACACGACCTTGTCGATGTCGGCGTGCGGTTGCGCCAGAAGAACATCAGTTCGCCCACATTGGCCCAGCCCTCTATCTGGCCAAGGATGTCGGTCAACAGAGTGGATCCAGATCGTCCAGGTCCGGCGAGATAGAGGATTTTTGCATCCAACATCCCCACTCCCTCCGTTAGGCGCCTCAGGCGCTCGTGACCCTATCAGCGGCCATCGTCTTCATCGCTCAGCGACCCGAAGCACAGAGATAGGCCAGGCGTGACACAAGCACCTCGATGATCAGCCGCTCATCAAGGAGCGATCCGCCCTTCAGCGCCAAGTCGGCCTCGCCGATCAGGTCCATGCCGCGCTCCACCCCCTCGGGGCTCATCCGGTCATTCAATGTGACAAGTTTCTTGGCCACGTAGGGTGACCCGCCGATCGCCGCCACGACATCGTCGGCCGAGCGCACGTCGACGCCGTCGAGGCGCGCCAGTTGGCGGAACCGGTTCTCGAAACTGACGATCAGGACGTGAGCCGAGATACCGCCGGGACCCATCATCCGGGCGACCACCTTGAGTGCTCCGTCGGCATCACCCTGTTCAACCAGGTCGGTCAGATCCCAGATGGGCACTTGCCCCTTCTGACCGAGGTAGGGAGCGAGCATGGACGCGTCGATGGACACGTCGGTGCCATAGGCCGATGCCAGGGTCTCGAGAATTCCATTGATTCGGCCGAGGTCGTCGCCGAGGTGGTCGGACAGGAGCTTCGACGCCGCCGAATTGAGGCGCACCGGTGCGTGACGGAGATGGTCGGCGAGATAGGCCTTCTTCTCCCCTTGCGTCTTGGTCCCGATGGTGAGGACCTCACCGACAGCCGCCACTGCCTTCTTGAGCGTGGGGGTCGTCGTCCCGCCATCGCCCGAGAGCACCAGCACCGCACCAGACGGCGGTGAAGCCAGTGCCGCGGCAATCTGTCGCGAGGCATCGGCCGTCAGCTTCCCTGCCCGACGCACGATCACGATCCTCAGGTCGACAAGGAACGGCGGCGTCATGAACGCATCGATGATCGGTCCTGGATCATCCTCGACGAGCGAGTCGACCGACTGCTCCTCCACCACCAAGGAGCTGTCACGATCGCCGACGATCTCCGCCACGAGATCGTGGACCTCATTGGCGATGAGGACCTCGTCGGATCCGGTGACGAGATAGGCCGACCCCGGCGACGTACTCCTCTTGGTCACGGTGCGCTCAGTAGCAGGTCGATGGCGTCGCGGACCCGCACGGTCCCCTCCACATCGTGGACCCTCAGAACCCGACAGCCTCGAAGGATTCCGATGGTGGCGGCAGCAAGCGAGGCCTCGATGCGCTGGTCGACCTCGAGGTCGAGCAGGACACCGAGACAGGTCTTGTTCGAGACCGAGAGCAGAAGCGGGAAGCCGAGGTCGGCCAGCGCCGCCGAGTGCCGCAGCAGCTCGATCGACTGGGCCGCGGTCTTGCCGAGATCAAGGCCCGCATCCACGATCACCCGCTCAGCAGGGATCCCCGCGGCCAAGGCCTGGCTCGCCCGATCGACAAGGAACTCGCTCACATTGGCCACAACGTCGGGATAGACCGGGTTCGGATCTGGCACTCGGGGCCGGAGGCGGATATGGGTGGCCACCACCGATGCCCCGGCAGCCGCCGCCACGTGCACATAGTCAGGATCGCCGAAGCCGCTGATGTCATTGCCCACCACCGCTCCGGCGGCAAAGCACTCCTTCGCCACGCTGGCTCGCCAGGTGTCGATGGAAATCGGTGTGTCGAACCGCTCAGCGAGTGCCGCCACCGCTCTGACCACACGGTCGAGTTCCTCGGCTTCGGTGACCTCTTCCCCGGGTCCAGCTTTGACGCCACCGACGTCGAGCAGGTCCGCTCCGGCGAGCACATGGCGCTCCGCCTTGGCCAGGAACTCGTCGAATCCCCAGGTGGCTCCCTTGTCGTAGAAGGAGTCCGGCGTCCGGTTGAGGATCCCCATCACCAGGGCGCGGGTGGTGATATCGAAGGATGTGGAACCAAGGTCGAGTCGTGTCGCCGAGATCGGCGAGGTCAGCGCCACCGATCAGAACAGCCTGGCGGCAAGCGCCTTGCGATAGGAGGCGGTCAGCGGGTTGGTGGCTCCGAGCGTCTCGAGAAGGTCGAGGTACTCCTGCCGGGCACCTTCGTCGGCCGCCACACGCTCGAGCAGCTCATCGAGCTTCGGCACGATCTCGGCCTCCGCTGTCGACACGTTGGCCTCGGCGAGACGAGCCTCGGCGTTGAGGGCATGGACCTCAGGTGTCTCGGGGATCCGAGCCAGCATCTCGAGCGCCTCGGTCGGGCGAGCAGAGTCGATCATCAGTCGGGCGAGGGCAGAAATGGCCACCACGTGACCGGGGTCGAGTTCGAGAGCTCGTCGCAAGGAGTCCTCGTCGCCCGCTGCCGCCAACTCATCGGCCTCTGTGGGCGGAGGTACGAGCTGCTCCACGAAGGCCTGGACCTCAGCGGGCGACACGGGGCCGGAGAATCCGAGATAGGGCTTGCCCTCGACTACCACGAAGGCCGCCGGCACCTCTTCGACCCGGAAGGCCTCAGCGATCTTGGGGTTGGCATCGATATCGATGGCCACGAGGCCCACCGCATCGCCACGGGCCGCAATCAGTGCCTCGAGCAGCACGCCGAGCTCATTGTCCTCGTCAAAACGAGGTGACCACAGCTCGACCACCACCGGCCGCGTCATGGAGGCCTCGATGACCTCGTGCTGGAAGCTGGCCTCGGTCGCGTCGTTCACGCTCTCCACGTTACCGGGAGGCCGATACCCCCGGGCCGCCGAAGCGATAGCGTGCCGAGCATGGCAGACCAGACCTCCGCACCCATCGGGATCAACGTCGAGAACGTCAGTGAGTGGCTAGGGGCCAATGTTGACGGTCTCGTCGGACCCTTCACCTTCGACCTCGTGGCCGGAGGACGATCAAACCTGACGTACCGGGTCACCGACTCCACCGGGCGGTCGGTGGCGCTGCGTCGACCGCCGACGAGCCACGTCCTGCCCACCGCCCACGACATGGTGCGCGAGCACACCATCTTGTCGGCCCTTGGCCCGGCAGGAGTGACCGTGCCAGCCACCTACGGCCTCTGCGTTGACGAGTCGGTGAACGAACGCCCCTTCTACGTCATGGAGTTCGTCGAGGGGCACATCCTGCGTGATGCAGCTATCGCCGAAGCTGCCTTCAACGTTGAGCAGCGCCGCCAGATTGGACCGAACCTCGCCACCACGCTGGCCGCCCTCCATGCCGTCGATGTTGACTCCGTAGGCCTCGGTGACCTCGCCCGCAAGGAGGGGTACATCGAACGTCAACTGAAGCGCTGGCGAGGTCAGTACGAACAGATGGCCGTCGACGGAGTCGACCACGGAGGGCTTGTTGAGGCCGTCGGTGACCAACTCGCCGCCTCCATCCCGGCTCAGCAGCGGGCCACCGTGGTCCACGGTGACTACCGCCTCGATAACACGGTCCTCGATGACAACGGCCGAGTGTCGGCCATCTTGGACTGGGAGATCTGCACGCTCGGTGACCCACTGGCCGATCTCGGCCTGCTGCTCGTCTACTGGGCCGAGCCCTCCGACGGCGCCGTGGCACTGCTTGGTGCCGCCCCGACGGTGGCTGAGGGATTCTCGACTCGCGCTGAGGTCCTCGCCGCATACGAGGCTGCGTCCGGCCTCGATGTGAGCAAGGTGGCGTACTACCAAGCCTTTGGCTACTGGAAGCTGGCCTGCATCCTCCAGGGCGTCTTCGCCCGCTACATGGCCGGTGCCACGGCTGGAGATGCCAGCAGCGTCGATTCCTTCCCTGAGCACGTCGCCCTCCTCGCCAGGACTGCCGCTTCAACCCTTGAGACGCTCTGATCCATGGCCTTCGACGACGAGTCCATCTACGACATCGTCAGCGAGCCTGTGCTCGCTGAGCCGGTGCTCATCGTCTGCCTTGAAGGGTGGGTCGATGCCGGCCTCGGTGCCTCATCGGCCATCGCCTCGATGCTCGAGACCTCGTCCACTGAGCTTGTGGCCACCTTCGACGGCGATGTCCTGCTCGACCAGCGGGCCCGTCGGCCGATGGTGCGGATCGTCGACGGGGTGACCACCTCGCTGACCTGGCCAGAGATCCAACTGCGGGCTGGGGTGGACCTCGCTGGGCGAGACATCCTCTTCCTCATCGGCCCTGAGCCTGACGTCCATTGGGGAAGCTTCGTCGAAGCTGTCTATGAGCTGATCATCCGCTTCGATGTGAACCTGGTCATCGGTCTCGGTGCCTTCCCAGCTCCGGCACCCCACACCCGACCCATCAAGCTCGCCGCCACCGTGCCCTCCTCATCGATCAGGCTGCTCGAGCACGTGGGCCTCGTGCCCGGCGAGCTCGAAGTCCCGGCCGGTGTGACCTCGGCGCTCGAGATGCGCCTCGACGATTCCGGCATCGACATGATCACCCTCTGGGCGAGAGTTCCGCACTACGTGGCAGCTATGCCGTTCCCCCAGGCCGCAGCGGCCCTCATCGAGGGTGCGGCCAACGTCGGCGGGTTGTCGCTGAGTGCCGGCAGCCTCCTTGCCGCAGGCGACTCCTCTCGGCGCCAGGTCGACGACCTCGTCTCTTCCAACCCTGAGCACTTGGCCATGGTCAAGGCACTTGAGGTGTCACTCGACGCCACCGAGGGCAATCCACTTGGCGTGGACCACATGCCCACCGGCGATGAGCTTGCCGCCGAGCTCGAGCAGTTCCTTCGGGGTGCCGACGAAGCGTGAGGTTCCGATTTCTCGCTTTGATCTAGAGGTCGAAGCGGGCCTGGGCCTCAGTGGATCTCTGGTCGGAGCGGGGCCGAACAGTTGATCTCGTCGGATCATCAGGCTCGTCGCCAGGCTCCGTACCCTCCTCAGATCGACTCCGACCCTCGAGGCCGATCTGGAGGCCGTCGAGGAAGAGGCCAGCGTCTCGCTGACGAGGATGACGATTGGCAAGTGCGTGGAACGCCGCCGAGTGATCAGGCACGGCGAGATGCGCGAGCTCGTGGACCAACACGGCATCGAGGACCCACGATGGCGCCACTCGGAGCCGATCGGACAGTCGGATCACCCGGCTCTCCGGCGA
>CAIUMH010000030.1 GCA_903900235.1 uncultured Actinomycetes bacterium
AGTCGACCCCGCGTGACGTCGACCTTCGAGACCCGATTGAGGTCGATGCCCCGTCGTTGCTTGAGTTCCTCGTGCATGAGGCCTTCGTAGCTGAACGATTTGGTGCAGAGCAGAGCGATCGAAAGAAAGACGGCATCGACCCGGTGGGCGCCTGTGGGCCAACGTTTCGACTGCATCGCCCGGAGACCAGCCACCTCGCATGGCGTTCCGACGGCAGCGATGCGGGGGTTGGCGGGCAGGTTCTTGCCCGTCAGGTCGAGCGCGGCGAGTGCCATGGACTGGTTGTAGAAGCTCCCCGCGGCAGCCCGGATCTCCGCCACGGTGGTGACCACCGTCGGTACAGCTTTCCAAGGCTCATCGGGGTCCGCCGAGGGCTTGGCCACGAGGGCTCCGTCGATCTGGCCGGCCTCGAAGAGGGCCACGAGCAGTGCGGTGACGACGCCGCCGTCTTGGACGCCTTCCGTGCGACGCGACGCCCGCGCTGCATAGGTGGCCTCGACTCGACCGAGGCCCTCGCCAGGTGCTGCGCCGGTGAGTGTGAAGTAGGGGTCGGCGGCATCGGGCTTGGTGATGAGCTCGACGGGCTGGGCCTCGGGATCGTCGTGCGGTGTCGATGGCGGCCAGGTGGTCTCGTAGCGAAGCCCGCCACGAGGGCAGAAGTCCCAACAAAGCGAGCAGCCGGTGCACATCTTGACCAGCTCGGGCAGGTTGGTGTCGGGGTTGACACCCAGCGAGTTCGATGGGCAGACGGCCACGCACGTTCCGCACTGGATGCAACGATCGGCCTCGATCACACCGGCCTCGAGTTCCCAGAACCACGTCTTGCGCGGTGGCTCGTCGATACCGTTCATGGATTCGCGAAGTCGGTAGCGCTTCATGAGGCCTCCTCACCGATCAGGTGACGCAGCGTGGCAAGTGGGGTGCGCCGCACCCATGGCGTAAACCCCTCCCCGGGCCGGCGACCCTCCGCCCAGGCGACGATGACTGCCGAGAGCGCATCAGAGAGGGATCTGGCCGGGATGGCTCCTGCGATCCAGTCCACGAAGCTGGCCTCAGGGCCGAGCACGCCACCGAGGCCGATGTCGTAGCCCTCTTCGAGCGCGGCCCCGTCCTTGTTGACGGCACCACGAAGTCCGATATCGGCGATCTGGGGTTGTCCGCACGAGGCGGAGCATCCTGAGAGGTGGATCCGCAACGGGGCGTCTGCTGGTGGCGGGCCACCCAGGGCAGCCGTCACCTTTCGGTCGATCTCGTCGGCGAGGCGCAGGGCGCGCTCCTTCGTCTCCACAATGGCGTAGCGGCAGAACTCGCTGCCGGTGCAGGCGGCCACCGATCGCTCGATGTTGGTGGGCGTCGGGCTGAACTTCTCGAGCAGGGGCTCGGCGAGCAGCGCCTCAAGATGACCAGCACCGACTCCGGTGAGGGCCAGATTCTGATCGACGCCGAGCCGCAGGGTGCCGTCACCATAGGTGCTGGCGATCCGGGCGAACTCCACGAGCTCGGCACCGGTGAGCCGACCCACGGGAATGTTGCACCCCACGGTGACGAACCCGGGCAGGCGCTCTGGGTGCACGCCGACGATGTCTCGGCGGTAACTGGTTGTCCGCTCGGTGCCGGCGCTCTTGAGCTCGAGTGTGGTGCGAGCAGCGAGCTCAGCACGGAACCGCTCGGGTCCCAATTCCTGGACCAGGTAGCGCATGCGGGCGAGGCCGCGGTGCTCGCGGTTGCCGAGCTCACCGAACAGCTGTGCGACTGCTCGGGAGATCTCTACAGCCTCGTGCTCCTCGACGAACACGTCGATGTCTTGGGCCATGCGCTCACCGTCAGAGAGGCCCCCGCCGACGAGCAGGTTGAATCCATGGATGCCGTCGCGTTCGGCGGCCCACAATGCGACATCGTTGATCTCGACTCGCGTGCAGTCTTTACCGCAGCCACAGACGGCGAGCTTGAACTTGCGGGGGAGATTGGCGTAGTAGCGGTTCCCGGTGAAGAAGTCAGAGATGGCCCGGGCGACGCCGATGGTGTCTACCTGCTCGTCAGGATCAGCCCCGCTGGTGGGGCAGGCCGTGACATTGCGCGCACAGTCACCACAGGCCTGAATCGATGTGAGGCCGACAGCGGCGAACCGCTGCCAGATCTTGGGGATTGAGGCCATGGTGAGCCAGTGCACCTGGAGGGCCTGGCGGGTGGTGATGTCCACATAGCGGTTTCCGAAGCGCGGATGGTCGACGGGTCCGTGGGCGTAGCCCTCAGCGATCATGCCGATCTCGCGGGCTTGGTCTGCGCTGAGCAGACCTCCGGGGACCTTGATGCGCATCATGAACGCGTCACCGCCTTGGCGCTGTGGGTATAGCCCGACCCACTTCAGCCGCTCGACCTCTCCTGGCACCGCGTTGAGGGCGTCGATGCCCTCAACGGAGTAGGTCTCGATGATCCCCTGGGCCACCTCGAAGGGGTGGCGGCGCAGCTTGACCATCTCCGCCTCGGAAAGCTCGCGCACGTTGCGGTAGGGGTTGAGGAAGGGGATCTGACCCTCTTCGGGTCCGCTCAGGTTCAAGCCGTAGGGATCGTCAGCAGTGGGGTGCCGGTTTGTCACGAGCACCGCTCGGTCTGCTCGATGGCTGATCCCATTGCCTGCTCCCTTGCTCTTGGCCAATGGTCGTGCATTGGCCGGGACGTCAATTGTTGACTAAGATGATCAACTATAAGGTATTTTCATACCGCATGACAAACTCTGATGACTGAACCTCTCCCAACCATCTTTCCCATTGGCCTGATCCTCGAGGGTCGGCGCTGCCTCGTGGTCGGTGGCGGGGTCATGGCGGACCTGAAGGTCAGAGGCCTTCGCGCCGCTGGAGCCAGCGTCGTCGTAGTCGCGCCGGTGGTTGCCGAGGTGCTCCGGACTCGAGCGGAGGCCGATGTCGCCATCGAATTGATTGAGCGGACCTATGAGCCTGGTGACCTCGACGGGACATGGCTCGTCGTAGCGGCCACTGGCATCCCGATGGTCGACGGGGCCGTGGCGGCCGATGCCGAGTCGAAGCAACTCTTCGTCAATGCCGTCGACGATCCTCCGCACTGCAGCGCCTACCTCATGGCCCAAGTGCGGCGGGGCCCGGTGGTGGTGTCAATCTCCACCTCGGGGGCATCTCCGGCGATGGCCTCCTATCTGCGCCGACGACTCGATGCCTACCTCGAACCGACACTCGGCGAAGTGGCCGAGCTTCTCTCGACGGTGCGGGGTGAGATCGCCGACGAGGGTCGATCAACCGAGGGTCTTGCGTGGGCTGATGTGATTGATGCGGAACTTCTCGACTCTGTGGCTGCCGGAGACCATGAGATCGCTCGGCGACGGGTCCGGTCAATCGTCGCGGAACCAGGTCGATGACGGTCTACCTCGTCGGAGCGGGCCCTGGTGATCCGGGACTTCTGACTCGTCGGGCCGCTGAGCTCCTGGCCATGGCTGACGTGGTGGTGGTCGACCGACTCGTGGACCGCCGTATTCTTGAAGAGGTTCCTGCCACGGCACTGATCATCGAGGCGGGCAAGCACGGACACGACCCGAGCTCCTCGACCACCCAAGAGGTGATTAACGACCTGCTGGTCAAGCACGGCTTGACTGCGCAGATCGTGGTGCGACTCAAGGGCGGCGACCCCTTCGTGCTTGGGCGAGGAGGCGAAGAGGTTCAGGCGCTCGCAGAGGCGGGGATTGATGTTGAGGTTGTGCCGGGGGTCTCGTCGGCCCTTGCCGTACCTGCCCTCGCCGGGGTGCCGGTGACCCACCGCGGGCTGAGCCAGGCGGTGACCATCGTGTCGGGACACAATGGGGTGACGGGCGATGTCAACTGGTCATCGCTTGCTGCTCTGGGTTCGACGCTGGTCCTCCTCATGGCCGTTGCGGCCCGAGGTGATATCGCTGCCGCTTTGATCCGCGGTGGCCTCGCGCCGAGCACCGACGTGCTGGCTGTGGAATGGGGGAGTACGCCATCTGAGCGTCGGGTGACGACGTCGCTCTCCGAGCTCGGCACCATCGAGTTGGTGGCCCCCTGTGTGATCGTGGTTGGACCGGTGGCCGGCCTCGGCTTATCGATATCCAACCGTCCTTGGTAATGTTGAGATCGCCCGGGCATGCCCGGGTCGGAGAAAGAGAGGGGACGTTCCCCATGAATACCAGTCAGCCCACGCCAGAGTTCCTCGCTGAACTCGCTTCGGTGACGACCCGGTTTGAGACGGCCTCACCCAGCGAGATCATCTCGTGGGCCATCGAGACGTTCGCGCCCAGCCTGACCTATGCCTGCAGTTTCCAGGACATCGTCCTGCTCGACATGGCAGTGTCGCAGATGCCCTCTCTCGAGGTGATCTTCCTCGATACTGATGCCCACTTCCAAGAGACACTCGACTATGTCGATGACGTTCGCCAGCGCTACGACCTCAGTTTGGTCGTGACCCATCCTGATCCGGCAGACAGCCCGCCACTTTGCGGTCAGACTGGGTGCTGCCAAGGTCGCAAGGTTGCGCCACTTCAGCGAGCGGTGGCCGGCAAGGCAGCATGGTTGACCTCTGTCAAGCGGGTCGATGCCCAGACCAGGGGCGAGGCTCCGATCGTGTCATGGGATGACAAGTTCGGGTTAGTCAAGATCAACCCCCTGGCCACGTGGACCGATGCCGATGTAGCTGACTACGAGCGGTCGCACGACCTTCCGCTTCACCCACTGATCTCAAAGGGGTATCTGTCGATCGGCTGCGCGCCGACCACGCGCCCTGTGGCTCCGGGTGAGGACCCAAGGGCGGGTCGCTGGGCTGACTCAGACAAGGTCGAGTGCGGGCTCCACGCGTGAGCGACGTGGTCGGTGCCTGCCGCTGACGTCGTCCGGATCGAAGGGCTCTCAGTCACTCACTCGGGTCTGACGGTCCTGACCGTCGATGAGCTAGTGATCCGCCAGCACGAGCGATGGGTGCTGCTTGGTCCCAATGGCTCGGGCAAGACGACGCTTCTCAGCGTGATCGCCGGGCGCCAGTGGCCCTCAGCGGGACGCATCCAGATTCTGGGTGAGACACTTGGGCGCGTCGACCTGCGCGAGCTCAGGATTCGGCTGGGTTTCCACTCGGCGGCGATCAGCCGGGCCCTGCGTCCAGGTATCGCCGTGCACGATGTGGTGGTCACCGGCATAGACGGAGCACTCGAGCCGTGGTGGCGGAGCTACGACGCAAGTGATCATGAGCGCGCCGATGAGCTCCTTGTGTCGCTTGGAATCGCTGATCTCGCCGAGCGGCCCATCGGAGTGGTCTCAGAAGGCGAGCGGGCGCGGGTGCTGCTCGCTCGGCTGCTTATTGGCGCTCCTGATCTGCTCTGCCTCGATGAGCCGGCGGCTGGGCTCGATCTCGGAGCGAGAGAGAATCTCCTGATTCGACTGGCTGAGCTCATGACCGATCCCGGTCCGGCACCGGTCGTCCTCGTGACGCATCATCTCGAGGAGATCCCGGCTGGAGTAACCCATGCACTCGTGCTGCGCGACGCCAGAGTGTGGGCGAAGGGGAGGGTTGACGAGGTGCTGACCTCGCAGGTCATCTCCTCTGCTTTCAGTCTCAGCCTTGATGTCCGCCGTCACGCCGATGGCCGTTACAGCGCTCGGGCGACTAGCTGATCGCCAAGATCCCGATCGTCAGACCGAACAGGGCCACGTGGTAGGTGGCATGAACGATCAGGGCCTCGTGGCGTAACGGCCGAACGAAGCGGTTGATAGCCAGGAGCAGATCAGAGGCGACGAAGGCGATGGCGCCGACGACAGCGGGGATTCGCCGAGCAGGGTCGTGGATTCCGACAGCAACGGCTGAGGCGGCCATCACCGCAATTGCCGTCATATAGACACCAACCGGTCCGAGAACCTCGTCCGCTGACCGACGCACCGAACGGAGCACCACGAGCGCCGGCCATGCCATGACCGCCACCGTGGTGGCGAGGCAGATGAGCAGGGGGCCATGGGGCTGAATGAGGAATCCGACGGCGAAGAGCAGCTGTGCTACGAGGAACGAGCTGAGGCCGACCAGGAAGAGCGATCCCTTGCGGTCGGGGAACATCAGAGCGACGTCCCCACCACAGCTGAACACCAGCGCTAAGGCAGCGACAACCTCGACGCTGCGGTCGGCAGCTGGGGCACAGAGCACGGCACCGAGGAGCAGGAGGGGGATAGCGGGCTTGGCCAGAAACTCGAGCCGCCGCATGCGAACATCCGGCCGGGCGACGCTGATCCAGTCGAGCAACGTGACCATGCCAGCAGCGAGCAGCAAGATCCGTGATGCAACCGAGGTGCACGAGACCAACGTGGTGGCGATCATGGTGAGGTGAGCCTATCGGGGGCAGGTGGAGTAACTGGTTTGACAAGATGTCACTCGAAGTTCATCCATCCACCACTTGCACGCTCAGCCTCGGTACCGTTGTTTTCCAGCCGGAGACAAAGGCGGGGGGCAACGATTCGATGGTGGTCATCCTCATCCTGGGAGTGCTGTGGGGGGTCGTCTTGATCCCTGCGGGCCTGCGCAGGTTTAAGAGCCAGGCGAGCCACCAGTCCATCGATTCGTTCCATCGCTCACTGCACTTGCTCGAGCATTCCGGACCCAAGATCGTCGAGCCCGCGTATCGCTTGGTCGGATCTGGACATGACAGCCTCGGAGGCGCGGCGAACCTCGTTCTGCGCCCTCGACTCGAACTGCTCCGGCCTGCAGGCCAGGAAGAGGAGACCGATATGAGCACCTACAGCGATGATCGCTTCGATGATGACCTTGGAGACGAGCGGTTTTCCGAGAGCGAGGACTCGGGCTTCAGTTATGGGGCGAGTTTTGCGGATCGGTCCTACGAACGTCGGATGGCGGCACGCCGTCGACGGAACATTCTCGTGGGCTTGGCCGGATCACTTCTGGCGGCGATTCTGCTCTCCTTGATGATTTCGTTCTTCGTCATCCTTGCGGTCCTCGTGGCGTTCGCCCTCGTGGCTTATGTGGGGATGATGTCCTACATGGCCCTCGTTGGCGACCTCTCGATGAGTCCTCGAATATCGGTCGGCGAGGACGATCGTCACGTGGCTCATGCGGTGGCATGGGGTGACGAGGAATCCTGGTGGGAAGACATCGACGACCACGGTGACGAAGACCAGGATCAGATCGACGATGACTGGTGGCAGCAGCAGCGAGTCGTTGGCCGCTGAGGCGTCCCTCGCGCGGGCTACACTCTGCACCTCGCGGGGGTGTAGCTCAGTTGGCAGAGCGCTACGTTCGCAATGTAGAGGCCGTGGGTTCGAATCCCATCACCTCCACCAACCCGCATCCGATCAGACGTCTGTCTGGTCGCGTCCCGACCCAACGTTCCGGCTCGGTTTCGGTTAGGGTTTCTAACTTATGAGGTTTCCATTTGGGATACGGGCTGAGCGGTCTCGCTGGGACGACGAAGACCCTGCTGAGGAGCCACCACCGCCTCTTGTCCAGCCGGAGCCGGTGAACCCCGATTTCTTCGATCCGGGCTGGAGCGATTGGGATGAAGGGGACAAGAAGCCATCTCGACGTTGGTTCATCGTGCTGAGCGTGGTAGCGGTGCTCGTCATGGGTTTCGTCTTCTTCAAGCCAACGCTCTCGAAGTCGCTGCATTCCAGCACCAGCACCAGCACGACAATCATCAAGGTCTCAGTAGGACCGAAGGTCTTCTCGATCACGGCGGGCGCCAACCAGGCTCAGTCGGTGACCTTCAGCGGAGCGAAGCCGACGACCGCGACAGCAGCCTTTACGGCACCAGCCGGCCTGGCGGTGCTGTCGTATCGCTGCGACTGTAACGGTCAGTTTTCGGTCACGGTGATCGACACCACAGGATCGCCAGCGGCGATTCCCGTCAACCTCACCACCCCCGGTGTGGTGACTGGGACCGTGCCGATGTCGCTCCCAGCAGGGACCTACACGGCAGCTCTCACCGGAACTGGGAAGTGGAGCATCTCGATCTCCTATCCCTCGAAGTCGCCGGCCGTGTCGATTCCGCTGAACGAGGCGCTCATCGGACCTGAGGTCGTTGG
>CAIUMH010000031.1 GCA_903900235.1 uncultured Actinomycetes bacterium
ACCTGACCGCTGGCGATGCTGTCGTTGTGTCGATCATGGAACATCACGCCAACATCGTCCCCTGGCAGATGCTGGCCGAGCGCACCGGCGTCGAGCTTCGGTTCCTCGGCCTCGACGACGAGCTCCGCCTCGATCTGTCGAACCTCGACGAGATGCTCGAGGGGGCCAAGCTCGTCTCGATCACCGCCATGTCCAACGTGCTGGGCACCGTCAACCCGGTCGGCGACCTCGCGAAGGCCGCCCACGCTGTCGGCGCGTTGATCCACATCGACGGAGCACAGGCCGCCCTCCACCTCCCCCACGACGTTGCCGCTCTCGATATCGACTTCCTGTCGCTCTCGGGTCACAAGATGCTCGGTCCCACCGGCATCGGCATTCTCTGGGGCCGCGCCGAGTTGCTGGCCGACCTCCCTCCCTTCCTCGGTGGCGGCGGGATGATCCTCGACGTGCGCACCGACCGGTTCATCCCGGCCGAGTCCCCTCACCGCTTCGAAGCGGGAACCCCTCCCATTGCAGAGGCCGTGGGGCTCGCCGAAGCGGTGCGGTACATCGGAGCTCTCGGGATCGATGCCATCCACACCCATGAGGCGATGCTCACCACCTATGCCCTCGACCGACTCGAGGCGACCTTCGGCGAAGGGATCACGATCTACGGACCACCAGCCGGCCCGAATCGCGGCGGCGTCATCTCCTTCGAGCTCGGCGATGTGCACGCCCACGATGTGGCTCAGATCCTCGACTCAGTCGGCGTCTGCGTCCGGCCCGGCCACCACTGCGCCAAGCCCCTCATGCGCCATCTTGGTGTGTCGGCTGCCGCCAGGGCATCCTTCGGCCCCTACAACGGTCATGATGATGTCGATGCGCTGGTGGCCGGCTTAGAGCAGGCCACTACATTGTTCCTGTGACCCGCGCCGGAGGTGCCCATGGCTGACCTTGAAGAGCTCTACCGCGAGATCATCCTCGACCATTACCGCTCACCGAGAAACCGCGGTGAGCTCACCGATGAGGCAGCGCTGCGTGCGGAGGGCTTTAATCCACTCTGTGGCGACGAGATCCTCGTCACCCTCCACGTCGATGCCGGTGTTGTCAGCGACATCAAGATCTCGGGCCAGGGCTGCTCGATCAGCCAGTCCTCGGCATCGTTGATGTCCGCTGCCGTCAAGGGAAAGACCATTGCGGAGGTCCGCAAGACCATCGACACCTTCAAGACGTTGATGACCGTTCACGAGGCTCAGCTCGAGGACTCCGGCGATGCTCCCGAGCCCGAGCCCATCGACCTCCGCAGCCTCGGCGAGCTCGCTGCGCTCCAGGGGGTCGTCAAGTTCCCCATGCGCATCAAGTGTGCGACCCTCGGCTGGAACACCCTCGCCCAGGCCCTCAACGACGCTTCGCTCTAGACGCAGATGTCCCCGCTAGGCAGCGGGACAAGGCGATGGATCGAAGGGTGGCTGCGTCGTCGTCACCGGTGCAGGACTTCGACCCCCACCTCCGGTCGTCGTGGCGGGCAGGGTGGTCGGCATCACTGACGGCGGGGCCGGCGTCGAGAGCGAAGTATCGGGAGGAGGCGTGGTGGGTGCCATCAGCTGAGTTCCGAACATCGACACAAGTACCTGCTGGGACGCTGGCTGTGTGACGAAGAGCACGTCCCCCCATGTCGACGTGCCAACTCCCGTCGTCGGCAAGGTCTGGGTGGACAGCACACCCGGGTCGATGCTGCGGTAGTGCCACGCCAGATCGATGGCGTCGAGGAACGAGAGGCCGCTGTCAGCCGTCACGCCCTTGGGAATGGATCCGAGGAAGGAGTTGAGCGCCAACGGATTGAGTTGATTCTTCGCAGCTGAGGTCAGTGCTCGCAGGAATGCCCCCTGACGATGGATCCGTCCGAAATCTGACGAGCCATCCGACTCCCACGTTCCGTTCACCAGATACTCATAGTGCCGGCTCCGAGCAACGGCGAGCGCCTGTGTGCCGTCGAGCCGCTGGCAGCCCGGGGTGGTGATGGAGAGACCGGAGTAGGCATCTCGAGCCGGATAGGGGAAGTTCATCGAGACCCCGCCGAGAGCGTCAGTGGCCTCAACGAAGCCGGCGAAGTCGACTTGGACCACATGGTTGATGGGGATACCGAAGTTGGCTTCGATGATCTGCGCCAATGGACCGGGTCCAGAACCGAAGGCGGTGTTGATGCGATTGAACCGGCCTTCCGTCGAGGTCAGCGGTCCCATCGACACCATGGTGTCGCGCGGGATCGAGAGGATCTGGGCCGCACCCGACCCGGGGTCGAGATGCCACACCATGACCACATCGCTCCGCTGGCCGGTCACCTGACTTGCCCCAGCCTGCGCGGCCATCTGGCCGGTCAGGCCCGCTCGGGAGTCGGAGCCGACCACCAGCACATTGATCGGCTGCCCGTCGACCACCGGAGCTAGGCCCGCTACCGAAACGGTCGGGATCTGGCCATAACGCCAACCCAGATACGCCACCGACCCGACACCCACCAACACCACCATGACCAGTCCCACGAGCAGCAGCCGACCGATCCGCGGTCTCCGCCGGCTGCGCTTACTCGGCGGTGGTACCGAAGGATCAGTTCCCTCCGACGAGCGCCCGAGCGTACGGCGGGGCCGTGTCGTCGATTGCATCTCGCCGCCGAGCCTCCGGAGGCCCTCGTACTGGCCCCTGCGAGAGAAATCGTCAGCACGGGCCATGAGCTCAACCTACCAATAGCCCTCGCGCTGGCCTTGTCGGCGCGACCTCAGGAGGAGAAGGCGGTGTAGCCGGTCTCTTCGAGGCGCGATGCCATCTCTGGACCACCCGTTTCGACAATCCGACCGCCGACGAGCACATGGATCATGTCGGCTCGCAGCTCGTCGAGAAGGCGGTTGAAGTGGGTGATGGCCAGGACGCCAAGTCCCCATTCACGGGTCGCCTCCTCAATACGCCGTGAGACCGCCCCCAAGGCATCAACATCAAGACCAGAATCAATCTCGTCGAGAATGGCGATCGCCGGACGCAGGGTGGCGAGTTGAACGATCTCATTGCGCTTCGCTTCCCCTCCAGAGAGGTCCACGTTCATCGGCCGATCGAGGAGCTCAGGCCGGAGACCAACCATTGCCGCCTCCGAAGCGAGTCGCTCGACGACGTCTGCCGGAGGAATTCCTGCGGCCACCATGGCGTCCTTGAGATGGACACCGGGGACTTCAATGGGCTGCTGGAGCGCCAGAAAGAGTCCCGCCTGCGCCCGCTCCGCCGGCTCGGCACCCACCAGCTCGACGCCGTCGAGGAGGATCGATCCACTGGTGATCGTGTAGCCCGGCCGCCCCATGAGGGCATGGGCCAGCGTCGACTTGCCCGAGCCATTGGGGCCCATGATGACGTGAACCTCACCGCTGCGAACCTCGAGGTCCACGCCGGTCAGCACCTCGCGGCCTGCGACCTCGGCACGAAGTCCCGAAACCCTCAAGACATGCTCAGCCATCAGACCTCCACCTCGACCGTGCCATCGACCACGGTGACGACATAGGTGGCCACGGGCTTGGTGGCCGGGAAGGAGCTGGGCTCACCAGTGACCAGGTCGAACATCGCACCATGGCGAGCGCACTCGATCTCACGCTGCTCGACGAGCACTTCGCCCTCGGAGAGTGAGAAATCCTCATGACTGCAACGATCAGCGAGACACAACACGTCGTCACCGACACGCACGACGCAGAGGCGAGCTCCCTCGACATCGAAGCGTCGCGCCGTTCCATCGACGAGCTCGTCGAGCTGGCAGAGAGCCACGCTGGTCATCCGACCTCGATCCCTGCGAGCCGGCGCTCGATGTCGGCGGAGATCACTGGGCCGGCCGGACCGACGTCGGCGCGCTCGAGGAGGTCGGCGAAGAATCCCCGAACCAACAGGCGCTCGGCGGCTGGACGATCGATACCACGAGACTCGAGGTAATAGCGCTGGTCCTCATCGATGGGTCCAACGGTCGACGCGTGGCTGCAGCGAACATCATTCTCTGAGATATCGAGGTTCGGCACGCTGTCGGCGTGCGCCGTCTCGGAGAGGACCAGGTTGTGGTTCGACTGATTGGCACTGGACTTCACCGCTCCATGACGCATCCGGATGAGCCCCGTGTAGACCGATCGGGAGGTGTCGGCCACCGCCCCCTTGCAGAGCAGGTTGCTGATCGTCCTGGGGGCCACGTGGTCCTGCATGGTGCGAAGGTCGTGGATCTGCTCACCGTCGCCGAGATAGGTGGAGCGCAGCGTGCTCGAGGCCCCTTGGCCAGCAAGGACGGTGTCGGCACGCAGTCGGTCGTAGTGGGCACCGAGACCGGCCGTCAGCTCATTGATGGCTCCGTCGCGCCCCACGATGGCGTTGATGGTGGCGAGATGCCAGGCCGACCGGCCAAGCAGCTGTACTGACCCGAAGCTCAAATTGGCACCGTCAGCGACGAAGAGCTCGGCCACCGGGAGGCTCAGGACCTCGCCGTCACCCCCAACGTGAACTTCGAGGACCGTGGCGATGGCACCCTCACCGAGCCGGACGATGGTGTGGCCCGAGGCGATACCAGATCCGACGTGCCGGACGATCACGATGGGCTCGGTCACCATGGCGCCGCGCTCGACGTCGATCACCACCCCATCGGGTGTCGTCGCCATCGACAGGGCGACGATGGGGTCCGATGTCGAGGTAGCAGCATTGAGGACGTTGGCACCCTCGGGATGCGCCGAGAGGGCGGTGATGGTCACCCCAGCGGGGGCCACCGCCGATCCAATGGCTCCATCGCGTCGAATCTCGATGACCGCGCCGGCACCGGCAAGGAGAGCCGGAGGGACGATCCCGTCTCCGGATTCTCCCGGTTCTAAGTAGCGCTCGAGCTCAAGATCGTCGATGGGCGAGTACCGCCAGACCTCGTCGCGCGAGGTTGGAAGACCGAGCACATCAAGGTGGGCTGCTGCCTCGGCTCGGCGCTCGACGAGCCAACTTGGCCCACCAAGGGAAGCCAGGACGTCGGTGGACACGAGGGGCACGGTGACGGGGCCTTTCAGAGTGAAGAGTGAGCGAGGTGAGCCCTCTCGACTCTAGCGGCGCGGCACCATCCTCAGGCGGTGCTCCTGAGGTGTCTGGCCTAGGCTGAATGCCCAGCCCTTCAGAGGAGGTCCCGTGGCACCAGCAGCGTTCAACTCGCCCGTCCTGAGCATCGAGGTCGAGGGCCATCTCGGCTTCCTGCGCCTTGCTCGCCCCGAAGCCGGTAATGCCATGGGGCCCGCGTTCTGGTCAGACTTGCCCCTGGCAGTAGAGGCACTGTGTGAGGACGATGCCGTGCGCTGCATCGTGCTCACGGCCGAGGGGAAGCACTTCTCAGTGGGCCTCGACCTCAAGGCCATGGCCGGGTCGCTCGTCTCTCCCGATGGCGGAGGTGGCACATCGAGCCAGGCCAGCCGGAACATCTCACTGAACCGAAACATCAAGTCGATGCAGGCCTCGATCTCGGCCCTGGCAGAGTGTCGGGTGCCCGTCATTGCTGCCGTCCACGGTTGGTGCATCGGCGGTGGCGTCGACCTGATCGCCGCCTGTGACATTCGCGTTGCGTCGGACGACGCCAAGTTCTCCGTCCGCGAGGCCAAGGTAGCCATCGTGGCCGATATCGGAAGCCTCCAGCGCCTTCCGAAGATCATCGGAGCGGGCCACGTTGCCGAGCTGGCCCTCACTGGCAAGGACATCGACGCCGATCGGGCTGCCACGATCGGTCTGGTGAACCATGTCGCCGCAGGGGGTGCCGAGGGCGTGGCGGCGCTGGCCCGACAGATCGCCGACGAGATTGCGGTCAACTCTCCACTCGCAGTTGAGGGCACCAAGGCTGTGTTGGCCGCCAATGACGGACGAACTGTGGCCGAGGGCCTCGAGTACGTGGCCGACTTCAACACCCTCTACATCAACTCCAACGACCTCATCGAGGCGATGACCTCGTTCATGGAAAAGCGCCCGGGAAACTACACCGGCACCTGATCGTCAGAACGGTCCCGCGGCGACCGCCGGATGCTGTTCAGCGGCCGAACCGCCACCAGCGGCGGCCTTCGCTGGCGGCATCCTTTGCCTTTTCCGCTTGGACCTCGGCCAGCACCTCGCCAGCGATACCGTTGACGATGTCCTCGGCTGAGTCGAGCACGGCGGCAATGTCCTCTGGCGCACCTTGTGGCTCAGGTCCCACCGGCGGCTCGATCAACGACCCGTGCGACCACCCGACATCGGCGAGGCGGGGGGCATAGGCGGAGCACCCATCAGGGCAGCGCCATGGGGCCTCAGGCGCAAGGTCGAGCTGGCAGAACCGCGCTACCTCTCCTGAGCCATAGGTCCTTGACTGGAAGTGCTTGCAACCCTCGCGCATCGCCATGACCCCATCGTGCCATCTCGCGGCCACGGAACCGCATCATCTCGTGTCGATAGGATCGCCGCATGGCCAGACGTTCCCTCGAGATTGCGTCCTCTCTTGATTCGGCTGCGGAGATCGATGAGGCCGCCATGGTCGCCGCTCGGGCCTTCTATACCGATCCGTTCTTCATTCATCTCGCCCCCCCTGCTCTGCTGCGCGCCCGAGGGATGGCCATCTACATGCGGACGATGCTGCGCCACCTCGGCCCCAAAGGGTTGATTATGAACGCCCGGCACCAGGGGCACATCGTGGGCGTCGGAGCCTGGGTGGCTCCCGACGGATATCCCTATCCGGCTGGTCAGCAGGTCCGCCAACTGGTGGGGACGGCTCATGCGTTCTTGCCGAGACCGCAGATGATGCCCGATGGCATGCGCTACATGCGGGCCATCGAGAAGGTCCACCCAAAAGGACCCCTGTGGTATCTGGCCGTCCTCGCCGCCGATCCGGAGTTTCAACGCTCCGGCGTCGGTGCCGCCCTGGTCGAACCCATCCTCGAGCGTTGCGACACCGAAGGGATTGACGCCTATCTCGAGACCCAGAAGGAAGACAATCTCGCGTACTACCGCCGCTTTGGGTTCGAAGTCGTCGACCGGCTCCGCCCGGTCAGCGACGGCCCGCCGCTCTGGACAATGCGGCGAACCTCACACGGCTGACGAAGTGACTGGCAGCCCACGCGCAAACTGCCACGAAGAAAGAGGCCCTCAGTGGCCGACCGGAGGCTGCGTCGAGACCCAGGTGCCAAGACCCTGAGATGCTCGCCACCCTCTCAACCCGGCAGCCCTGCGAGTCTCGGAGTGCTCCTTGTTTGATCATCATTCCTGCCCGGCCACCCGGATGAATCAGCTCGTGAAGCGATCTTGGTCGGATAGATAACCTCCCAAGGTGTCTCCCCCCGCCTCGCCTTCGAGAGTCACGGTCCTGAGCGAAGTGCGCTCCCGGCTCGGCGAGGAGCGTGCAACGCCTCGATGACTGCCCTGGATTGCTGTGCCCCTCGCAGCATTCGTCGTGATCGGGTGCATGTGAATTGACCTCGCCGTGACGGCGACTACTCCAACGAACGGCGACAGCGGCGGGCACGTATGGGGGCCATGGCAGTTGCGCTCCCAACTGCTCCCGAGCCTGAGAGGCATTGCCCTACCCGCGACCCTCTGAGCGATCGGGGGTCACGGCGATGCGCAGCCTCGGGGTGAGAAATCTGATGGTGTTCACCCCATCGATCGTCACTGCAGCGTAGGCCGATCCCCGACTCTCCGAGATCGGTCAGGCAGGAGCACGGCCCTCTTCGCCGCAGCGCACCCCTCGCTCGTCACGCCGCTTGACCACCTTCCCCTCGCCGTGCCCTCCGCTGCATCGGGAAGCTTCTCTCAGTGGAATGCCCTGGCCTCTCGATGGATGCTCGCGGGCCATGGACCGCGCCCGGCAGGCGGCGGGCCAACGAGTTGGCCGCGCTCCGCGTCGTCGCCACGACTCGGTCTCGCTCTCCCGCACACTCGCGTCTCGCAGGTTTCACGAACGAGGACGACCATCAGCATCGACGTGTCGCGCATCGGGGTCCCCGGTGTGATCAAGGCCAGCTACTTCCCGTGGTGGCACGTGGCCGGTGCACAGGGTCCCTGGCGGATCGCACCCAATGCCATGGACGTCGTCCCCACCACACACCACGTCGTAGCCAGCGTCGGTCCTCGCGCCATCGATGCTGTCGCACGCGGGATCTCGATCGTCGCCATCGTTGGCGCGGTCGCACTACTCCTCGTCGACCGTCGCCGACGCAACGCCGCCATGACCAGCGCTCGGTAGACGCCCGAGCGGATCCCAACGGGATCGATGGTCAGCCGATCGAACCTTCCATCTGCAGCTCAATCAGTCGGCTCCACTCGACCGCGTACTCCATCGGCAGCGTCCGAGTCACGGGCTCGATGAAGCCGTTGACGATCATCCCCATGGCTTGGGACTCTGTAATCCCACGGCTCATGAGGTAGAAGAGTTGGTCGTCACCGACCTTGGACACTGTGGCCTCATGGCCGATCGAAGCATCCTTCTCCCCGACCTCCATGTACGGCTTGGTCTCGGAGACCGACTCGTCGTCGAGGATCAGGGCGTCACAGCGCACATAGGCCTTCGCCCCCTTGGCACCCTCGTCGACGTGGACGAGACCCCGGTAGGTGGTGTTGCCACCATCTTTCGAGATGGACTTGCTCACAATGGTCGAGGTCGTCTCGGGTGCGACGTGGACCATCTTGGCTCCAGCATCCTGGCGTTGACCCTTGCCGGCATAGGCCACCGACAGCACCTCACCGGATGCCTTGGGGCCCATGAGGTAGACGCTTGGGTACTTCATCGTCAGTCGTGAGCCAATGTTGCCGTCGATCCACTCGACGCGAGCCTCTGCCTCGGCGCGGGCTCGCTTGGTGACAAGGTTGTAGACATTGGTCGACCAGTTCTGGATGGTCGTATACGTGATGCGGCTCCCCGGCAGGGCCACGAGCTCGACGACCGCCGAGTGCAGCGAGTCCGTCGAGTACACCGGCGCCGAGCAGCCCTCGACATAGTGGACCTGGGAGCCTTCATCGGCGATGATCAGCGTCCGCTCGAACTGGCCCATGTTCTCCGCGTTGATGCGGAAGTAGGCCTGAAGCGGCTGGTCGACCACGACGCCTGGGGGGACGTAGATGAACGATCCCCCGGACCACACCGCAGAATTGAGCGCTGCGAACTTGTTGTCGTTCGGCGGGATGACCGAACCGAACCACTTCTTGACCAGTTCCGGGTGCTCGCGCACCGCGGTGTCCATGTCCGTGAAGATCACACCCATGTCCTCGAGGTCGGCACGGTTGCGGTGGAATACGACTTCGCTCTCGTACTGCGCTGTCACGCCAGCGAGGTACTTGCGTTCCGCCTCCGGGATGCCCAACTTCTCGTAGGTGTCCTTGATGGCGTCAGGGAGATCGCTCCACTCGTTGACCTGGTTCTCGGTGGGCTTGATGTAGTAGTAGATGTCATCGAAGTTGAGGTCCGGCATGTTGACGGCGAACCACTTGGCCATCGGTCGACGGTCGAAGCGAGCGAGCGCCGAGAGGCGGAAGTTGCGCATCCACTCGGGCTCTTTTTTGATGCTCGACATCTCACGGACGATGTCCTCATTCAGGCCCTTCTTGGGCTTGAAGACATAATCCTCCTCGTCGGACCAGCCCAACTGGTAGCGGTCGAGGTCAAGATCTTCGATTGCCATGTGTCCTCCGGGTGTCCGCCAACGGGCGGTGCGGACTTTCTCCCATCGCCATAGTAGCAATTGCTCGGGCGATGCTGACCGATCGATCAGGGTCTCCGGGCTGGCAGGATCAGGGATCATGTCTGACGCACTCCACATCCCCATCGCTCCCCGACGACCGGTGGTCACCACCACCCACAATCACGAGCGTACCGACGAGTACGGCTGGTTGCGCAATCTTGACGACCCCATGACCGTCACCCACCTCGAGGCGGAGAACGCCTTCACCGAAGCCTCACTCGCCCACCTCGCAACCTTGCGAGAGCAGCTCTTCGGGGAGTTCAAGGATCGCATCGTCGAGACCGACCTATCGGTCCCGGTCCGACGAGGGCCTTGGTGGTACTACTCGCGCACCCAAGAGGGTAAGAATTACCCCATCCACTGCCGACGACCGGCTGGAGAGTCTGACGAGGTGCCACCGAGCGACCTCGAAAGCCCCGACGAGCAGGTCATCTTCGACGAGAACATCGAGGCTGGCGACGCCGACTTCTTCACCGTGGGTATCTTGTCCGTCAGCCCTGATCACGCCATGCTCGCCGTCGGTATCGATACCAAGGGTGACGAGCGACTCGAGCTCTCCTTCCGCACGCTCGACGGCACCGCGGGACCAACAGAGTCGATCAGCGACGTCTCCTACGGCTTTGCTTGGTCCGGCACGTCAACCCACGCGTTCTTCACTCGGGTCGACGAGGCCTGGCGACCCCACCAGCTCTGGCGCCACGAGATCGGGACCGAACCGACCACTGACGTGCTGGTGCTCGAGGAGCCCGACGCCCGCTTCAATGTCTCGGTCGGCAGTTCCCGCGACGAAGCGGTGATCGTCGTCAGTATTTCCTCATCATCGACCTCCGAGGCGGCATTCCTGCCGGCACACGAGCCACTTGCCCAGCTCACGACCATCATCCCGCGAGTTCCAGGGATCGAGAACGGCCTCACCCACCTGACGAGTCGATCGGGCGATGCCTGGTGGATCCGCCTTACGAATGCCGATGCCATCGACTTCGCCGTGCTCGTCGCCCCCGATGACGCCACAGCTCCGACGACATGGGACGTACTCGTCGGCCACCGCGACGGAGTCCGGATCGAGGACGTGGACGTCTTCTCCCGCACCATCGTGTTGTCAGAGCGCTCCAATGCCGAGACCACACTGCGCGCCATCAATCTCCCCGATGGCCCCTTCGACCCCCAGCGGGTCAACCTCGACGAGTCGTGGATCATCGGCGAGACCGAGGGACCGACCACCACCTGGCTCGGCGCCAACCCGGAGCACGACCCGCTCCGATTGAGATTTGGCCAGACCTCGATGTTGATGCCCTCGAACGTGGCGGAGGTCGACCTCGCCGATCGATCGGTGACCGTGCTCAAGCGCCAAGAGGTGCTTGGAGGCTACGACCCGGCACAGCTCGTGACCTACCGGCTCGATGCACCGAGCCACGACGGTGAACTCATCCCCATCAGCGTGGTGCACGCTGCCTCACTGCTGGTCGACCGGACCGACCCAAGCAAGGGGCTCCACGAGCCAGCACCGTGCCTGCTCTATGGCTACGGCTCCTACGAGGTCTCCATCGACCCCACCTTCTCCCCATTCCGCCTCTCACTCCTTGAGCGAGGGGCAATCTTCGCCATCGCTCACATCCGAGGAGGAGGAGAGAAGGGTCGCCGCTGGTACGACCAGGGCCACCTTGGAGCCAAGCAGAATTCCTTCGACGACTTCCTTGCCGCCGCTGACCACCTCGTGAACCAAGGACTCACCTCGCCCGTTCATCTCGTCGCCCGAGGAGGCTCCGCCGGAGGCCTGCTCATGGGCGCCGTGGCCAACCAGGGGCCCGAACGGTTCAGCGGCATCGTGGCCGAGGTCCCATTCGTCGACGCGCTGAACACCATGCTCGACCCAACCCTGCCGCTCACTGTCGGAGAGTACGAGGAGTGGGGAAACCCCACGGACGATCCTGTGGCCTATGCCACCATCGCTTCATGGGCACCGTACGAGAACCTTCGCTCCACCCGCGCCGACGGCTCCGCGTTCACCTATCCCCCCATGCTCCTCACGGGCGGCCTCAACGACACGCGGGTGGGGTTCTGGGAGCCGGCAAAGCACGTCGCCCGGCTGCGCCAT
Source organism: uncultured Actinomycetes bacterium (assembly GCA_903900235.1). GTDB lineage: Bacteria > Actinomycetota > Acidimicrobiia > Acidimicrobiales > RAAP-2 > CAIUMH01. The sequence continues at coordinate 11,806 of CAIUMH010000031.1, forward strand.
CTCAACCCCAGCAACCCCGTGCTGCTTCGAATGGAGATGGGTGTCGGCCATGGAGGACCCTCCGGACGCTATGACTCGTGGCGCGAAGAGGCCTTCATGCTGGCGTGGATCCTCGAGTGTCTCGGCATCGCCCCCAGTGCATCCCCGCATGAGGTGTAGCAACATTCGAGACTGATCCACATCGTCGACCTGGGAGGTCGAGGTGTGGAGCGTGGAATCGGAGGACGTCACCGCTGCGGAACAGAGGGACCTCTGCGTGGCACCACTAGCGGCGGCTCCGAGGCCTGTGGTCGGCGGGGTACCCGCGCTACTCTGCACAAGAGTTGGAGCCACATCTTGGCGACGAGTACACCGTCCGGGGGGACACGAGCACACCGTGGATCACAGCATCGGTACATTTTCGGCGCGCTGGTGGATCGTACTGGTCCTTTTCTCTGGGACCTTGGCTGCGTGCGGGGGATCCGCTACGTCCTCACCCACCACTACCGCCGCTCAACGAGCTGACTGGAGGGCACCGGCGCAGTTCTCGGCACCACCAAGTACTGGAACCATCGTCGAGCCCGTGTCTGCCAACCCCAACGGTCTGGCCTCCCACGGGTACGTCGAGCAGGAGTACTTCGCCTCGGGCAAGGCGTACTCGTTCACCGGTCGAACGACTCCCGCCAACGGACGGTGGACGATCGCTGTCGGGGGATCGGCGCCATATGTCACCCGGTTAATCGTGCGCCGTCCCCGGAACCCGGCCATGTTCGATGGGAACGTCATCGTGGAGTGGATGAACGTGTCAGCCGGTGAGTCTGCCCCGGACTGGGACTACCTGAATCCGGCCTTGATGGACACCGGTGCCGCCTATGTGGCGGTGTCCACGCAGGCCCTGGCCGTCAACGGAGGCACCTCGCTCCTCGGTTCGGGCTCGATGCCCGGTCTTCGAGGGGCCGATCCAGCCCGCTACAGCGGCCTGCATCACCCCGGCGACCGGTACTCCTTGGACATGTTCGCTCAGATCGGTCAGGCGCTGAGAGCCCCTACTCCCTCGATCCTCGGCGGCCTCCACCCATCACATGTGGTGGCGATCGGCGAGTCCCAATCGGCGTTCTACCTCACCACCTATGCCGATGCGATCCAGCCCCTTGATCACGCCTACCAAGGCATCTTCATCCACTCTCGAGGGGGTGGCAGCGCACCGCTCGAGGGCCACAGCGTCACCAAGGCCATACGCGGCAATGTGCGCATCCGCACTGATCTCACCGTCCCTGTCTTCATGTTCGAGACTCAGTCGGACCTGATCGAACTTGGTTACGCTGCCGCCCAACAACCAAATACCTCGAAGATTCGGACGTGGGAGGTAGCTGGCACCTCGCATGCCGACGCCTATGAACTCGGCGTGGGAGCTGCGTTCCTCGGCTGCACGATCCCCGTCAACTCGGGACCCCAGCACGAGGTGGCCCAGGCCGCGTATGTGGCCTTCCTCCGCTGGGTGAACGATGGGACGCCACCACCTTCGCCAGCACCGTTCACCTTTTCCTCGAAGCACCCACCTGTGTTGGCCATAGACGCCCACGGAAATGTGGTGGGTGGTGTTCGCACTCCTGCTGTGGATGTACCGGTGTCGACATTGAGCGGTGCACCACCTCAGGGCAGCAGCGTGCTCTGTGGTCTGTTCGGATCGACCGTTCCACTTGACCCACAGTCGCTGACGGCGCAGTACGGGTCGACGGCCAGGTACGTCGCCGCCTACACCACTGCCCTCGACCGGGCCATCGCCGGCGGTTACGTGCTGCGTGCTGATCGTGCGTCGCTCCTCGCTGTGGCCGCCCAGACGTCGATCCCCTCCTGATCGGAGATCGCCAGCCAGCGAAGCGTCACCTGCGCAGGCCTGCCGTTGGCAACGCCCATGACGCAGGTGCATCACGTCAGATCATCGACAGGCCGAGAGAAACGTGATCGACGTTCTCGCTGGTGACGAAGTCGATCCCGGTATCGATTTCGAGAGGATGCAGCACCCAAGTCGGCGGGAGAGGTCCGGGTCGAGAACCTCGACGGCGGCCCGGGCATCCTTCACCCAGCCAGCAACCGCGCGGCTCGGTACTCCTGAGGCTTGCCATTGACGATATGGTCCAGCCATAGCGAGAGGAATTCTTTGGAACTCAATCCGATAGGTCATCCCACGCTGGGCCGGCTCACAGAGAGCCGGGTTGGCCGCGGTGAAGCGGGCAATGATCTGATCGATTGGGGCGGGGTGCCTCAAGCCCCGATTGCCGGGTCTGGCTGGTTGGACCAGTTCCCGTCTCATTCGGCGCGCTTGTCCAACGGGCTGGCAACCGACCGGGAGTGGTCGGCGTTCAGCTACTCCTCGTGCTTGATCCGGGGCTTCTGCGACATCGAGGTCGTCCGGGCAGCGCTTGCCGATGAGGGTGTGTTTCCAGTCGGTGCGATACGCCGCGGGGACGCGACCCCCAAAGCGATGGCCACGATCTGGCTGAACGTCATCGAGGACAGCGTCTGCGGTGCATACAACGAAGTGGTCCTGAGTTTCGACGTCAACCATTCGCGTCCCGATGCCGTGGCGTTCCACGAAAGCCGACTCACCAAAGCGACCTGGGCCCTGCAGTATGCGAATTTCGGACCATCGGTGTGCGATTCGCAGTTCCTCCACTCGCTCTGGATCAACAGCCCGCTGTCGATCACCTGGGGACGAGAGATGCAAGGCTTTCCGAAGCATCCGAAACCTGTGGCGAGCACGCTGTCCGACGATGCCGATGCGTTCGGGTTCGACGTGGCCTGGGATGGGCGCAATGTCATGCGAGGCCGGGCCGCCAAGCGCTTCGGTGCCGTTCCATTCATCCGCGAAGGCATGGGGCTCGTGGCCTCCAACGGACTCTTCGGCGTGTCGCGCTTCCTCGCGTCGCCTTCGTTCGACATCCCGATCACGATGCCAGCCAAGACAGCAGCCCAACACGATGTTCCCCGGCACTACGTCGGTCATCTTTGGAAGGGTCGGAACCCTTCAGCCGTTCAAGTCTGGCCGTGGGGCCCGGACGACGTCTTCGAGTTGGGCGACGTGAGCGAGCCGACTGGATGCGAGGACAACAACGGTCACGTGCTGCTGAAGCAGGCGGGATTCAAGCCGGTCTCCGTCACCTATGTTCCTCGCTCTTCGGCCGTGGTCGAACTCGTCCGCTGACTCGGCCAGCGGGGATGCACTAGGGCGTGAGCGTGGTGGTGGTTGATGGCGGTGCCGTGGTCGTCGCCACCGGAGCGGTCGTCGTGGTGGAGGCAGGAGTCGGTGCTGCCGGTGTGAAGGTGAGTACCAGCGGCGACTGATAGCCCGTTGGGAACGTGACCGGCAGTCCGCCGATCGAGACGGTCGCATAACCCGGAGCTCCAAGGTTGACCTCGACGCCGCCCGAGACCTTGAAGGTCTGTGGCGATCCGGGATCGATGGCACCGGCGAAGACCTGATCACCGACCGCTGACGTCATGATGGTCCACACCGATCCGCCTGTCGCCTTGACCGTTACTGAATAGGTGCCCGATGGGGCCAGATAGGTGGCCGTGGTTGCCGTCGAGGTCTGCGGTGCAAAGGCAGTGATCTTGGGTGCTGTGGTTGTGGCCGAGCGCGGCACCGTGGTGGTGGAGTGCCTCTGTCGATGGCTCGGCACCGTACTCGTGGGTTGGGTCGAGGAGTCCGATCCCGACCCGATCAGGATCCCGATCACGACCAGCACCACGATGACGGCACCGGCCGCGATCCCTGCGATGATCTGACGGTTCTGGACAGGATGGCGTGGCTCCATCCGAGAGATCGCCCACGATGGATCATGGTGACCACGTTGCTCATCGAGTTCCTCGATCGGATCGTTCCGGCCGATGTCCTCACGGAACACCATCCCCTCTCGACTACCCGGAGGCGGCGCCACGGCCGTCGGAATCTCGGGAGGCTCAAGGTGCTTGGCGAAGGCTCCAACCGGTGGTGGTGGTTGACGCAACTGCTCCTGCTCGTTCGGGTCGAGCACCCGAACCGAGGCTGATGCAGAGGGCCCACGCATCTCCTGCAGGGTGTCGAGCGCATTGCGGTAGGTCTCGATCGAATGGATCTCGTCGCGGCTCCGTCGGCTCCACAGGAGCACCCCAATACCTCCGGCGAGGACGAGAAGAATGAGAAGACCGACGATGCTGCGCACACTCCCATTCAACCCGATGCGAGGAGGCCCCGCGTCACGGCCGATTCAGGGTCGCAGGCCGAACCTCGGGCGAAGGGCGTCGGGGATCTCGGCCACAGTCGGGTTGGTCATGTCTCGCTCCGAGACGACGGGGTCCGACATGCCCCAGTCGACGCCGAGCGCCGGGTCGTTCCACGCCACACCGAGCTCGTCATTGGGGTTGTAGTAGCCGTCGACGAGGTACCACAGCAGCATGTCGGTCACCGCGGCGAAGCCATGAGCCACGCCCGGCGGGATGAACAAGCCACGCTCTTCATCGCCATGGAGGTCGACGACCATCGAGGTTCCCTCAGTAGGTGATCCGACCCGCAGGTCGGCAAGGACCACCCGAGCCGTACCCCGAAGGACGTACCAGTAGTCCGCCTGGTGCAGGTGGTAGTGCAGACCCACCAGTGACCCAGCGGTCTTCTCGGACCGATTGCCCTGAATCATCTCGCGGCCCTTGGGGAGCCACTCTCGTCGATAGGTCTCGACGAAGCGGCCACGATCGTCGCCGTGGGCGACGGGCTCAATTAGCTCTACGTCTTCAATGGTGGTCGGGTGATAGGTCGGTCCCATGGGTCGAACCGTATCGCCCCAGACGCTCAGACGCTGAACCCGCCGAACCCGGACCGGTAGTAGAGCAGCGGTGTTCCCTCGCCGACCCCCATATCGAGGACCCGTCCGACGACCAACTCATGGTCACCAGCATCGTGGATGTGCTCGAGGTGGCAGTCGATGAAGGCCAGCGCACCGTCAAGTACCGGTGCACCGGTGGCCGCAGTGGACCACCCGACCCCAGCAAACTTGTCCGCCCCTGACGTGGCGAATGATCGACAGAGCGCCTCTTGGGATGCCGACAGGATGTTCACGCAGAACGCACCGGCCGCTGCGATCTTGGGCCAGCTGGTCGACGACTTCGCCGGGGCCAGAGCGATCAAGGCTGGGTCCAGCGAGAGCGACGTGAATGACTGGCAGGTGAATCCGACGGGTCCCTCCTCCTCCATCGCCGTGACGATGGTTACGCCGGTGGCGAAGTGACCGAGCACCTCACGGAACCGAGCCTGGTCGATGGCGCTGCTGTGCTCTGCGCCCATCAGGTCATCGCTCCCACGTCGAGCGTCATGCCCTCGCGGGCCGCAACGATGAGCTCGAGCCCATCGGCACCGGGGATCTGGCGGGCCGCCTCCTCTAGGGCGAGGATGCGCTCGTCGTCGTGCGCCGGGTCGTGGTGGAACAAGACCAGCTGGCGTACGCCGGCTTCGAGGGCCACTCGCACGGCGTAGGCGACGGTCGAGTGGCCCCAGTCCGATCGCCGAGCGAACTCCTCGTCGTCGTACTGCGCGTCATGGATCAGCACGTCGACGCCTTGGCATAGGTCACGCACCCCGTCAGAAATCGTCAGTCGGTCGAGGGGGGCCTGGTGATCCGGAACATAAGCCACGCTCACTCCTCCAGACTCCACCCGGTAGCCGAGCGTCGGATCGGTGTGCGGAACCCACCGGCTCGTCACTGTGGCGTCCTCGGTGGCAAAGTCCTCATCCGCCACCTCCACCAAGCGGACGTCGCCTGCGAACTCCGTCATCTGGACGGGGAAGAACGGTGGAGTCACCGCCCCGTTGATCAGGTCCGCCAGTGACGTCTCGCCCTGGCGCGGGCCATAGATCTCAACCACCGCGCCCGGGTCCTCGAGCGGCGAGAAGAACGGGAGGCCGAGAAGGTGGTCGTAGTGCAGATGCGTGAGAAGCACCCGCGCGTGGAGAGGGATCCCTCGCTCGTGAAGCCGAGGCTGCAGGTCGGTCCCGAGCGCTCGCATCCCGGTCCCAGCGTCAAAGATGATCGGCGTCCCAGTGTCGGTCTCGAGCAGCACGCATGAGGTGGCGCCGCCGAAGGTCGCGTACGAGGGGCCCGAACACGGACATGAGCCTCGGACGCCGTAGAAGGTCAATCGCACGTTGCCACGTTATCCACGAGTGGAAGGGGGTACCGTGGCGCCATGCGCGACCTTGAGATTCAGACCAGAGGCATGACGTTCCGTGGCGTCGAAGACGGACCCGAGGACGGCCCCTTGGCCCTGCTCCTTCACGGCTTCCCCGACTCCCACCACACCTGGAGACACCTCCTCGGACCGCTGGCCGATGCTGGCTACCGAGCCGTCGCCCCGGCCATGAGGGGTTACGCGCCCAGCGATGTGCCGGCCGATGGCCGCTACCAGACTGCTGCACTCAGCCTCGATGCCATCGCCCTGACGGAGGCGCTCGGTGGTGGTGACGATGCCGTCCTCATCGGTCATGACTGGGGAGCCGTAGCGTCGTATGGGGCGGCCGCTCATTCACCGACGACGTGGCGCCGGATGGTGACCATGGCTGTGCCCCCGACTTCGTCAGTGGCTGAGGCCTTTCTCACCTACAGCCAGCTGCAACGGAGCTGGTACATGTTCTTCTTCCAGAGCCCGCTGGCTGATTTTGTGGTTGGCATGGATGACCTCGAATTCATCGCCCGCCTCTGGGAAGACTGGTCCCCGGGCTACCCCGCCGACGCCGACGTCGACCACGTGCGCGCCGCCATCGGTGACCCCGAACGGCTGACCGCAGCCCTCGGCTACTACCGCGCCATGTTCGATCCGACCCTCCATGACCCCGATCTCAGCGAGGCCCAGGATGCGCTCGGCCTCCCGACCCCCATCCCGACTCTGTACCTCCATGGGGAGAACGACGGCTGCTTCGGCCTCGACGCCATCGGCGATCCACTCGCCGTCATGCCGGGAGGGTCTCGCCTGGCGATCATCGAGGACTCAGGACATTTCCTCCACCTTGAGAAGCCAGACGCCGTCGCCACGCAGGTGCTCGACTTCCTCGCCGAGTGATCGATCGACCTCCTCGACGACAGTGCGCTCGGTAGCATCGCCATCCATGGAACGCCGCAACATCCTGATCGCTTTCGGTTCATCGGCGGTCGCGGTCATCGCCGCCGCCTGTGGGTCAGCGAGATCCGCAACACCGAGGACCGTTCCTCGCCCTGCAACGACAGCACCGGAGCACAGAACCGGGCATCGCCGTGAACCGAGCACCACCACTTCGACGAGCACAACGAGCACGACGACGACGTCCGCTCCGAACAGCTCGACGACAGCCCCACCGATCACCACCACCCCGGAACCAACGACCAGCACGACCGCACCATTCCCAGGCTGGCCAGCCATCGCACGAACGGTCGACATCCCCGTCGGCGGGACACTGAAGTTCACCTTCGGATCAGGGTCGGCGCATGCGGGAGCTCCCGGGTTGCTCTTTCAACCCTCGCCAGGCGTCTTCGTGGCCCTCGACACCATCTGCACGCATCTCAACATCGTGCCGTGCAACCTCAATGGATCGAAATTGGTCTGCCCGCAACACGGGAGTGAGTTCGCCCTGTCGACGGGAGCAGTCATCAATGGGCCTGCCGTGTCACCCCTCGCCCGAGGAACCGTGTCGGCGAGAGCAGATGGCTTCGTGTGGTTCGAGGGTGACGCCTGATCTGCCGAGCCCGCCGGATCGCTCAGCTAGGGGTCGTGGCGATGATGCCCAGGCACATCTCGTCGGAGGAACCGTCGCCCCACGTGACATAGCGGGTCTGGAGACCAAGACCGGCCCGAATACTTGGGTTGTAGGTGCAGGTCATCTTGATGGCATCCCCGGAGTGGATGGCGATCGGCTTGCGGAGCGTGTAGGAGATCTGGCCATCGAAGTTGTAGGCCGGCTGGTTCACCAATGTCGTCGTCCGGCCACCGGAGACCAGTTGGACCTTCACACCCCAACCCGTCAGGTGCATGTGGGGCGTCACCTGCCGGATGAGCGATCCTGGCGTTTCGAGCAGCGGGGTCGTGCAGACGGTCTTGACGATGGCGCCGAACTTGGGTTGTTTGATCCTTGAGATGGCTCCAGCCGCTCCTCCGGTGTCACCGAGATGACACCAGCTCTCGTTCTGGTTGACGAAGTCCACTGCAGCCTGCCCGAACCGAGCGCCGATGTTGGCGAGGGCAGTGGCCCGACTGCAGAGCGGGTTGGCCACGAGGTCGGTCCCCTTGACACAGGGGATATCCGGCATGGCGATGTGGTCCGGGTCGAGCGAGAGCGGCCGGAGCGATGACGTCGCCTGCGGTGCGGTGGTGAGTCGGAGCGTTGAGAGGTCAGGATGCGATCCCAACCGCAGGTTGTAGTGCATCTGGAGGACGATCAGGCTGTTCGCCGGGAGCGGGATGCCTGTGCCTGTAGGAGTGGAGTTGACACCACGCCCGGGGGCCCATCCGCCGAGCCACGTTGTCCCATCGAAGGATCCGGACGGGTTGAGAGGCGCCCCAAAGCAGGTCCACCCCTTGCCGTCGACGTTGAGTTGCGTAGCCCGAGCCACATTTCTCGATCCGGAGACCAAGAAGTAGATGGCGTGGTGGACCTCGTTGGACTGCGACCCGGTGCGGTTCCGATCCGGGAGCAAGAGGCTCGCCACGATGTCCTGGGCTTCAGTCACATGCGGGTCGATGACTGTGCAGTGGTAGTCGTCAGTTCCGCCGTCCAGGGCCACCGGCGTATAGGGCGCGCTCGGCGTGAAGTCGGTGGTCGTCGTGACGAGCGGTGTGGTCGTGGTGGTCGTGGTGGTCGTGGTGGTCGTGGTGTTGGCCGCGCTAGCGGTCGTGGCGACCGCCACTGGGATCATGCCTAGGGCGGCGACGCTGGCGCTGATACCCAGCACGACCGAACGACTCAAGCGCATCTCAATAACATAGCGAGTGGCGTTCGACGACGCGAGGTCAGCGGTCGACGAGCAGGACCGTGCCATCGAGTCGCCCCACTATGCCCTCGGCCCCAAGCGCGTCGATGGCTGCATCGATCCGTGCCTCACCGTGTCTTCGTCGGAGCGCCTCGATCGCCGCTGCATCAGCTGGACCGCCCCGCACGAGGGTGAGCACCGCTCCGCGGGCCTGACGTTGCGAACCCTCGAAGCGGGACTGCGGTCGACTCGTGCCGGCCGTCGTGGCCGCCGGGTCCGGCGCCGTCGACCCCCCTCTGCGCCACGCACAGGATCGGCGGAGGGTGCAACCCTCGCACGAAGGTGTCCGCGCCGTGCAGACAAGCGCCCCATGGTCGAGCAAGGCCTGGTTATGTCGCCACCCGTCACCCTCGCCGACGAGACCGTCAGCCGTACGCTGGAGGATGGCCGCCGAAAGAGGGCGACCGGCCACAGCCCGTGAGATGACCCGGGCGACGTTGACGTCAACGACTGCCACGTCGTGCTCAAATGCGAAGGCGAGGACAGCCCGGGCGGTGTACGGACCAACGCCAGGGAGCGCCAGCAGCTCAGGTAGCGAGTCGGGGACCGTTCCGTCATGGTGCTCCACCATTGCCACGGCGGCGCGGTAGAGACCGACTGCTCGACGGTTGTAGCCGAGACCCTCCCACCGACGGACGATGTCTGCTTGCCCGGCTGCGGCGGCAGCTGCAGGATTCGGGAGGTCAGCCAGCAGCGAAGACCATGCGTGCTGGGCTCTCGAGACCTGCGTCTGCTGGAGCATCACCTCGGCGACGAGGATCGCCCAGGGGTCCCGAGTCCTGCGCCACGGGAGGTCGCGGACGACCTCAAGCCGCTCGGCCAACCGTCGACGCCAGACCTCAATCGAGGCCCGGGTCGGCTCAGCCCCAGACGTCGCCAGCGTACGGACGCTGTCGTTGCGGGGCCGAGTCGCGCTTCCACACCATCACGCGGCGGCGGAAGTAGCAGACCTCGAGACCATCTTGGTTGAAGCCCTTGGTCTCGACCGTGACGATGCCTCGGTCGTTCTTCGACTTCGATTCGGTCACCTCGAGTACACGAGTCTCCGCGTAGATGGTGTCGCCGTGGAAGGTCGGGTTCTTGTGCTGGAGCGTCTCGATCTCAAGGTTGGCGATGGCGGCGCCGGACACATCGGGCACACTCATCCCGAGGACTAGGGAGTAGACGAGGTTTCCCACCACCACGTTGCGCTTCTGCACCGATTCGTGCTCAGCGAACCACACATTGGTGTGCAGCGGATGGTGGTTCATCGTGATCATGCAGAAGAGGTGATCGTCGTATTCGGTGATCGTCTTGCCGGGCCAGTGCTTGTACACATCGCCGGGGATGAAGTCCTCGAGATAGCGGCCGAAGGGGCGGTCATGGGTCGTCATCTCCCTATCGTCGCCGCGTCAGCACCCCGCGCGCCACTCAGCACTGCGAGGGTCTCTCCTCAGATGGCGAGGGGCCGGGTCGTGAACCCAATAGAGCCGCCTTCGACTGCCTCGCCGTCGAGCAGAAACTTCCACGTGAAGCGACTCCCAGGATCGATGGGAAGCGGTCCGAGGTTGATGGCCATCGGGATGTCCACTGGCGTCCCCTCCATGAGCCCTTCGGGTCGCATCGCCGAGAGTTCGCCACGGATCTCGATGGACTCAAGGCCACTCTCCGTCATGAAGGTGACCGGCCGGCCATCAGCGTCCTCGAGGAACAACTCCCAGTGATGCACACGATCGGTCTCATGCCAGTCAACCTCGAGCTTGATCGCCACCGCCGATGGTGCCGGATCTGGTCCGATCAGCGACCACCCTCCGCCCAAGATGTAGAGCTTTCCCTCGGCGACCTGCGCCGAATCCGCCAAGAGCATGGTTACCTTCACCTTCTGCACCATAGGAGCGCCCGACGGGGCCGGCAAGGTCGGGATGGGCCTTCTCCTCAGTGTGGCGATGTGCGAGGCTCTCGTCATGGCAGACGACATCCTCGGAGACGTTCGAGACTTACGTGACGACGTCTACCGGCGCCCACTGGCCACCGCCATGACTCGGCTCGGGGTTGGTCCCGGCTGGCGATGCGTCGACGTCGGCGCCGGCCTCGGTGACGTGGCCATCGCCCTCGGCGAGATCGTCGGTCGAGAGGGTCGTATCTATGCCGTCGACATCGATCCCGCCGCTCGTGACCTCGTTGCCGCCGCTGCGGCCGCCCACGCCCAAGTCCTCGCTCTGACCCAAGCCGTAGAAGACCTCACGCTGCCCGAGGCGGTTGATCTGGCGTTCTGCCGCTTCCTTCTCCTCCATGTACACGAGCCGCTCGCCGGGCTGACCGCCATGGCCGCAGCAGTCCGACCGGGTGGATGGGTGGTGGCCCAGGAACCAATCACCAGCGCCGGCCGGATCGACGGCGTGGCCATGTCGATGCCCGATGCTCGGCACCCTGACATCGGCGCGCTCCTTCCGGGCTTGGTCGTGTCCGCCGGGCTCGAGTTGGTGGATGCCTGGGCCGAGGCTCCCGCTGGCTGCGGCCCTGGCCCCGTCGCCTCGTACCTCGAGGAGCTCACTGAGGTCGATCCGGCCGATGCGTCGATCGTGCTGCCGCCACTCGTCACTGTCCTCGCCCGCCGCCCCGACTGACCAGACACGGCATCGTCGGGTGAGCCGGCGACTAGATTTCGACTCCATGGCAGAGAACCTCGCACCTGATCTCACTCAGGCCGCTTCGGCGGTCGCCCTCGCTCAGGAGGTCGTCGACAAGGCCGTCGGAGCTCTCGTGGCCAATGGTGGCATCGACGCCAACCAAGTGGTGGCCTATGACCTCGCTCACGCAGCCAGCGCCGTCGGCACCGCTCGCTCAACCCTCACCTATGGCGCCAAGGGCGACATCGAGGCTCGCATCGCCTGCGCCTTCATTGCCGACGCCCTCCGGGACCTGGGCCAGCGCATGGTCGGTCGCGAGCAGCTCTTTGGAGTCGAGCCGGGTTGGATGGCCCCGGTGGCCGGATTCGTCACTGCATTCTGTGACCCAGACTTCCTGGCCAGCCTTGTGGGCCAGACCGGCCCACGCCATCTCGATCAGGACTTCGAGCTTGTGGCCGACACCTTTCACCGCTTCGCCGAGGAGCAGATCCGCCCCCGGGCCGAACACATCCACCGCGAGAACGCTGACATCCCCGAGGACCTCATTGAAGCCCTTGCCGAGATCGGCGGCATGGGACTCAGCGTTCCCGAGGAGTACGGCGGCTTCGCCAGTGGCGGCGAGGCCGACTACATCGGCATGGTGGTCGCCACCGAGGAGCTCACTTGGGGATCACTCGGAGCAGGCGGAGCGCTCATCACCCGTCCCGAGATCCTGACCCGCGCCGTCCTCGCTGGCGGGACCGAGGAGCAGAAGCAGCGCTGGCTTCCCAAGCTGGCCACCGCCGAGATCATGGCTGCCGTGGCCGTCACCGAGCCCGACTACGGCTCCGACGTGGCCAACATCACCACCCAGGCCACCAAGACCGAGGGTGGCTGGCTCATCAACGGGACCAAGACGTGGTGCACCTTTGGGGCTCGAGCGAACGCGCTCATGCTGCTGGCTCGCACCGACCCGGACCGCTCCAAGACTCACCGTGGCTTGACGCTCTTCGTGGTCGAGAAGCCCATCGCCGACGCGCATGGCTTCATCTTCACGCAGGAAGCATCGAGTGAGGGTCGCAGCGACGACAACGGACGCATGGAGGGTCGCCCCATCGACACGCTGGGCTACCGCGGCATGCACTCATACGAGATCGCCTTCGATAACTGGTTCGTCCCCGATGCCAATCTCGTCGGTGGCGAGGATGGCATCGGCAAGGGCTTCTACTACCAGATGGCCGGATTCGAGAATGGCCGCATCCAGACCGCAGCCCGGGCCGTCGGTCTCATGCAGGCGGCATATGAGGCCGCATATGAGTACGCCGAGAACCGCAAGGTCTTCGGGTCACCCATCTTCGACTACCAGCTCACCAAGGTGAAGCTGACCCGCATGGCCGTCATCATTCAGGCCTGCCGGCAATACTCCCTCGAGGTGGCTGTCCTCATGGCCAATGGTGAGGGCTCACTCGAGGCCTCAATGGCCAAGGCCTATGTCTGCAGGGCAGCCGAGTGGGTCACCCGTGAGGCCATGCAGATCCACGGCGGCATGGGCTATGCCGAGGAGTATGCCGTCAGTCGCTACTTCGTCGATGCCCGCGTGCTGTCGATCTTCGAGGGGGCCGATGAGACGCTGTGCCTCAAGGTCGTGGCACGCAAGCTCATCGAGGATGCCAGCTAGGACATCGGGCCAAGCGTTACTGCTGCTGAGTGACGTGAACCGTGAGGGGCGAAAAGCCCGGCGCCGGCTCGGGAACTGGAGTGGCGCTGGCTTTGCCGGCAAAGACATTCTTCAGCTGGAACACCGTGTAGTACTGCACCACGGGCCAGAGCTTCACAGGTGAGGCATCAGCCTTCTCGCAACCGTTGATGCCGAGTTTGGCCAACCGTGGCGAAACGAAGTGGTTGGCTACCGCAAAGTTGATGAGTCCACCGCCAGAGCGGATTCCGACACAGATATCGGTGTAACTGTTGTGCCCGAGGCCTACAACCTCAATGAGCGACTTCGGCGCTGAGAAGCGCTGGTACGTCGCGGTGACCTTTGCCTGCGTGACGGCGGAATCACCGGTCGTACCGATGATCATGGTTGGCTTCGTTGACGGTGTGCCCACGGGACCCACCGGCGCCCATCCGATCGCCGTCGCGATGCCTGGTGCCCTCAAGGCGTCAAAGGCAGTTTGTCCCCCCATGGAGTGGCCAGCTGCTGCGACCTTCGAGGGATTCACCGCCCGGTAGAGAGGTGAGGTTGCGTCCGCTCCCGCTGTGACGACTGCTCGGAGCGAGGAAAGCATGACCGACCGGTCGAACGAAGGCGTCGGAGGTGGGGTTCCCTTGAGCGCCTGGCTGGCGAGGCCCCGTTCGAGATAGTCAGCACTCACCACGACGAAGCCCCACGAGGCAATTCCTGCCAGGAGGTTCGAGTAGTAGAGCCGCTCTCCGCCATAGCCGTGACTGAACAGCAGCACTGGGAAATGATGGGGCACAGCCCCCAGCCCGCTCCCGTCACAACCCACCCTCGTTCCAGGGATCGATTGGTGCGTGTCGTAGGCCGCGGGGAGCACCGACCGAAGCGAGACGGGCAGGGTCTCAGACTGTGAATAGCTGAAGCCCTTCGTGCAGATCTGAGCCGACGGAGCATCTCCCTTTCCGGGTATACCCAACGAAGTCGGGTAGAACACCGTGGCCAAGCGCTCCCCGAGCACGTTGCCAGCAGACCCGAGATCGAGCGTCGTGACACTCACCAGGTTCGATCCGGACTTGGCGTAGTCAGGTGTTGACGAGGTGTTCGGTGGTGCCGCCATCGGCGCCGAACAGGCTGACACGGTCAACGCACCGAACAGCAGTCCACCCAAGAACTTGCGCTTCATCATTACCCCCCAGATTTTGAAACGGATCTTGACACACCGTCGTCGCGCGAATCTTGAAGTGCTGCGTCAGGCCTGCGCGATCACGTTCGAGATGCTCCCTCGTGTTCAGGTACCGACCGGTAGAGCACCAGCAGGATCACGTCATACGCGATCTTCATGGTGCCGGCGATGACGAGTGGCCAGCCCACATCTGAGGTCGAGAGCAGGAGGCCTGCGAGGAGCGGAGTTGTCGCCGAGGCTAACGACCGGGGGACATTCGTCACGCTTGACGCGGCGGCACGCTCACCCGCTGGAACCACTGCCATCACGAAGGCCTGGCGAGCTGGAACGTCCATCTGGGCGAAGAGGGATCGAGCGAGCAGCAACCCCACCGCCACACCCCCACGTGGAGCAAAGGCAGCAAGGATCAGCAAGATATTCGCCGGGATATGGGTATACGCCATCGTCCGAATGAGACCGATGCGTCTGGCGAGCACAGGGGCGAGTACCTGCGATGCCGCCCCGAGCAGACCGGCCGCGAAGAAGAGTCCTCCTGTCGCTGCCGGTGAGAGGCCGAATCGCAGGTGCAGCCAGAGCACCAGAAGAGAGGTGACAACGAACCCGCTGCCCGCCGAGTCCAGACTGAACAGCGCCGCCAACTCGAGGACGGTCCTGCGTGAGGTGTGAAGTGCTCGTCGTCGCTCGCCCTCAGGGAGGGCTGGCTGTGGCTCGGGCTCGCCATGGCGATGGAGCCCGGCGTAGATCACAAAGATGATCACGGCCACGACCGCATAGAGCACGAATCCCGATCGGTCCGCGGTGGCTACGTGCCAGCCGTTTCGATGCGCCACAAGCGAGGGCAAGCCCGAGACAAGCGCGCCAACGGCACCGGCAAAGATTGCCCCGAGGTTGTAGACGGCGAAGATACGAGGTCGGCTCGATGGCTCCACCAAGCCGGCGACATAGGCCTGTTCTGTAGGGAGAAAGACACTGACGTCGCCAGCCGAAGGGTTGAGCGTCCCAAGTATGGCGATCACCATCAATGGCCAGAACCAGACAGTCGAGGCGAAGCCGACCCCCGTGATAGCCATCATTCCAGCAGCGGCCAACAAGCGTGCCTTGAAGCTGATCGCTCTCCCTCGCAGGCCGAACAGCAGCGTCATGCCGGCGGATCCAAGCAAGGTTCCAGTGACGATGGCCCCGATGGCCACGGGACTAAATCCCAGATCGCTCAGGTATTGCGCAAGCAGAACACTGACAAAACCGTCGGCAAAGCCGCGCAGGGTGCGTCCGGCGATGATCCGAGTCGCGTCCGGCGATGTCAACTCGGGGAGAAATTTCAGGGGTGCCTCAGCCGCCCGGGAGGTGCGAGGAGAGGAATGCGATTGAGCGCGCCCAGAGAAGGTCTGAGGCTTCCTGGTCGAAGACCTCAGGACGGTCTTCATTGAAGAACGCATGGTGCGAGGTCGGATAGATGTGGAGTTCGACCGACTTGCCGAGAGCCGCGAGAGTTCCCGTCAGTTCCTCAGCCGCAGCCGGGGTGAAGAAATCGTCCAGGCCGGCGCAGTGAATCTGTGTCACAGCCGTCATCTCGGCGTAGTCCGGATGGGCGATCTCCCACGGATGGACGCCGTAGCAGGGGACTACTGCGGCGATGGCATCAGGTCGACGTGCCGCCAGCATCAGCGCCAGCCCACCCCCCATGCAGAACCCAATCACTCCGAGCCGATCGTGGCCCGTCCGAGCTTGGAGGAGTTGGACGGCACCGGACATATCCTGCGATGCCGCATCGAGTTGGAGACTCATCATCTCCTTCGCTGCATCATCAGGCTCGTGGAGCGGGACGACCTTGCCACCGTAGAGATCAGGGGCCAACGCACTAAAGCCAGCCGCAGCCAGGCGGTCACAGACTCCCTTGATCTGATCGATCAGCCCCCACCATTCCTGAATCACCACCACACCCGGGGCCCCGGGGGATTCTGCCATCGCCAAGTAGCCCCGAGCCGGGCGTCCTTCTGGACCATCAAACTCAACCATGTCACCCATGGATTCAGACGATACCGCCCCAATCACACTCATTCTTAAGGAGATCTCAAGGTTCCCTTGATTACCCTTTTGAGCAGGGTCTTCGTTGCCATCAGCCCGATGAGAATGGCCCCGATGTCGTCCAAAACCTTGATCGGAGACCCTGAGCCTGCAAGACTCTATGAATCGTGTACGACGCCGAAGGCAACATGAGCCCGACGACGACGTGGACGCGGAGGATGACGCGATCAGCCTCCCGTGCCGCTTGGCCCCTCATGGCCGTAGCCGCAGTGTGTGCCAGCACTGTGCTTCCACTTTCGCGCCCCGCATCGGCCGACCAGCTCTCCGATGCCAAGGCCCAGGCTGCCGCGATCGAGGCCAAACTTAATGCCACCACATCACAGATCGGTGCTCTTGGCCAGCAATACGACGCCGCCAAGTACCACCAGGAGCAACTGCAGTCGCAGATCTCGGAGACGCAGGCGACCATCGCCAAGACACAGGCACAGGTCTCGCGCGACAAGTCCCACCTGCGCAAGGCGGCCATTCACTCGTACATGTCGAATGGCACCGCGGCGAACTCCAATCCCCTCTTCACGACGAACCAGAAGGACTTTGCCGCCAAGACTCAGTACACCAAGGTCTCGGCGAGCCGACTGCACACCGCCGTGGCCCAACTGACCAATTCGAAGGACACCTTGGCGACTCAGCAAGCCAAGCTGCAGACGCAGGAGACGGCTGCTGCTGCTGCCACAGCCTCAGCCGCCGCTGCCATGAGCCAAGCCCAATTCCTCCAAGCCCAGCAGACCGCCACGCTCAGCCAGGCCAAGGGTCAGGTCGCCACCCTCCTCAGGCAGAGCCAACAGGCCGCCGCCGCCGTCCAAGCCACCCAGGCCAAGGCGGCCGCATCCGCTCCCCCCGCACGCAACTACCCAGTACCTCCCCCAGCTCCAGGTGGTTCCGGTGCCGTGGCTGCTGCCGAGAGTCAGATCGGTGTCCCCTATGTCTGGGCTGCCTCGTCGCCGGGAACCGGGTTCGACTGTTCCGGTCTCACCTCATGGGCATGGTCCCAGGCCGGCGTGAGCCTCCCTCACTACTCGGGCGCCCAGATGGCAATGACGACACCGGTGCCCGGGCTCGCCAACGCCCAGCCTGGTGACCTGATCTTCTATGGCCCAGGTGGCAGCGAGCACGTGGCGATGTACGTCGGTGGTGGCTCGATGATCGAGGCACCTCAGACCGGCTCATTCGTGCACATCACGTCGGTACGCATGGGCTTCGTCGGCATCGGCCGACCCTGAGCCTCGAGCGCCGAGCGACCTAGGCGGGGCTGAGACTCCGTGCACCCGATCCCGACCTCCTTCCATCTCGGGCCCCTCCAGATTCACACCTACGGGATTGGATTGGCCATTACCTTCTGGGTGGCCTACCGCTACTTCGAGCACCGGCTCGCCAAGCGAGGCTTCGCCACTGAGTGGGTCTCGACCCTCTTCCTCTGGGTCATCGCTTCAGCCATCGTCGGGGCCCGCCTCATGCACGTGGTATCCAACCTCGGGTATTACTCGGCCCATCCTGCAGAGGTCCCCGCCATCTGGCAGGGAGGACTCTCCTCCTTCGGAGGCCTGCTTCTCGCTGTGCCGGTGGCACTCCTCATCGCCCGTCGCCGCTGTCCAGAGCTCGGCGTGCTCGAGGGTCTCGACATCGTGGCCCCAGTCCTCATGGCAGCCTGGGCACTCGGACGGCTCCTCGGACCTCAGCTCATGGTGGCCGGAGGCGGGCATCCCACCACCCAGTGGTTCGGCATGTACTACGACGGCCAAGTGGGCAAGCGAGTCCCGGTTCCACTCGTTCAGGCTGCCGAGGACTTCGCCACCTATCTGGTGCTCATCATCGTCGACCGCCGAGTCCGATCCCGACACGATGCCGCTCCAAGTCTGCCGGACCCATCTGGCGCGGTGATTGCAACCGGCATGATCATCTGGGGAATCACCCGAGCACTTGATGAGCACTTCCTGCTCGGAGACATCGGCCAGACCGGTTCGATCCTCGTTCAGATCGCTGGCGTGAGCCTCGTCATCGGCGGAGCAATCATCGCCCTCCGGGTTCGCCGACTTCGCCGGGTCGAGGTCTTCGAACCGGTCAGCGAACTACCCTGAGCCACGCCGCCTCGGGTCAGGAAGCGGGCTTGTCCTTCGCTGCGGCGGCCTTGCGGTACTCCTCGAGCTTGTCGATGAGCTCCATGCGCTCCACGCCCACGGTGGAGTCGAGGCGTGCCTCGATCTCACCCGGGGTCCAGCGCTCAGCGGTGTACATGGCCCGAACCTCGCGTGGCTGGTTCCACACTGCGATCTTCTTGCCGACCACCGTGTAGACCTGCCCGGTCACGTGCTTCGCCTTGTCGCTCAGCAGGTACACCACCATCGGGGCGATGTCTTCAGGGTCGCCCATCTCGGCAAGCTCCATGGGCACGTTCTCACTCATGCGGGTGCGTGCTACCGGAGCGATGGCATTTGCGGTCACCCCATAGCGGTAGAGGCCCGCCGCAGCCGAGCGGATGAGCGAAACGATGCCGCCCTTGGCGGAGGCATAGTTGGCCTGGGCCACGCTGCCGGCAAAAGCGCCGGAGGTGAACCCAACGATCGAGCCGCCTCCTTCCTGCTTGCGCATCACTGCAGCGGCTGCCCGGATGACGGTGAAGTGACCCTTGAGGTGCGTGGCAATGACCGCGTCCCACTCATCCTCGGACATGTTGAAGAGCATGCGCTCGCGCAGGATGCCGGCCACGGCGACCACTCCGTCGATGCGGCCCCATCGCTCGACGGCGGCATCGATGATGTGACTCCCGCCCTCCATGGAGGACACGTCATCAGCCACCGCTATTGCTTCGCCGCCGGCGGCCTCGATCTCTGCCACCACACTGTTGGCCGGTTCGCTCGAGGGGTCCTCGCCCGCCATCGAGACGCCAATGTCCGCTACGACCACCTTTGCGCCCTCGGCGGCTGCAGCCAATGCGATGGCTCGGCCGATGCCGCCTCCTCCCCCGGTGATCGCCACAACCTTGCCGTCGAGATACTTCGCCATGTCCACTCCTCAAGATTCAGGTTCGGAGGAACCCTACAACCTGACACCCCGTCAGGTTGAACCTCTGCGTGACCCCAGATCCCTACAAGGATGGGCTCGTTGACGCTTCGCGAGAACGTGTTCTACCGTTGAGCCACGCAGACGCTCGGCCTCAGGCCGGCGGATAAGGGGGAACCATGGCAGAGTTCGGCTTCTGGGCACAGGCGACCGAGTCGCCCGACCACCTCGCGCTGGTCACCCCCGATGGGACTGAGGTCTCCGCCGGCGAGCTCCTCGGACGTGCCAACCAGGTCGTCCACGCTCTGCGGCGCTTCGGCCTCAAGCCCGGTGATGTGGTGGCTACCCTGCTGCCCAACGGGCGGGAGATGATCGAGCTCTACCTCGCCTGCCTCCAGGCTGGCTGGTACCTCGTCCCGAACAACCACCACCTCGTCGGAGCGGAGATCGGCTACATCATCGAGGACTCCGAGGCCAAGGTCTTCGTGGCCCACGAGCGCTTCGAGGAGGTCGCCCTCGATGCGGCCGAAGCGGCCGGGCTCGGCGGGACCGCCTGCCTGGCGGTCGGTGAGATCATCGGCTTCAACTCCTATGAGCTTCTCCTCGGCAACCAACCGACGACCACGCCAGAGGACCGCACCATCGGCGACGTCATGAACTACACGTCGGGCACGACCGGCAAGCCCAAGGGCGTCCACCGTCCCCTCTCCGGGGCCACCCCGGAGGAGGCGGCCCTCGGGCTGTCCGGGATCCTCTTCCTCTTCGGCATCCAGCCCCAGGACGACAATGTCCACATCGTGGGTTCGCCGCTCTACCACACGGCCGTGCTGCGGTTCGCTGGCGCGTCGATCCATCTCGGCCACACCCTTGTCATCATGGACAAGTGGGATCCCGAGGAGATGCTCCGTCTGATCCAGCAGTACAAGGTCACCACCTCGCACATGGTGCCCACCCAGTTCGTCCGGCTGCTCAATCTCCCCGAGGAGGTACGAGCCGGCTACGACGTGTCCTCACTCCGGCACATGATCCATGCGGCGGCACCCTGCCCGATCGAGATCAAGCATCAGATGATCGCCTGGTGGGGCAATGCGGTCGACGAGTACTACGCCGCATCTGAGGGTGGCGGAACCCTCGTAGGGGCCGAAGCCTGGCTGACCAAGCCCGGTACCGTTGGCCAGGCATGGCCGATCTCTGAGATCGGGATCTTCGACGACGATGACGAGCGGCTGACCGAGCCCGGCGCGATCGGAACGGTCTACATGTCCATGCAGACCGGATCCTTCGAGTACCACAAGGACAAAGAGAAGACCCGGAAGAACCGGATTGGGAGCTTCTTCACCGTCGGTGACATCGGGTACCTCGATGAAGACGGCTTTCTCTTCCTGTGCGATCGAAAGACCGACATGATCATCTCGGGTGGGGCCAACATCTACCCCGCCGAGATCGAGGGTGCCATCATCATGCACCCCAAGGTGGCGGACGTGGCCGTGTTCGGCGTTCCCAACGCCGACTGGGGCGAGGAGATCAAGGCGGTCATCCAGCCGGCCGAGGGCATCGAGGGCGATGATGCCCTGCGCGATGACATCATCGCCTTCCTCAAGGACAAGATCGGCAAGATGAAGCAGCCCCGGACCATTGACTTCACCCATGACATGCCTCGCGACGACTCGGGCAAGCTCTACAAGCGCAAGCTCCGCGATCCCTACTGGGAGGGCCACGACCGCGCCATCTGAGGCGCCGAGTCGCCCAAGCGGGACTACCGGGCACCTTGGATATTGAGCACACTGCAAGCCCGCTCATCTGTGATGATGTGCCGATGAGCACTGCCGCCGCCGAGACTTCGCCCGCTGAACCAGCGACGGGCCAGCGGTCCTCCTTCATCGAACGCCGCTCTGCCTGGATCCTTGCGGCCATCGTCGTTCTCGGCGCCATCCCCCGAGTACGCCAACTCTCCTCAGGGACCCTCTATCCCGACGATGCCTGGGTGGCGCTGACCAACCATTTCGGTCTGTCCACCTCGGTGCACATGCTGGTCACCTCCCCAGGGTTCACGCTGTTCACCCAGTGGTGGACTGGCCTCGCCCCGACGACCACCTGGTTCGACCAACTGCCGGACCTCCTCTCGAGCATTGCCGGGATTGTGGCCGTCTACGCCCTGATCCGTTGGAACCGACTCGACAGATGGGTGGCGCTGTCGGGAGCCGCCCTTCTGGCGGTGTCGACCGAGGCCACCAGCTTCGCTACTCACCTCAAGCCCTATCCCGACGATGTGTTGCTGGCCTGTGCGCTGCTGTACGCGGCCGAACGCTGCCGCCGTTCGATGTCGAGCCGGAACCTGGCCGTGCTGGCCGCGGTGGCGGGGTCCTGCGCCGCCTGGTCCTTCTCGAGCGCCATCGTTGCTGCTGGTGCCTACCTGATGGTCGCTCTGGTCTGGCTCCGTCGCCGGGAGGCCACCGCAGCGCTGGTCCTCAGCGGCACAGCCGCCATGGCAGTCATCGGGGCGATCTACCTTGGCATCGTCCACCGCCAGACCACCTCCTCGCTCGCCCACTACTGGCATGAGCACTACCTCTCGACCTCCTCGATCGGGTCGCTGTTGCGCTCGAGCCGCCGCGCGGTCAATGGGGTCTTCGGGGACCAATTGGCCTTCACTCCCCACCACATGCTCCACCTCGTCGGTCGAATCGATGAATGGGTACTCCTTGGCCTGGCCATCGCCGGGGCACTGGCCGCCCTTCGCCAACGCCTCCTCTCGCTCTGCGTCCTCCTCGTCGTCGTCGTCTGCGCGCTGGCGCATCTGATCCCGCTGGGCTCCAACCGCACCGATGCCTACCTGTTCCCTGCCCTGCTCCTGCTCATCGGCAGCGGGCTGGCTTGGACCGGCCGGACAGTTCACCGCCATGCACCCCGGATGGTCTCGATCGGCCTCTCCGCTCTCGGCATCGTCTGGCTCTCGGCCTGCTTGGTGCTCAATGCCGCCGTGCCGCCCCGGTACCCAGGAGGCGACCTCCGTCACGTCGCCGACGTGGCCCGCACCATGGTCGCCGCCCATCCCGGAACGGTCCTGCTGATCGAGGGCACCGCCCGCTGGCCCTGGGCCTATGGCGAGGACCCCAATGTCACGCTCATCTTCGGCCAGGGGTTCAACACTGGCTACGCACCCGTCTCAAGCCGCACCAGCGTCGTCATCATGCCGGCAAGCTCGGCCGAGACAGCCTTCTCGGCCCGTTGGGCCGCCACCCACGTCGCCGGGGCGTCGAACCTCGTGACGGTGGCCTACAACTTCCCTGGCCTCCCCGAGCCCACCCTCATCGCCGACGCTCTCCACCGAGACTGCTGGGTTCCGGGGATTCCACGCAAGGTGACCACCTACACCGTCACCCCGTGGCACCGCCTCCCCCAGTGCGTCAGTCGGTAGGCGAGGTCATCCTTGGGCGAGGTCGCTGATGGCCTGGCGCATCATTGGGTCGATGACGTCACCGTCAGCCTGCTCCGCATTGCGCTCAGCGATGCCGAGCATCTGCAGGGGTGGCACCTCAATGAAGATCGCAGTGGCCTCGGCCGTGACCTCGCCGTTGACTGAGATGGTCGCCACCGTGTGGATCTTTCGGCCGTCAATCGATACCTGCCGGGCCTCGAGATCGAGGGGTGTCAGCAGCGGCGTGGGTCGCCGGTAGCGGACAGTGAGCGTTCCGGTCATACCTGGTCGGCCGGCGACGAGGTTGGCATTGCCAAGGATTTCGTCGAAGAGCAGAGCCACCATGCCACCGTGCAGACACGTCGGGGGTCCCTCATAGGGAATCGTGAAGATGGCCCGTCCTCGAATGAAGCGCCCGTCCTCGTCCTCGGCCGCCCAGATCGAGATCGGCGGCGAGAGCGGGTTGGCCCATCCGGACATCGGGCTATTCGGGAAGAAGTCTCCCGGGTGCTCGGCAATATTGGGGGAGACCCGGGTGCGGCGTCCTGGACTTCCCGCCTGCTCAAGACGGTCAGCGACACCACGGAGGACCTCAGCCTCGGCGAGGAGCACCTCGTCGGGAATGTCCTTGGTCATGAGAAGGTCGATCAAGTCCCTGACGGCCTCAGCCGGTTGACTCCTTGGCAAGTCTGGCCCCTGCGACACCGGGCCGTGGAGCGCCAGAGCTTCGGGAGGTAGCTCCGGGACGGGCCGACGCCTCACTTCTTCGTGAACTCAGCAGGCCGCTTCTCGGCGAAGGCTCGCGGGCCCTCCTTGGCATCCTCGGTTCCAAAGATGGGCCAGCCGATTTCGAGCTCATTGGCCAGGCCCTCGACCTCACTCATGCCCTCCGACTCGAGGACCGATCGCTTGACCGCCTCGACCGCCAGGGGGGCATTGGCGCAGATCACTGCGGCAATCTCCAGGGCGCGCTCGAGCGCGGTGCCGTCAGGGACCAGATGCCCGATGAGGCCGATCTCCTTGGCTTCCTTGGCAGGCACAGGTCGACCGGTCAGCAGGATGTCCATGGCGACGGTGTACGGGATCTGGCGACGCAGCCGTACCGTGGATCCGCCGAGCGGGAACAGTCCACGAGCGACCTCGAAGAGCCCGAAGATGGCGTTCTCGCCAGCCACGCGAATGTCGGTGCCCTGCAGGATCTCGGTCCCTCCCGCGACGGCATATCCCTCGACGGCAGCAATGAGCGGCTTGGCCAGGTTGCGGTGGCGCAGCAGTGCCTTCCAGTGAAGGTCTGGGTCAGCGGCCATGCGCTCGGCGTAGACGGCATTGGCTGGGTCGGACATGGACTTGAGATCCATTCCCGAGCAGAAGGTTCCGCCTGCCCCAGTCAGGATGGCGCAACGGATGTCGTCGTTGGCATCGATCTCGTCCCAGGCATCGACCATGCCGACGAGCATCGGGAGCGAGAGGGCATTCTTCGCCTCCGGCCGGTTCATTGTCACGATGGCCGTCTGGCCCACTACCTCGAATGTGAGATTCTCAGTCCCGATCATCAGATCTCCCTCCAGATCTCGTACGTGGTCGATCCCGGCAGGCGTCCGGGTCGATGGTCAGTAGACCACGATCGATGCCACGCGTGCCACCTCAGTGCTTGACCGATCCTGCCCACCAGCTCGCCACCGCCGCCAGGGCGCACAGCACGCCGGAAAATCCCAAGGACAGCAGGAGCCCATCGTGGAAGGAACCGGAGATGAGATGAGGGAAGAACCCTCGGCTAGTGATCACCGCTTGCTGGGCTGGCGTGAGCTGTTGGAGAGCGGGTCCGAGAAGCGTCCCGAGCGGGTTGTAGCCGAGGAAGGCGGCGAAGAGCATCCCGACCGGAGGCAGCTGGGCCACGTGGTTGGCCACCGATGCCGGCACCCCTTCGGCCGAAAGCCCTGTGCGCACGGCATTCGGGAGGTTGACTGACAGGCCAACCACCATCAGCGAGAAGAAGAGCCCGATGGAGACCACAAAGCCAGTGTTCATGAACGTGGCCCGGATCCCCGAGGCCGCACCGCGCATCGATGCCGGGACGCTTCCCATCATCAGAGACGTATTGGGGGCGGAGAATGCCCCCGTGCCGATTCCGTTCAGGAGCAGGATGACAGCGAAGACCGGGTAGCCAAAGTTGACTGGCAGCATGCACAGCGCTGCGAACGAGCAAGCGGTGAGCACCATTCCGCCCGTCGTGAACATCCGCTGTCCATAACGATCGGAGAGGTGGCCAGCGATTGGGCCGGAGGTCACAAAGCCCACCGACAATGGGATCAGGTAGAGGCTGGACCACAGCGGTGTGTCGATGAAGTTGTAGCCGTGCAGAGGCAACCAGATCCCTTGAAGCCAGACGATCAGCAGGAACTGAACGCCGCCACGACCGATGTTGGCGAGGAGGATCGAGATCCCACCCCCGGCGAAGATCCGGGTCTTGAACAGATCGAGGTGCAGCACCGGGTCATCAGCCTTGCGTTCCACCATGACGAACGCCACCAACAGGCCAAGACCGGCCAGGAGGCAGGTGAGCACGAGGGGGCTCTGCCAGCCCATCGTCCGCCCACCGGCCGGCTGGATCCCATAGGTCATGCCGACCAGGAACAGCACGAGACCGGCAGCGAAGGTGACATTCCCCCACCAGTCGATCTTCGCCGGATGACGCTCCGAAGCCTCATGCAGGGCCAGGATGCTCCACACCGCCCCCACGATGCCGATGGGGACCGACACGAAGAAGACCAGCCGCCAATCGACAGCCGAGAGAACTCCGCCGACGATCAGGCCAAGGAACGAGCCGACGATGCCGGCGATCACGTTGAACCCCATGGCCATGCCCCGCTTGGTGGCATCGAAGGCATCGGTCAATATGGCCGTCGAGTTCGCCATGATCAGCGCGCCGCCGATGCCTTGGATCACCCGGACGATGATGATCCACAGTGCTCCACCAGTACCCGTCAACGGGGTGGCAGCAAGACCGATCGAGGCCACCGTGAAGACTGCAAAGCCCGCGTTGTACATCTTGACGCGGCCGACGATGTCGCCGATCCGACCGACGGTCACGACCAAGACGGCGGTGACCACCAGATAGCCCTGGAGCGTCCAAAGCAGTAGGCCGATGTTCGATGGATCAAGCGGGGCGACATGGATGCCCCGGAAGATGGCCGGCAGCGAGATGATCACCACCGACGAGTTGAACATCGCCAGGAACGTGCCGAGCGTGGTGTTCGACAGCACGATCCAGCGGTAGTGCTCGGACGTGCTCCTCATGGCCCGGCGCTCAGCCAGGGTGCTGCTCATCTGCCGGCCGATCGGGCCGACGGTTAGATGCGCTCGATGATGGTGCCCGTGGCGAGGGCGCCACCGCAGCACATCGAGACAAGACCGAACTGCTGGTCACGGCGCTCGAGCTCGTTGAGGATGGTGGTGATGAGGCGAGCACCGGTTGCTCCGACCGGATGGCCAAGGGCGATGGCGCCGCCGTTCACGTTGACCTTGTCCCAGTCGACCTTGTGCTCCTTGCCCCAGCTCATCACGACCGAGGCAAAGGCCTCGTTGACCTCGAACAGATCGATGTCGCCGATCGTCATACCGGCCTTGTCGAGGACCATCTGGGTGGCGCGGATCGGGCCATCGAGGTGGTAGTAGGGGTCAGAACCAGCGAGCACCTGCGCCACGATCCGAGCGCGGGGCTTGAGGCCCTCGGCCTTGGCCCGCTCCTCTGACATCCACAGCACCGCTGAGGCGCCATCGGAGATCTGCGAGGAGTTCCCCGCGGTGTGCATGCCTGTCGGCAGAACCGGCTTGAGCTTGGCAAGCCCTTCGGCCGTAGTTTCGCGCATCCCTTGGTCGCGGGAGATTTCCGCGGTCTCACCGGTGTGTTCCCCCATGGGGCCCTCTTCGCCGACCACTGGAGCCGTCACGGGGACGATCTGGGAGTCGAACCGTCCCTCTTCCCATGCCACTGCCGCCTTCTGCTGTGAGACCAGACCCAGCCAGTCGACATCGTCGCGAGTGATGCCGTACTTCTCAGAGATCCGCTCGGCCGCACCGAACTGGTCGGGCATGTCCCAGGGGAAGTTGTCGGGCTTCGAGCGTCCGGGTCCGTTATAGGCATTGGCTCCTAGGCCCACGCGGCTCATGGCCTCGACGCCGCAGGCAATCCCGACATCGATGGCGTCAGCGGCGATCAGGTTGTTGATCATGTTGTTGGCCTGCTGTGCCGATCCGCACTGGCAGTCGATGGTTGTGGCGGCTGTCGTCCAAGGGAGCGACTTCTCGAGCCATGCAGTCCGGGTGACGTTCGATGCCTGCTCGCCAGCCTGCGTGACGCAGCCGCCGACAACCTGCTCAACGAGGCTCGGATCGATTCCAGCTCGCTCGACGACACCCATTTGGGCCGCACCGAGGAGGTCTGCGGCATGGAGGCCGGAGAGCCACCCATTGCGACGACCGATGGGGGTTCTGACGGCTTCGACGATGACTGGATTGCCCATGATGGCTCCCTTCCATGAGCGCGTTGGCGCTGATGAGAACGTGTTCTAGGAACCTAGCAGGAGCCGCCATGCGTCTCGGGGCCCCATGATCGATCGGTGGGCTCGCGACCTCAGATCCAGAGGTGGCTTCGCCAGTTTGACGTCGACGAGGCCGCCTCGTCCGGTGTCATCCGGAGTGACTTCTCCGGCACGGCATCGACGAGATGGCGCTGAGCGGCGTAACTGTGGCCGATCGACCGGAAGAGCACCTGGCGGATTTCAACAAGGTCAGCAGGTGCCGCCGTCAGGAACCCGAAGAGGCCGAGGGCGACCTGGAGGTCGTAGATCGAGGGAGCTCGGCCATAGAGCGATGCGCGCCGTCCGGCGAGCAACGACCCGCCCACCTCGACGTCATGAGCGTCCTCATCGTCACGCAACACGAGGCGGTCACTCAGGTGATGGGCGAGCAGCAGTGCGTAGCCCTGGTCCGGGCCCGGGGAGCCGAAGAGATCCCCCGAAGTGACCACCGGCGATCGGAGCTCTGCCGGCTTGCCTGTCACGTGGGTAGCGGTTGGCTGCGCCATGACCGGTCGCAGGCGTTGGCCATCGGTAATGGGAACGAATTGGGGCTGCGTCACAGTGTCAACCTACTTGCTCGAGCTCAATCATCCGCGTGGAGCAGGCCGAAGACGATCGAGTCATACAGCGCCTGCCAGCTCGCCTCGATGATGTTCTCCGAGACTCCAATGGTTGTCCAGCTGCGCTCGGCCGAGGAGGAGTCGACGAGCACCCTCGTCACGGCGCCAGTACCTCGGCCAGTGTCGAGGACACGGACGCGGTAGTCGGTGAGGTGGACCCCCGACAGCGACGGGTACTCGCCACCGATGGCCTTGCGCAATGCTGCATCGAGCGCGTTGACTGGTCCATTGCCCGACGCTGATGCGGTCGTTGACTCACCTTTGATCATCACAGTGATCGTGGCGGACGTACTCGTCGACCCGTGGCCGTCTCCGGCATCACCGCGGTGCTGAGTCGACACCTCGAAGGACTCGACAGCGAAGTAGTCCGCCTGCCAACCCGTGGCACGGCGGAGCAGCAGCTCAAGGCTCCCATCGGCGACTTCGAAGTGGTAGCCCTCATGCTCAAGACGCTTGAGGTCCTCGAGGACCGAGGCGATGGCATCGGCATGGAGATCGATGCCGAGCTCCTTGGCCTTGATCACCAGAGTGGCTCGTCCGGCCATCTCTGAGACCACGACGCGATTGGAGTTGCCGACCACCGAAGAGTCGATGTGCTCGTAGAGGTCTGGCGACTTGGCCACCGCCGAGGCATGGAGTCCTGCCTTGTGAGCGAAGGCCGCCTTGCCTACATAGGGCTGCTGATTCGACGGAGCAAGGTTCACCACCTCGGCGATGTGGTGGCTGACCGCAGTCAGACGGTCAAGGCGATCGAGCGGAATGGTCCTGATGTTCAGCTTGAGGCTGAGATCCGGGATGGCAGTGGCAAGGTCGGTATTCCCCGACCGCTCTCCGTACCCGTTGATGCAGCCCTGCACCTGCGTCACGCCGGCAGCCACGGCTGCCAACGAGTTGGCGACTGCGACACCCGAGTCGTTGTGGCAGTGGATGCCCAAGCTCGCCGAGGTCGCTGCTTGACGCACTGTGGTCACCGCATGGGTCACGTCGCCCGGCAGCGATCCGCCGTTGGTGTCGCAGAGCACGAGGCTCTCCGCCCCCGCTTGTTCGGCAGCCAGCAGCACTCGGAGCGCGAATTCCTGGTTCCCCCGGAACCCGTCGAAGAAGTGTTCGGCGTCGAGGAAGACCCGCTTGTCGTTCGCGGTCAGGAATCGCACGGAGTCTTCGACCATGGCCACGGCCTCATCGAGGCTGGTCTTGAGCGCCTCAGCTACGTGGCGATCCCAAGACTTGGCAACGATGCAAATGACCTCGGTATCGGCCTCGATGAGGGCCCGCAAGGTCTCGTCCTTCTCCGCATCGGCGCCGGCTCGACGAGTCGAACCGAAGGCCACGAGCGTGGAGGTGTCGAGTCGGAGCTCGGTGGAGAAGCGACGGAAGAACTCGGTGTCCTTCGGGTTGGCCCCAGGCCACCCTCCTTCGATATAGGCAACGCCAAGGTGGTCGAGCTGCTCGGCCACCTTGATCTTGTCCTCGACGGTCAACGACAGACCCTCCTGCTGAGAACCGTCTCGCAGGATCGTGTCGAAGATGTCAACTTGCGTCGGGATATCCGGGAGGTCGTAGTGGTGTGAGGCCATCGAGTGCTCCGCTCCATGAGCGTGGCGGTGTGGCGGCTCGTGCTCGTGCTCGTGCTCGTGCTCGTGCTCGTGCTCGTGCTCAGACATAGTCGAGCCAGGCCCGGTACTGCGGCAGCTCACCGCGCACCGCGCTGAAGTAAGCCTCCTGGATCCTCTTGGTGTGAGGACCGGGCTTGCCGTCACCCACCAACCGGTCATCGACCGACTGAATTGGGACCACCTCAGCCGCGGTCCCGGTCAGGAATGCTTCATCGGCAAGGTAGAGGTCAGTGCGGATCAGGGGCTCGTAGGTGACCTCAAGGCCGAGGTCCCGGGCGATGGCCTCCACCGTGTTCTGAGTGATGCCTTCCAGGGTGCCGGCGTGAGCAACATGGGGAGTCGTGAGCTTTCCGTCCTCGATGATAAAGAGGTTCTCTCCCGTGCACTCGGCCACCTTGCCGTCGGGGGCCAGCATGATGGCCTCGTCGTAGCCAGCCTTGATCGCCTCGACCTTGGCCAGCGACGAGTTGATGTACATCCCGGTGCCCTTGGCCGCCGTCGGCATCGCGTTGGGATCGTGACGGCGCCACGAGCTGATCTTCATCCGCACACCGTTGTTGACGCCGTCATCGCCGAGGTAGGTACCCCAAGGCCATGCCGCCACTGCAACGTTGACCGAGCAGGGCAGTGGGTTCAGGCCCATCTCGCCGTAGCCCAGGTAGATAATGGGCCGCAGGTAGCAGCCGTCGTCGAGCTCGTTGACCCGGACGATGTCCCGGCAAGCCTCGACTAACTCATCGACGTCGAAGGGAACGTCCATCATGAAGATCTTGGCCGAGTTGAGCAGGCGAACGATGTGGTCACGGAGACGGAAGATGGCAACACCATCAGCAGTCGGGTACGCACGGATCCCCTCGAAGACACCCATTCCGTAGTGGAGCGAGTGGGTGAGGATGTGCGTGGTGGCGTTCTCCCACTCCACCATCTTGCCGTCCATCCAGATGTACTTCGTTGTCGTGATCGGCATGATCAGACCCTTCCTGCGATTGCGTCGCCGATCTCGCCGGTCGACGCTTGCTCCGTGGTGCTCATTGCGTATTCAGTGACCGCCGCCGAGATGCGGCCGGCTGCCTCAGTCTCGCCGAGGAACTCGAGCATCAGTGCACCCGAGGAGATGGCGGCCAGAGGATTGGCCTTGGCCTGTCCGGCGATGTCGTGGGCCGCTCCGTGCACGGGCTCGAACAGCGACGGTCCGGTCCGAGAGGCGTTGAGGTTGGCCGAGGCAGCGAATCCGATGCCACCGGCCACCGCTCCGGCGAGGTCGGTGAGGATGTCCCCGAAGAGGTTGTCCGTCACAATGACGTCGTAGCGGCTGGGTTGCTCCACCATGTAGATGCACGCTGCGTCGATGTGGTTGTAGTCAACCGACACAGAGGGGAACTCTGTGGCCACGTCATTGACGGTCCGCTGCCACAGATCACCCGAGAACGTGAGGACGTTGGTTTTGTGCACCAGTGTCAACTTCTTGGCTTCTCGTGAGTCGGCGAGATTGAAGGCGAATCGGACACAGCGCTCAACGCCGAAGCGGGTGTTCACCGAGCCCTGCGTGGCGATCTCGTGCGGCGTGCCGTGGCGCAGGAACCCGCCCTCGCCGGCATATGTGCCCTCGGTGTTCTCCCGGATCACCACGAAGTCGGCACCCTCGGCGATCGACCCAGGGACGCCGACGAAGGGGCGCAGGTTGATGAAGAGGTCGAGGCCGAATCGAGCCTTGAGCAGCAGCCCGCGCTCGAGAGTGCCCGGTGGGATCGAGGTGTCTCCGATCGCCGGTCCGACGGCCCCGAGCAGGATGGCATCAAAGCCGCGCAGCTCTTCGAGAGTCTCGTCGCTGAGCACCTCACCAGTCCGCTGGTAGCGCGAGGCGCCGAGGTCGAAGTCAGTGGTGGCCAAGTCGACGCCGGCCGCAGCGATCACCTTGAGGGCCTCCGAGGTCACCTCAGGGCCGATGCCGTCGCCACCAATCACTGCAATCCTGTGCTGCGTCATGTCCACTCCTTGTCCTCACCGGCCCTTCGGGCCGGACCTCGCGTGATCGACTTCGATGCCGGGGCGCCACGCCATGGCGGCCCCTCGGTCCCGGGAAAGAAAAAACCGCCCACCAAGTGGACGGTCAAGGCGGCGCGCTGGGTGACCCAACGCGCCTATCCAATAATCCCTACCCGGTTGCTATCTCGCATCGAACTCAAGTCTCCCAAAGCCCTGCGGCTGGGTCAAGACGGGTCGCAAGGTGCAGAGCGACTGGTTGAGAGGCGGTACTCTTGGTCGTTCACCTTCTCGCCCCAAGGACCATGCTGTGACCGACGGACCCACCAAGCTGACTCAGGAGACCTTCGACCGCCTGTCCGCTGAGCTCGAGGACCTGACCACCCGTGGCCGGCTCGACATCGCCCAAGCCATCGAGAGCGCCCGCGCCCTCGGTGACCTGTCCGAGAATGGTGACTACCACGCCGCCAAGGATTCGCAGGGGAAGATGGAGGCGCGCGTCCGCCAACTCCAAGCTCTTCTAAAGAACGCCACGATCGTCGAGGCCGCCGGAACATCGGGAACAGTCGTCGAGGGATCGATCGTCACCCTGCGCTACGAAGGCGATAGCGAGGACGACACCCAGGACTACTTCGTGGGATCCATTGAGGAGCGCCAAGGCGATCTGCCCGTGGCATCGCCTTCAGCCCCCCTCGGAGCCGCCCTACTGGGTCAAGCCGTCGGTGACGCCGTGACCTACGAGGCCCCCGGAGGGTCGCTAACCGTCGAGATCGTGAGGATCGGATCATGACTTCCCCCAAGACTCTGGCCGAGAAGATCTGGGACGCCCACGTGGTGCACCACGCGGAGGACGAGCCTGACCTGCTCTTCATCGACCTGCACCTCATCCACGAGGTGACGTCACCCCAAGCCTTTGACGGGATTCGCCTTGCTGGTCGGACTGTCCGCCACCCTGAGTTGACCCTGGCCACGGCGGACCACAATGTCCCCACTACTGACATCCACCTGCCCGTTGCCGACGAGGTCTCCGCTACACAGCTCGAGACGTTGAACCGCAACTGTGCCGAGTTCGACATCACCTGTTACCCGATGGGCAACCTGAACCAGGGCATCGTCCACGTCATCGGCCCCGAGCAAGGCTTCACCCAGCCAGGCATGACCATCGTCTGCGGCGACAGCCACACCTCGACCCACGGTGCCTTCGGCGCGCTGGCCTACGGGATCGGCACCAGCGAGGTCGAGCACGTGCTCGCCACCCAGACGCTCCCGCAGCACAAGCCCAAGATGATGGCCATCGAAGTCGAAGGCGACCTGCCCGCCGGTGTGACCGCCAAAGATGTGGTCCTTGCCGTCATCGGCGAGATCGGGACCGGCGGCGGGATCGGCAGCATTATCGAGTTCCGTGGCAGCGCCATCCGAGGCCTGTCGATGGAAGGCCGCATGACGGTGTGCAATATGACCATCGAAGCCGGAGCGCGGGCCGGGCTGATCGCCCCCGATGAGACCACCTTCGCCTACCTCAAGGGCAAGGATCACGCTCCGACGGGCACGGACTGGGATGACGCTGTCGCCTACTGGTCGACCTTGCCCACGGACGACGGGGCGGTCTTCGACGAGGTCGTCACCATCGACGCCACCACGCTCTCGCCTCACGTCACCTGGGGGACGAACCCGGCACAGGTCGCCCCGCTTGACGGCACCGTGCCTGACCCGGCATCGTTCGCCGAGGAGTCAGATCGCGATGCCGCTGCTCGTGCGCTTGCCTACATGGACCTGACGGCCGGGACTCCGATCAAGGAGATCCCCGTGGACACGGTCTTCCTCGGTTCATGCACCAACTCGCGCATCGAGGACCTCCGGCTCGCCGCTTCGATCCTTGACGGCCGCACCGTCGCCGAAGGCATGCGGGCTCTCGTGGTCCCCGGATCGCACCGAGTCAAGGCTCAGGCCGAAGCCGAGGGCCTCGACGCGATCTTCACCGCAGCGGGCTTCGAGTGGCGCGAGCCCGGCTGCTCGATGTGCCTCGCCATGAACCCTGACTTCCTTGAGCCCGGCGAGCGGTCGGCCTCGACCTCGAACCGGAACTTTGAGGGCCGTCAGGGGCGAGGAGGGCGGACGCACCTCGTCTCCCCCGCCGTCGCTGCCGCCACCGCCATCAAGGGCCGTTTTGCCACTCCAGGAGACCTCGACTGATGAACCCGATCACCATCATCACCGGCACTGCTGTCCCGCTCGACCGCTCCGATGTCGACACCGACCAGATCATCCCGTCAGACTGGCTCAAGCGAGTCGAGCGCACCGGATTCGGAGCAGGGTTGTTCTCAGAGTGGCGAGATGATCGTGACTTCGTGCTGAACCATGAGAAGCACCAGCACGCCAACATCCTGGTCGCCGGGCCGAACTTCGGCACCGGCTCCTCGCGCGAGCACGCCGTCTGGGCGTTGACTGATTACGGCTTCGAGGCCGTCATCTCACCACGCTTCGCCGACATCTTCCGCAACAACGCCACCAAGCAGGGGCTCTTGCCCGTCCAGGTCTCCCCTGAGGTCGGCCGAGCGCTCATGGATGCGGTCCACGCCGACCACGAGCTCGAGATCACCATCGATGTGGCCCGCGGCACGCTCGAGGCGCCCGCCATCGGACTCGAGACCACGTTCCCCCTCGACGAGTTCACTCGCGAGCGGATCCTCAACGGCTGGGATGACATCGGCCTCAGCCTCCGTCACGAAGACGAGATCGTCGCCTATGAGTCGACTCGCCCCGCGTTCAAGCCCTCCACTCGTTGACCGTCACCCGTCGGAGTCGACTCGGTACTTGATCCACCCGGTGTGCGCCCGAGCACCTTGGCGCTCGTAGAGCTCGATCGCCCCTTGGTTCCAGTCGAGGACCTCCCACTCCACCCGGCCCGGACTGCGGCGTCGCAGCTCGTCGAGCAGAGCGGTGGCCACGCCGCGTCGGCGGAACACCGGGTCGACGATGAGGTCCTCTAGCCAGATGCCCCGTCGGCCGAGGAACGTAGAAAAGGTCCAGACGTAGAGCGCCATGCCGGCGACCTGGCCGTCGACCTCGGCCAAGATGACGCAGGCCTTCGGGTCCGCACTGGCCAGTTCTTCCGCCATGCTCGCCGGCGTGATGTCCACGAGGTCGGCCATCTCCTCGAATTCGGCCAGTTGCCCGATGAGGTCGCAGATCACCTCGGCGTCGTCCACCGTGGCGTCCCGATACGTCGGGGTGCTCATGGCATCCGGTTGGCCACAGAGATGATCGCTCGAAGCGACGCGTCGAGGATGCTCGAGTCCATGCCGACACCCCAGTTCCGACTGCCGTCGGGCAGCTCTGCCTCGACATACGCCACCGCTGAGGCCGTTGATCCTGAGGTCAGGGCGTGCTGGGAGTAGTCCGTCACCTCGAGCTGTATCCCGAGCGAGGTACGCAGGCCATCGAGGATGGCGTCGATCGGGCCATTGCCTGATCCGGTCACCGTCAAGTGCTCGCCGGCCATGGTCAGCTGGGCAACCACCGAGGTGCGGCCATTTGAGGTGGCCACCTCAGAGGAGAGCAGGCGCAATCGGGGCTCATCGGGGATGTAGGTATCGGTAAAGAGGTCCCACAGGGCATCCGGTGTGATCTCGGTTCCCGAGGCCTCGGTGGTGCGCTGGACGATGGCCGAGAACTCCACCTGAAGGCGCCTCGGGAGATCGAGCCCGTGCTCTGTGTCCATGAGATACGCCACCCCGCCCTTGCCAGATTGGCTGTTGACGCGGACGATCGCCTCATACGTTCGACCGATGTGCTTGGAATCCACAGGGAGGTAGGGCACCTCCCACACGTCGTAGTTCTCGCCGATGGCTGACATGCCCTTCTTGATGGCGTCCTGGTGACTGCCCGAGAATGCAGTGAAGACGAGATCGCCGGCATAGGGGTGCCGTGGGTGGATTGGCAAGCGCGTGGCGTACTCCGAGATGTGCCGGACCTTCTCGATGTCGGTGATCTTGAGCTGCGGGTCGACACCCTGAGAGAACAGGTTCAGGGCCATCGTGATGATGTCGACATTCCCCGTCCGCTCGCCATTGCCGAAGAGGGTCCCTTCGACGCGGTCGGCCCCCGCG
This sequence comes from uncultured Actinomycetes bacterium, assembly GCA_903900235.1. Taxonomy (GTDB): domain Bacteria; phylum Actinomycetota; class Acidimicrobiia; order Acidimicrobiales; family RAAP-2; genus CAIUMH01. The sequence continues at coordinate 47,674 of CAIUMH010000031.1, forward strand.
AGCAGACCGAGCTCTCCGGCGGCCACGCCAGTCCCCCGGTCATTGTGGGGGTGGAGGCTGATGATGACCGAGTCACGGTCCTTGATGGTGCGGCCGAACCACTCGATGACGTCGGCATAGAGGTTCGGCGTGTAGTGCTCGACAGTGCCCGGCAAGTTCAAGATGATCGGCCGCTCCGGCGTGGGCTCGATCACATCCATGACCGCCTCGCAGATCTCAATGGCATAGTCCGGCTCGGTACCAGTGAAGCTCTCGGGTGAGTATTCGTAAAGGATCTCGGTGTCGGGGATCGTCATTTCGAGCTCTCGGCACAATGCCGCGGCCGCCGTGGCGATATCGATGATTCCCTGGCGCTCGAGACCAAAGACCACGCGACGCTGCAGCGTCGAGGTCGAGTTGTAGAAGTGGACGATGGCTCGCTTGGCGCCGCGAAGCGCCTCGTAGGTCTTGCGGATCAGGTCTTCGCGGCATTGGACGAGCACCTGGATGGTCACGTCATCAGGGATGAGTCCGTCCTCGATGATGGTCCGCACGAAGGCCAGATCGGTCTCGGACGCCGAGGGGAACCCGACCTCGATCTCTTTGAATCCGAGTTCGACGAGCAGATCGAACATGGCCATCTTGCGCTTGGAGTCCATGGGGTCGATGAGGGCCTGGTTGCCGTCGCGGAGATCTACGCTGCACCAGGTTGGTGCCCCCTCGAGGACACGCGATGGCCAGGTGCGATCATCCAGTGAAAGTGGGACGATCGGCTGATAGCGCTCATGGGCCATCGTTCCGGTGATCTGTCTGTTCTCTCGTGTCATGGTTCGCTTCCCTTGTCGCCCCAAGCTTTCCTTCGGATCGCACCACCGGCGTCGTCCCATGAAAAAACCTCCCGGCCCGAGGGCGCAGGAGGTTTACGGACGAGCGCTTTGTGGCGCTCGCCTCTAGAGAAGCAGGAGGACGTTTGTGGTGGTCACTATCCACAATGCTAGCGGCTGCTCGCCACGAGTCAACCCCGGGGTACGATGCGCAGTGTGAAGCGCACCATCTGGCTCCTGCTCCTCCTCGCGATTATCGCTGCCATAGCCATCGTGACGGTCCGCCTGCGATCGAGCCGCGCCGGCTCGAGCCAGCTCGGGGGCAGCGCCGAGCTCCCGGGCAGCCTCGACACCTGGCCAGAGGTCCCGCGCAAGCAGGTCGCCTGATCTCAATTCGGGACCGCTCCTCGGTGACATGCCGGCGAGGTCCTTCTAGGGCCCGGTCCTAGCCATGAGAGCGACGGCGCAGAGTAGGCAACTAGTCCGTTCCGCCCGGGGCGGCCGTTGGTAGCCCACAGGCGGATGCGGCGTCATTGAGACGCACGTCGTAGGCGACGAAGGCGTCGATCGCTTCCCTGATGGACAGCGCACTCGCCAGGTGCAGCGCGTCGAGGCTGGGGAGGGTCGCTCCCTCGAGTTCGGCTGCCATATCCACAACCACGCCACTGAGCGGGATGAGGTCGAGGCTGGAGAGAAGCAGCCGAGCGGTCAAAAGCGCTGAGGGGGCGCTTCGACGGCAGGCCCTGATCACCTCCACCCGTGCCAGCTCGCTGCTCGATACCGGGATACCCGAGCGATCGGTCAGCCACATGCCGAGGGCCGCGGTCTCTGGCTCATCCACGATGAGCTTGAGTAATGCCGAGGAGTCGAGATAGATCACAGCCGCTCGTGGCGGAGCTCCTCGAGGGCGACATTGGTCGGGTCCCCCTCGGGGGCGATGGCCATCGGGACGCGGAACTGGTGCGTCGCAGGGAGCATCTGACCTTGTCCGATCAGCACCTCCCTCAGGGCCATCGGTGGCGTCGGTGGCCCGAGGAGCGCAACCAACTTGCCTCGTTCCGTGACCTCAATGGTCTGGCCTTCTTTGACCGCATCGAGGTAGCGACTTGCATGCTGCCGCAACTCCCGAACGCCGATCCGCTCCATCTCCACATTGTGGCATCCAACATGCTACAAAAGGTCGGCGTGACGCACTGCTCGTGAGTGCCGAACACCTGGCCTGCTCTTTCGTGAGACAAGCCGGGCCGCGAGCGAACTGACGATGAGGTTCGCCAACGATTCGTGTTCGAGTGGGGTTGCTCTGGACGACCCCGGATCGCAGCAGATTAGGAAGAACGAACGACAGTCCGGATGTTGAGCTGGCCCTTGAGGCCAGCGGTGCGATGGCGCTCGATGGCGGCCCACTCGGGCGACATCATCATCTCAATGAAGGCGGCCTTCGACGGATACTCGGCGAGAGCTACCACGTCCCACATCTCCTCGACCTCACCCACGATCAAACCGGTCACATCACCGTCGTAGACGATGCGCCCGCCGCCGGCTTCAACGAGACGGCTTACGGCCTCGCCGTAGATCTCATATGCCTCGCGGCCGGTGATGTCGATAGAGGGATCGTCCTCGTAGACGGCCTTATCCCGAAACTTAAGCAGGTTGACCATGACATAGGGCCCATCATCGCCGGTGGCGAAGAACTCCTCGAACTGCTCCTTGGGCGGGTAGAGGGCGTGAGTGACTTCCATGGTGGCTCCCGTGTGGTCGACGTGATGAATCTCTATCCCTCCACATGAATGTGTCGGGTTCGATGACAGAATATCCCGCGGAGGGTTACCGCTGGTCGCACCTGGCTCTCGACGCGTTCGTCGGGGCGACCATCGTCAATGACCGGCATCCAACACCCTTGAGTTTCGGGGTCGGCATGCGCATGACGGGCTGAGCGCAAAGGGCACCGAGGAGACCGATCTCCCGAGACCAGTGGCCCGGCGCAACGGCACGATGAGGTTGCCTCCAAACCGTGGACATGGCGTATGCGGCGATGGTGACCTGATTCACCGCTCGTTCGCTAGCGACAGGGCCGTCCTTGCCGCACGTCGAACGTCGAACGTCGAACGTCGACGATCGTCTCCACAGATTGTCGAACCTCTGGGCCGTTGGTCAGTCCCCGAAGATCGGCCGTCGCAACAGGATGGACCGATTGGTCGAGGTCACCGATGCCCCTGCGAGCGGCTGCTCCGTGCATCGAGACCGTTCTCCCGATCAGGTGGTCTTGATCATCCCCCGTCTCAGGAGATTGGCGTCAAGATGGCTCCGCCTCACCCAGGCGTGTCGACGTCGATCGCGGTGGACACCCCTGGACCATTCAGAGATTGATGCGGTGCAAGTCGAAGATGCCGTCATTGGCTGCCAGGGCGTCGGCGACGGCGGTCGGTACATCCTGATCGGTGGCGAGGACCATGAGTGCTGTGGGTCCCCCATGGCTCGGTCCGACCGCCATCGAAGAGATCGAGATGCCGGCCGCACCGAGGTGCTGGCCGACCACGCCGATCATGCCGGGACGGTCATCGTTGCGGACCACGAGCATGTGGGCGGACGGCGGGACCTCGACCGAGTGGTCGTCCACGCTGACCACCCGGGGCTCCACGCGGGTGCCGATGCCGGCCAAGGTGCCCGACACACTGTGGCCGCCGGCGGAGACCGTGATCAGGTTGACGTACTCGTGGCTCGTCACCGACGAGGACTCCTCGATCTCGAGACCGCGTTCGGCGGCCAGCGCCGGAGCGTTCACATAGGAGACCGCATCGTCGCTGGTTGCCCCGAAGAGGCCCTTCAGCACCGACAGCGTCAGGATCTTGGTGCCCGATCCGGCGATCTCACCGTTGTAGGTGATCTCGAGGTTGCTGGCCTGACCGTCGACGAGGCCACCCAAGAACCGGCCGAGCTGCTCGGCGAGGCCCATGAAGGGCCGCACGACCTCGGAGACCTCTCCGGCCGCCACATTGACGGCGAAGGGGACGAAGTCGCCGGCGAGGGCGAGCTGGACCTGCTCGGCGATCGTGGCGCCGGCCTTGTCCTGGGCCTCGGCTGTCGAGGCCCCGAGGTGCGGGGCGACCACGACGCTGTCGAGGCCGAAGAGCGGCGACTCGGTGGTGGGCTCCTTCTCGAACACGTCGAGGCCCGCTCCCTGCACGTGACCGGCCTTGATGGCGTCAGCGAGGTCGGCCTCGACGACGATGCCGCCTCGGGCGGTGTTGATGATGCGGATGCCCGGCTTTGCCTTGGCCATCATTGCGGCGTCGATCAGGCCCACCGTCTCCGCGTTCTTGGGCAGGTGGATCGAAATGAAGTCCGAGCAGCCCATGACGTCTTCGAGGCTCATCAACTCCACGCTCATGTGACGGGCTCGGTCCTCGGAGACAAAGGGGTCATAGGCGACGAGGCGCATGCCGAAGGCCAAGGCGCGCTGAGCGAACAGGGCCCCTACGCGGCCGAGACCAATGACACCCATGGTCTTGCCATAGAGCTCGACGCCCTCCCACTTGGAGCGTTCCCACTTGCCATTGACAAGGGCCACGTGGGCTTGCGGCACATTGCGCGCTTGGGCCAGCAGCAGGGCGACGGCCTGTTCAGCAGCTGAGATGATGTTGGACTGCGGGGCGTTGACCACCATGACGCCGAGCTCGGTGGCCCGGGCCACGTCAACATTGTCGAGGCCAATGCCGGCGCGACCGACGACGACCAGGTCCGTCCCTGCCTCGAGGACCTCGGCGGTCACCGTGGTGGCCGAGCGGATAATGAGAGCGTGAGCGCCGACGATGGCCCCGAGGAGCTCCTCAGGGCTCAGACCCAGTTGCACGTCGACCTCATGGCCGGCAGCTGCCAGCTCATCGAGGCCCGGCTGGGCGATCTTCTCGGTAACGAGGACTCGTGCCACGTTGCTCCTTGGTTCAGTGTGTGTTTGGGGGGGGATACTGCAGACGTACGAATGGGTCAGGTTGCCTCGGCGAAGAGCTGCTGGAGGCGGCTCACGCCCTCAATGAGATCATCGTCTCCAAGAGCGTAGGAGAGCCGCAGGTAGCCCGGAGCACCGAAGGCCTCACCGGGCACCACGGCCACCTTGACCTCATCGATAGCGATCTCAGCGAGATCAGCGCTGGTGGTCACCAGCTTTCCCCGGATCGATCGTCCGAGCAGGCCGGTGACATTCGGCAAGCAGTAGAAGGCGCCCTGGGGCTTCAAGCAGGTGACGCCGTCGATCTCGTTCAGCATGGTGTGCATGGTCAACCGGCGGCGATCGAAGGCCTGCCGCATCATCATGACGGCATCGAGGTCGCCGGAGACCGCCGCAAGGGCGGCGCGCTGTGAGACATTGGCCACGTTGGAGGTGAGCTGCGACTGGAGGTTGGTGGCCGCCGAGATCACGTCGGTCGGGCCGATCATCCATCCGACCCGCCATCCGGTCATCGCATAGGTCTTGGCCACCCCGTTGACAATCACGAAACGGTCGCCGAGCGCCTCGACCCGCTGGGGCAGTGAGACGATCTCAGCGCCGTCGTAGAGCAGGTGCTCGTAGATCTCGTCCGCCAGCACCCACACGCCGCGCTCGGCCGCCCATGCGCCCACCGCATCGATCTCGTCTGGGGTGTAGACCGCACCAGTCGGGTTCGACGGCGAGACGAACACGAGGACCTTGGTCTTCTCCGTCCACGCCGCATCGAGCATGGCCGGGGTCACCTTGAAGCCAGTGGACTCGTCGGTGGGAATGGAGATCGGCACACCACCGGCCAGCCACGCTGACTCAGGGTAGGTAGTCCAGTACGGACCGGGGATCAGAACCTCGTCGCCCGGGTCGAGCAGTGCCACGAAGGCATTGGAGATGGCCTGCTTGCCACCATTGGTGATCATGACTTGCTCAGGCGTCACCTCGAGGCCCGAGTCGCGCAGGGTCTTGGCGGCGACGGCAGCCCTGAGCTCAGGAAGCCCTCCCGCGGGGGTGTACCGGTGGTTCACCGGGTCCTTACAGGCAGCGACGGCTGCGTCCACGATGGCTGCAGGCGTCGGGAAGTCCGGCTCGCCAGCACCGAAGCCGACCACGCTCTCCCCTGCCGCCTTGAGGGCCTTGGCCCGAGCATCCACCGCAAGGGTGGCCGAGGGCGCCAGGGAGCTGAGCTTGGCCGAGACACGACGCGACGACGCTTGTCCGAGAGGGGTCTCCATGGGTGCAATGATTCCACATGTGAGCGACACCCCTGACATCAAGATCCCCTCCGAGTTGCTGCCCTCCGATGGGCGCTTCGGGGCTGGCCCTTCCAAGGTCCGCGCCCAACAGATTGCCGCCTTGGTGGCTGACGCCCCTCATTACCTCGGCACCAGCCATCGCCAGAGCACGGTCAAATCCATGGTCGGACGGGTCCGAGACGGCCTGTCCAACCTGTTCGACCTGCCCGACGGTTACGAGGTCCTCTTGAGCAACGGCGGTACCACCTGCTTCTGGGACGCGGCCACCTTTGGCCTGATCGAGTCGAAGAGCCAGCACCTCAACTTCGGTGAGTTCTCCTCGAAGTTCGGGACCGCGGCGGCAGCCGCCCCTCACCTCGACGAGCCCCAGATCATCAAGAGCGAGCCCGGAACCCACCCGGAGGCCATTGCCACCGCTGGCATCGACCTCTACGCCCTCACCCACAATGAGACCTCCACCGGCGTGTCGATGGAGATCCTCCGACCTGACGGCGCAGAGGGCCTCGTCGCCGTCGACGCCACGTCGGCCGCCGGGGGCCTGCGGGTCGATCCCAGTCAGTTCGACTGCTACTACTTCGCCCCACAGAAGTCCTTCGCTTCCGACGGTGGCCTCTGGCTGGCATTGTGCTCACCCGCCGCCATCGAGCGGATCGAGAAGATCAGCGCGTCGGGCCGCTGGATCCCTGCCTTCCTCGACCTCAAGACTGCCGTCGACAACTCGCGACTCAACCAGACCTACAACACCCCGGCCCTGGCAACCATCCACCTGCTCGCCAGCCAGGTCGAGTGGTTCAACGACCATGGTGGCCTTGAGTGGAGCGCTGGCCGCTCCGAGCGCTCGGCCGAGATCCTCTACACGTGGGCCGAACAGTCGGGCTACGCCCGTCCCTTCGTGGAGAACCCCGCACATCGCTCCAACGTGATCGGGACCATCGACTTCGTCGATGCCATCGACGCCACCCAGATCGCCGCCGTACTTCGGGCCAATGGCATTGTGGACACCGAGCCGTACCGCAAGCTCGGTCGCAACCAGCTGCGTATCGCCATGTTCCCGGCAATTGAGCCCGATGACGTGGCCACCCTCTGTGGGGCGATCAACCATATCGTGGGCGCGCTCAGCTAGATCCAACTGCGTGGATCGAGACCACCTGGTCCACCCGGCAAGTCCCGAGCAACCACCAGACCCCTCTCCTCTCACGCGCCCTGACGCGACGATGCCCGCCGGAATCCCGGCGGGCATCGGAGCGAACCGTTCGTTTGAGCGGCTCAGCCGCCAGACGCATCCTCGACGCGCTGCTTGCCCTCGGTGATGAAGGGCATCATCGCTCGCAGCTCGGCACCGACCGTCTCGATCTGATGCTGCTTGCCCTCGTCCTTGAGGCGGTGGTACTCGCCACGTCCGGCCTTGTTCTCGGCAATCCACTCCTCGGCAAAGCGACCGTCCTGGATCTCGCCAAGGATGTTCTTCATCTCGGCCTTCACCGCCGCGTTGATCACACGAGGGCCCCTGGTCAGGTCGCCATACTCCGCGGTGTCCGAGATCGAATAGCGCATGCCAGCGATGCCCTGCTCGTACATGAGGTCCACGATGAGCTTGAGCTCATGGAGGCACTCGAAGTACGCACTCTCGGGCTGGTAGCCCGCCTCAACGAGCGTCTCGAAGCCGGCGGTCACCAGGGCGGTCACACCGCCGCACAGGACGACCTGCTCACCGAACAGGTCGGTCTCGGTCTCCTCGGTGAAGGTCGTGTCAAGCACGCCGGCCCGGGTTCCCCCATTGGCGTCGGCGTAGCTGAGGGCAATGGCATGCGCCTGGCCGGTGGCGTCTTGGTGGACGGCCACGAGCGACGGCACGCCGCCACCCTCGGTGTAGGTGCGGCGGACGAGGTGACCTGGTCCCTTTGGAGCGACCATGGTCACATCGACATCAGTCGGCGGGACGATCTGGCCGAAGCGGATGTTGAAACCGTGGGCGAACATCAACATGTCGCCAGCCTTGAGGTTCGGGGCGACCGACTCGTCGTAGACCGCCTTTTGCTCAGTGTCGGGAACGAGGATCATGATCACGTCAGCCTCGGCCGCAGCCTCGGACGGCGAGACCACCCGCAGGCCAGCCTCTGCCGCCTTGGTCGCCGAGGATGATCCCTCTCGCAAGCCGACACGGACGTCGACGCCGGACTCGGACAAGTTCAGGGCGTGGGCGTGCCCCTGGGATCCGTAGCCCAGGATCGCCACCTTGCGGTCGCGGATCAGGGACTTGTCGGCATCCTTCTCGTAGTACAGGGTGGCCATGTCAGGGGTCTCCTTGGATAGGTGTTGCGATCAGGGGCTGAGCGGTCGCTCAGGCTGGAGGATTGAGTCTAGGCAGCGCGACGCGACCCGTCCGCTGCACCTCGACCGGGGCGTAGTTCGCCTCGAGGTGCCGCTCGAAGGCATCGACTGCCGCCGGGGTGCCCGAGAGCGAGACGGTGACCGAGTTGGCTGAGAAGTCGACGATGGATGCTCCGGCGTGCGCCATGGAATTGAGCAGGGCTGCTCGACCTTCTTCGCCCACCGACACCGTGGCCAGCAAGAGCTCACGCTCGGTGGCCTCGTCGGGTCGCATGTCGTTGATCTCAACCACGTTGATCAACTTGTTGAGCTGGCCGACCACCTGGGCGATGGGAGCGGACTCGGCATCGACGACGATCGTCAGGCGACTAAAACGTTGGTCCTCTGCGGCTGGCGCAACCGCCAGCGAGAAGATGTTGAAGCCCCTGCGGCTGAAGAGCCCAGCAATTCGACTGAGCACTCCAGACTTGTTCTCAACAAGGACCGACAAGATGTGGTGGGAGACCGGAGTGTGTTCGGTTGTCCCGCTGAACGGCTCTGCCATCATGCACCTTCTCTCTGTGTGGGGTGGACAACCACGTCGGAGTTCGACGCGCCAGCCGGGACCATTGGGAAGACCTTCTCCGAGGCATCTGTGCGGAAGTCGATCACCACCGGTCGGTCGTTGATCGCATTGGCACGCTCGATCGCCGGGATGACGTCCTCAGGGCGATCCACCCGGATCCCGACGCAGCCCATCGCCTCGGCCAGCATCACGAAGTTGGGCACATCAGGGGTCAGGTAGACCTCGGAGTAGCGCTCCTCGTAGAACATCTCCTGCCATTGGCGGACCATGCCGAGATAGGAGTTATTGAGGATGGCGATCTTGACCGGGATCCCCTCGACCCGAGCGGTCACAAGCTCTTGGGCGGTCATCTGGAAGCAGCCATCTCCGTCGATGCCCCAGACCGTCCGGCCGGGCTCGCCGACCTTGGCCCCGATGGCACCGGGGACGGCAAAGCCCATGGTGCCCGCACCACCCGAGTTGATCCACGTATACGGGGTCTCGTAACTCCAATGCTGGGCCGCCCACATCTGGTGCTGCCCGACACCAGCCACAACAATGGTGTCGGCTGGGCTATGGGCGGCAAGCGCCTCAATCACGGCCTGCGGCTTGAGGGCTTGGCCTTCTTCTGCTGGTTCGAAGGTCAGCGGGTATCGCTCCTGCCACTCAGAAAGCTGGGCCCACCAAGCGGAGCGATCCGTCTGGGTCTTGGAGGCCGACACCGTGGCGAGCGCCTCGGTGACCCGACGGGCATCGCCGACGATCCCGATGTCGGCACGACGGACCTTGTTGAGCTCAGCCGGGTCGATGTCGACGTGGATGATCTGAGCCTTGGGGGCGAAGCCGTCAAGCTTGCCTGTGACCCGGTCATCGAATCTGGCACCGAGCGACACCAGCAGGTCAGCCTCCTGCATGGCGGTGATCGCCGTGTAATTGCCGTGCATGCCGGGCATGCCCAGGCACAGCTCGTGACTGTCAGGGAAGGCGCCACGGGCCATGAGGGTGGTGACCACCGGAATCCCGGTCGTCTCGGCCAGAGTCCGCAAGGCACCCGCCCCTCGGGCCTTCAAGATGCCGCCGCCCACATAGAGCACCGGGCGCTCGGCAGTGGCCATCATCTGGGCAGCCGCCTCGATGAGCTCGGCGTCGCCGTCGAGCTGGGGCTTGTAGCCGGGCAGATCAAGCTCATCGAAGGACGGCGGATCCACCCATTCGACCTCGGTCTGGGCGATGTCCTTGGGGAAGTCGACGAGGACTGGGCCGGGACGGCCAGTGGTGGCCACGTAGAACGCCTCGGCGATGACCGTCGGAATGTCAGCGACGTCGGTGATCAGCCAGTTGTGCTTGGTGATCCCCTGGGTGATCCCAGTGATGTCGCATTCCTGGAAGGCATCGGTGCCAATGGCAGCGGTGGGGACTTGTCCGGTGATGACAACCAAGGGGATCGAGTCCATGTAGGCGTTCGAGATTGGGGTGACGATGTTGGTCGCCCCGGGGCCCGAGGTCACCAAGGCCACACCAGGCCGACCGGTGGCCTGTGCGTAGCCTTCGGCCATGTGGCCGGCCCCCTGCTCATGCCGGACCAGGATGTGGCGAATCGTCGAGTCGATGATCGGGTCGTAGACCGGGAGGATTGCTCCACCGGGCAGGCCGAAGATGACCTCGACGCCTTGGGCCTCGAGGGACTTGATGAGTGACTGTGCACCGGTGATCTTCATTGCGGGTCCTCCGTGAGGTGGGACGTGGGGATGGGTCAGGAAATACAGAGACCTCCCTGAAGGGAGGTCGGGGGCGAGCGCGTGCGGGGTCTGTCAGCGCGCGCTAGCGCACTACTACTACGAGTGCCGGGCGAAGGAGGTCGCTACTCACAAAGACAACTCTGCCACATCTTCCGCCGTCCGCACAAGCCCCGATGATCATCGTCACCGTGGTCCCCGAATCTCACGAGCACTGGTGTCAGCCGCGACGCTGTCGAAGTCCAGCGTTGACGGCCTTTCCGTCCGCCTGACCCTTCGTCGCCGCCATCACCTTGCCGGTGAAGAAGCCGGTCAGCTTGTCGTCGCCCTCCACATAGCGCTGCCAGGCATCGCGGTTCTCGGCGATCACGGCATCGAGGACGGCGTCAAGTGCTCCGGCATCCATCTGTTCGAAGCCCTTGGTCTTGGCCACCGCACGGGGATCTCCCCCGCCGTCAGCCACCAGGTCAGCGAGAACCGCCTTGGACTGCGTGGCCGAGACCTCACCGGCTTCCTCCATCTGGAGCAGCACCACCATGGTGTCTTCGTCGAGGTGACCACCATCGCTCAACGCCCCGGCAAGCTCATTGGCCACTCGGGCCAGTGCCAGCGGTGCGGCAACCCCTGCGGCCGCCGCCGCTATCACGTAGCGATCGATACCCTGGTCCACCACGCTGGCGATCTGATCAGCCTGGGACTCGGTGGCCTGTTCGCCCATCAGGGCGACCAAGGTGCGTCGACGCTCGGCAGGCATCGCCGGCAGACTGGCCCGGATGGCATCGATCTGCTCATCGCTCGGAGCCAACGGGACGAGGTCGGGCTCCGGGAAGTACCGGTAGTCGTAGGCCTCCTCTTTGGAGCGCAGCGTCTGGGTTCGTCCTGCGTCCTCATCCCAGTGGCGAGTCTCTTGGACGATGGCCTGGCCGTCCTCGAGCAACATCACCTGACGCAGTGCCTCGTGGTCGATGGCCCGCTGCACGGAGCGCAGCGAGTTCAGGTTCTTGATCTCGCACCTCGTGCCGAAGGGGGCATCGGGACCGCGACGGACCGACACGTTGGCGTCGACTCGCATCGATCCCTCCTCCATGCGCCCGTCCGAGGCGCCAGTGGCAATCAGGATGGAACGGAGCTCGGCGGCGTAGCGGCGGGCCTGTTCAGCAGAGCGGATGTCGGGGCCGGAGACGATCTCGACCAGCGGCACTCCAGCACGGTTGTAGTCGACGATGGACTCGTCGGCCCCGTGGATCCGGCCGGTGCCGCCGAGGTGCGTGGTCTTGCCGGTGTCTTCTTCCATGTGGGCGCGCTCAACGAGCACCCGGGTGCCATCGGGGAGGTCGAGATGCCCGATGCCGTTGATCGGCTTGTCGTACTGGCTGATCTGGTAGTCCTTGGGCTGGTCAGGGTAGAAGTAGTTCTTCCGGGCGAAGACCGACGGCGCGATCTGGCAGTGCAGGGCCAGACCGATGCGGATCGCCAGCTCCACCGCCTTTTCGTTTAGGACGGGCAACGATCCAGGCAGGCCGAGGCAGACCGGGCACACATTGGTGTTCGGCTCCCCACCAAAGGCATTCGCGCACCCACAGAACAATTTGGTGGCGGTAGCAAGCTCGGTGTGGACCTCGAGGCCCACCACCATCTCCCAGTCGTCTGGCAACTCGGCCATGATCAGGACCTTCCCTTCTCAATGACCGCCGCCGCCCGCAAGAGCCGCTCTTCGGAGAGCGCCGGACCGAGGAGCTGGACGCCGATCGGCAGGCCGGCGGCATCGGACCCGGCCGGCACGCTGATGGCCGGGTGGCCGGCCAAGTTGGTTGGAATGGTGAAGACATCTGAGAGGTACATCTCCATCGGGTCTGACACCTTGGCCCCGAGGCCAAACGCCGTCGTTGGAGTGGTTGCTCCGAGGATCAGATCCACCGAGCGATAGGCGTCGGCGAAGGCGTTGATGATCAACGTCCGGGTTCGCTGGGCCTGGGCGTAGTAGGCGTCGTAGTAGCCCGCCGAGAGCGCGTAGGTGCCGAGCATGATGCGGCGTTTGACTTCGTCACCGAAGCCGGCAGTCCTTGAGGCGGCATTCATCTCGGCCACGTTGGCGGCATCGACCCGAAGGCCGTAGCGGACGCCGTCATAGCGGGCGAGGTTCGACGAGGCCTCGGCCGGGGCGATCAAGTAGTAGGCCGAGAGGCCGTAGTGCAGCTCGGGGATCGACATCTCCACGATCTCGGCGCCCGCTGCCGCGAGCAGCTCCGCCGAGGCGGTGACGGCGGCGGTGATCTCTGGGCTGGCTCCCTCGATCAGGTCTCGGCACAGGCCGACCCGGAGTCCGCCCACGCCATCGTCGAGACGGTCAACGAGCATCGGTGCTGGCACGTCGAGCGAGGTGGAGTCGAGGGGGTCGTGGCCGGCGATGACCTCGAGCAGCAGCGCGGCATCCTCCACGCTCTGGGCGAATGGTCCGACCTGATCGAGCGACGAAGCGAAGGCCACGAGGCCGTATCGCGAGACAAGGCCATAGGTGGGCTTGACTCCCACCACCCCGCAGAAGGCAGCAGGCTGGCGGATCGAGCCACCGGTGTCGGAGCCGAGCGACAGCGGAACCATCCCTGCGCCAACCGCAGCGGCAGAACCGCCGCTCGAGCCTCCGGGGACCTTGGAGTGGTCCACCGGGTTCTTGGTTGGCCCATAGGCCGAGTTCTCGGTCGACGAGCCCATGGCGAACTCGTCCATGTTGGTCGTGCCGATGATGATGGCACCGGCCGCTTCGAGGCTGCGCACGACCGTGGCGTCGTACGGGGGCCGCCACCCGTCGAGGATCTTGCTAGCGCATGACGTCACCCGTCCGCGCTGGCAGATGTTGTCTTTCACCCCGATCGGCACGCCGGCGAGCGGACCGACATCGCGTCCCTCTGCTACCGCTGCGTCGATACCACGGGCCGCTTCCCGGGCGGCCTCCGCATGGACCTCGGTGAAGGCGTGGAGTTCTCCGTCATGGGTCGAGATCTCTGCGAGTGATGCCTCGACGACCTCGGTCGCCCGACGATTGCCAGCAGCCACCTCGGCGGCAATGCGGCGAGCGCTCATCCTTCCTCGCCCACGATCTGGGGCACGAGGAACCGATGATCTGCCACTGCTGGCGCCTGGGAGAGCACCTCGGCCCGGTCGAGCGAGGGTCGAACCTCATCAGTGCGAAGGACGTTGATGAGTTCAAGCGGGTGCTCAGTGACCTTGAGCGCTGAAAGGTCAAGCGCGGCGAGATCCGCCGCGTGGCCCAGGATCGAGGCCAATTGCCCGGTAAAGCGCTCTACCTCCTCGTCGGTCAGATTCAGACGGGCGAGGACGGCGACCTTGGCCACGTCGGCAGCGGACAGTGGGGTGGGATCGCTCACGCGTTGGCGATGCGCTCGACGAAGGCCACCGACTGCGCCTCGATCAGCTCGGCATCGTGATCGAGCGTGGCCACGTGGTAGCTGCGCTCGAGGATCACGCGCTCGATGGGCCCAGCCACGCTGGCCACGAGGTGGTCACCATTCGAGAACGGCACCACATGGTCCTGGACGCTCGAGAACAGCAGGATCGGAGCGGCAATTGCTCCGAGATGGGCCGAGACTTCCTCCACGGCCGCGAAGAGCGAGACGGCCGGAGCCAGTGGCGTTGCGGGGTAGCTCCGTTCGTCGGCACCCTCGATGGCAATATCTGATCCGATGGCATCCATCACCTCGACGCCCGAGTCGAGGAGGGCCTTGGCACCCTCGGCGAGCTCCGCCGAGTACTCGACCAGTGGGTTCACCAGGATGAGACCGGCGATCTCCGGGTGGTTCTCGGCCAGCCAACAGGTCAGCGCTCCCCCCATCGAAAGACCCGCCACCACGATGCGCTCAGTGCGAGCCGAGAGTGCCTGAAAGGCAAACTCCGCAGCCCCCGACCAGTCCTCCCAGCGCGTGGGGATCATGTCCTCGACGACCGTGCCGTGGCCCGGCAGCAGCGGCATTTCGACGCTGTGACCGGCATTGGCCATCGCCTCGGCGAGCGCACGCACAGAGAAGGGGCTTCCGGTGAAACCGTGGAGCACGAGTACTCCGGTCGAACCGCCATCAACACTCAAGGGCTCGCAGCCCTCCATCACAGGTGCAGTCATGTCTCCCATCGTATCGGCACCGCTACCCTGTCGGATGAGTCGAGGAGGAGATGGAGATGGCCCACGAGTTCCTGAGCCCTGAGTGGATCGCTGCCGTGCGTGAGCTTCGCGAGCAGCACCCAGAAGCCGGGTCATCGATCCCACTCGCCGTCCGGATGAACCTCGTGGTCACCGAGGGTCCTTCCGGGACGCTCTCGCATGCCCACGTTGACACCTCGGCCGGGGCCCTCATGGTCGAGGAGGGTCACCTCGTCGAGCCGGATCTGAGCGTCACGGTTGACTTCGTGACCGCTCGAGCCTTGTTGGTCGAAGGGAACCCTCAGGCCGCCATGTCGGCGTTTATGGCGGGGAAGATCCGCATTGAGGGCGACATGGCCAAACTCATGGTGTTGCAGGGCGCATCTCCGGATGCCAATGCCCAATCCTTCGCCGAGGGCGTGCGGTCGATCACCATCTGATCCGCCCAGATGGGGGGTCGATCAGCCGGCGGGCTTCTCTCGCTTGTGGTCCCGGATCATGAATGAGCAGATCACCCCGATGAAGCACACCGCCGCCCCGACGGTGAAGGGGACGTGGAACGTCGACAGGAGAGCCGACGCATCGTGGGTTTCGAGCAGACCGCGGCGCTTGGCCACTCCCTGCTGGATGGTGATGAGCACCTGGATCCCGGCGACCTCGCCGACCTGCATCGCCAGCATCTGGGCGGCGGACATCACACCCATCTCGTTGGCCGCCACTTCATTGGCCATGGTCGAGCTCGTCGACGGCATGGCCACGCCCATGCCGAGGCCAGAGAGGGCCAGCGCCACGATGATCATGATCAGTGGGGTCCCCGTCACACAGCAGGCGAAGATCACCATGGACACAGTGAGCATGATCGACCCCGCAATGGTCGAGGTGCGCTCCCCGATCTTGACGGCGAGATAGCCGGCGATGGGCGAAGAGATGGCGAAGGCCAGAGGCCGGGCGATGGCCACGCCGCCAACCTGCCCGATCGAGTACTGATAGCCCTCCTCCATCAACAGTGGGAAGAGATAGAACGCACCGAAATAGGCAAAGTTTGACGTCGATCGGATCACCATGGGCATCACGAAGTTGCGCTTGGAGAAGTAGGCCGCCGGGATGAGCGGGTTCGATGAGCGCTGAATGCTCCGAACAAACAGGGCGATACTGACAGCACCGATGGCCCAACAAGCCATCGGCACTGGTGCCGTCCACCCCTGGAGCGGCGAAAGCGAGAGTGCCAGCATCACAAGGGTCACACCCACCGACAAGGTGGTCGACCCATACCAGTCCATGGTCTTGAAGTTGGTCTTGGCCCGCAACTTGTCGGCGGCGTGCTCCTCATGGGACCCGTGGTGGCCCGGGAGGATCACCGCAACAACACAGAAGGCCGCGATCAGGAGCACGAGCTGCATCCAAAAGAGTGCTCGCCAGCCGAAGAACTCGATGATCGGTGATCCGAGCGACACACCAATAACTGGTCCGCCCGCACCGACAAGGGTCCACCAGCCCATTGCCTTGACTCGATCTTCTGGCTTGAAGGCGTTCATGATGAGCGCCATCGATGCGGTACCCGTGGCGGCACCCTGAATACCGTCCAGGGTTCGGGCGCCGAGCAGTGTGATCACATCGGGTGCCATCGCCGTGAGTACGGCGGACACCATGGCTCCGGCGAGGCCAAAGAGGTAGAGGCGTCGGTGGCCGAAGATGTCTCCGGCCTTGCCGAGCAGGGGTGCGGCCAGCCCATAGGCCAGTAGCGGACCCGTCATCGTCCACGTCAGGACCGTGATCGACGTGTGGAATTCACCGGCCACCTTCGGCAGGGCCACGATAAAGACCGTGAAGGTGATGTTGAGGGCCAGCAATCCGGCCAGCAATGACCCGAGGACCCACCACGGATAGCGATCGGACGAGGTGGCCCTCACCTGCGCCTTGGTGTGCAGCATTGCAAACCAATTCAGATCAGAGGCAGCCTCTGATCCAGACGCGCCGAACTCAACCGCGCCAGGATCGCTGGCCGGACTGAGGAGCTCGTCGGGGTCATCTCGATGATGGGAAACCGACGGCGGGGTGGGGGTCCCGTCGGCGTCGGAGATCACGTTCCGAGAAGCCGGGGCATCTCCGCCTGGAGCTCAGCGACCGTCCAACGGTCGTCCTTTTCGATCGACTCCATGAGGGTCCAGCCCTGGAAGTTCCGGACAGTGCCGCCGAGGACGAAGTAGACCTTGCCGTTCGCAGGGCATTGCTCCGTGGCCAGGTAGCCCACGAGGGGAGAGATGTTGGCGGGGTCCCAGGCATCGAAGACGGCGGCGTCCTCGGGCTCCTTCACCAGGTCGACCAGGCCGGGAGCCGACTCGGTCATGCGGGTGCGAGCATTCGGGGCGAGGGCATTGACTCGGATGCCGTAGCGGATCAGCTCCGTGGCGGCGATCACCGTCAACGCGGCGATCCCCGCCTTGGCTGCGCCGTAGTTGCCCTGACCCGGATTGCCGAGCAGGCCCGAGGTTGACGAGGTGTTGATGATCGAGGCCTTGACGTCCTTGCCCGCCTTGGTCTGGTCACGCCAGTAGTTCGCGGCGTGGTGCAGCGGAGCGAAGTGGCCCTTGAGGTGCACGTGCATCACTGCATCCCAGTCATCCTCGGTCATGTTGACGAGCACGCGGTCACGCAGATTGCCGGCGTTGTTGACCAGCACGTGCAGGTCACCGAAGGTCTCGACGGCTTGGTCGATCATGTTCTTGGCGCCAGCCCAGTCCGCCACATTGTCGTGGTTGGCGACTGCCTCGCCACCCATGGCCACGATCTCGGCCGCCACCTGCTCCGCCGGGGTACCGTCTTCAGCCGAGCCGTCAAGGGCGCCGCCGAGGTCGTTCACGACGATCTTGGCTCCCTCTGAGGCGAAGAGCAGCGCGTGCTCTCGGCCGATGCCGCGGCCTGCGCCGGTGATGATTGCGATGCGTCCGTCTAGTGCGCCCATCAGGGGTCCCCTTCGCTCGATTGTGGTGACAGCCTACCGCCGACTCAGACGATCGAGATCTGGTCAGTGAAGACTCAGCGGGTGATACCCCGAAGCCGGAACCACCAGTCTGGGTCACGGGCATGAGCGTGGAAGTGATCGGGGATCTGACGCATGACCCGGTCGAAGGACCATCCGCCCTCGCCGAAGCGACTGTTCGCCGCATCAGCCAACCGGTCGAGCATGTAGGCCACAGTCTCGTCAGAGGGATCAGTGCCGTGCTCGCGCCACACCACCATCGGGGTGTCGCACACCTCACAGTCAGCGACCCAGCAGGTGTCATCCTCGAAGTACCAGTCGGTTAGCTTGGCTGCCTCGCAGAGCTCGCAGAGCTTGTCAGATGTCATTGGAGGTAGAGGGTAACGGTCGTGCCCACCTTGACCGACGTCCCCGCGTGCGGCGCCGTCTTGAACACTCGACCGGCAGGCGGGCCATAGATCGCCCCGACCTTGAGGCCAAGTCGAGTCAGCGCTGCCGATGCACCCGCCGCCGTCTTGCCCTTCAGCGATGGCACGACCACCACGGCAGGCCCGGTGCTCACATAGACGGTGACCTGACTGCCCCGCTGCACCTTGGTGCCGACGGCTGGGTCAGTACGGGTGATCTGGCCGGCGGGGATGCTGCTTGAGGGTTCCGTAGCCTTGGTGACCGTAAACCCCGCCGCGACCAAGGCGGCATTGGCCTGGGCATAGGTTCCCGTCACCGAGGGGATCGGCACCGGCGGCGGTCCCTTCGAGATGACGATCGTGATCGTGGATCCATAGGTCGCCGCGGTCGGGTTCGTCGTGGTGCCCACGGTGTAGCGGATCACCTGCCCTCGCGGCACCGTGGCCGAGTGGTGCTTGGCCGCCTTGGGGCAATCGCCGACGAGGTGCACTGCCGTCAGGGCCGCCTGGGCCTGCACGCAGTCCATTCCGGCCAAGGAAGGAACGTTCACCTTTGGGAGTCCGCGCGAGACCACCAGGCGCACCGTCGATCCCTGCTTGAGCTCAGTCCCAGGGGTGGGCTGCTGAAAGATGATGTGGTCGGCGGGAACAGTGATGGAGTACACGCTCGGCTGGTACGCAGGCTGCAGGTGCAACTTTGCGAGTTTTCGCTCCACGTTGACGGTGGGCTTGCCCACCAAGGTAGGCACCATGACATTCGGGACGAAGAGCTTGGTGGAGATAGCGAAGGCAGCGAAGGCAGCGCCAAGCACCACGAGGGCCAGAAGGATCCAGGGCCACACCCGACGACGTCCTCGACGACCCTTGCCGACCCGAACTTCGCCCACCAGGGTCTGCTCGTCAGACAGGTAGTCATAGGGCGTCGACGGGCCGACGCCTGCCGGCACCGGTCCGGTATCGCCAATCGCTGGGACCACCTGAGTCAATTCGTCCACCGAGGGAGGACGGAAGGGCTCAGCCGAGGCCGCCCAGGTCGGATCGATCACGACTGCCCCATCGATAACCCTCGGCAGCGGAGCGGGATCCGGAAGTGCCCGGGCCACCGAGCCAAGTCGCAGTTCAAAGGCCTCCGCATCGAGACGTGCCTCGTGATCAGGGAATGCCGCTTGGACAAGGATCGGATCGAGAGGGCCTAGCCGGTCGTCTTGCGGCAGGGTCTTGCCGACCCTGGCTCGCAGCGTTGAGACGAGCGAGTCCTCCACGAAGGGGACCACGCCGGTCACCGCCTCGTAGAGCACGAGCGCCAATGAGTACACATCGGCCTTGCCATCGACCGACTCGCCTTCGGCCTGCTCAGGTGACGAGTAGCGGACGGTACCGATCATTGATCCGGCCGGCTCGGTCCAGCTTGCCTCTGCCAAGGCTCGAGCCACGCCGAAGTCGGTGATGCGAAGTCGCCCCTCGGCATCGAAGAGGAGGTTCGCCGGTTTCACGTCGCGGTGGACAAGTCCGCGGGCATGGGCATAGGCCAGCCCCGCTGCAGCCTGGCCGCCGATGGACACTGCCTGCTCAGGGGTCATCAGGACCCCGGCGTCGAAGAGATCCTTGAGGGTTCCGCCGGCCAAAAGCTCGGTCACCAGATACGGGACCGAGTCATCTTCTCCCCAGTCGTACACCTGCAGGATGGCCGGGTGGTTCAGGGCGGCAACTGCTCGAGCCTCAGCCCGGAACCGCTTCAGGAAGGCCTCGTCCTGGGCCAGCGCCGGCTGCAGGATCTTGATCGCCACCTGACGCTCGAGGGTGCTGTCCTCGGCCCGGTAGACGATCGCAGAGGCTCCGGTGCCGAGCACCGCCTCGAGGCGGTACCGGCCTCCGAGGACGCGTCCGATGTTGTCCGAGGGCGAAGTCATGAGTGACCCCCAACCTAGTGAGCGCTCCCTCGGTTCCGGTGGACGCCTCAGCCAGCAGGGAGCTCGCCGGTGGCCAGAAGGTCAGCGAAGGACTCCGCTGCCACCATCGCTATGCCGAGGGTCTCTGCCTTCGTGATCTTCGATGCTCCCGGTGCCTCCCCGACGACGACGCACCAGGTCTTCTTCGACACTGAGCCCGTCGCCTTGCCCCCGGCGGCCTCGATGGCCGCCTGTGCCCCCTCGCGGGTGAAGCCCGGGACGGCACCAGTGACGACGACGATCCGCCCGGCCAGGGTGTCTCGGTCATCGTCAGTCGACGAGACCGACGGCT
Source organism: uncultured Actinomycetes bacterium (assembly GCA_903900235.1). GTDB lineage: Bacteria > Actinomycetota > Acidimicrobiia > Acidimicrobiales > RAAP-2 > CAIUMH01. Next base: position 68,101 of record CAIUMH010000031.1, read on the forward strand.
CCTCGGTGGTGAGCCCAATCGTCACGAGTCGATCGAGGACAGCTTGATTTGCTGGATTGGCGAGGAAGGCGATCACCGACTCGGCGATGATCGGGCCGATCTGCTCGACCTCGGCCAGCACGTCGACCGAGGTGCCACGCAGCGCCTCAAGGCTCGTGATGCTGCGGGCCACCTGTCGGGCTCCGATGGGGCCCAGATGGCGGATCCCGAGGCCGACGAGGAGGCGGCTCAGCGGCTGCTCCTTCGAGGCCGCGATGGCATCGAGGAGGTTGGTTGCCGAGAGCTCACCCATCCCCTCGAGCTCAGCGAGGCGCCCGGGATTGATCTCGTAGAGATCAGCCACGTCAGCCACCAGGCCGGCGGCAGTCAGTCGCTCGATGACCTTCTCGCCGAGGCCCTCGATGTCCATCGCCGACCGGCTGGCGAAGTGCGAAAGCCGCTGGTTGCGCTGGGCTGCACAGTCGAGGTTCACGCAGTAGGTGTCGGACTCCCCCTCGAGCCGGACAAGCGCACCATCACAGGCCGGGCAGGTCAGCGGAAAGGTCCACGCCGCAGGCCGGAGAGCCCCTGCCTCCAAAATCGGACCAACTACCTCAGGGATCACGTCACCGGCCTTGTGCACGATCACGGTGTCACCCGGCCGGACGTCCTTGCGTGCCACTTGATCCTGATTGTGGAGGGTGGCAAAGGTGACGGTGGAGCCGCCGACGAAGACCGGCTCGAGCACGGCATAGGGAGTGGCCCGACCAGTGCGGCCGATCGACACCTCGATATCGAGCAGCATGGTCGTCCGCTCCTCCGGGGCCAGCTTGCGAGCAAGCGCCCAGCGAGGAGCCCGACTCGTCGCTCCTGCCACCTCGCGTAGTGCCAGGTCGTCGACCTTGATCACCACGCCATCGATCTCATAGGAGAGGTCGTGGCGGTGCTCCTCGAGCTCGTGGCTCCGGGCGATCACGGCATCGATGCCCGTGACGCAGCGTGCATCAGCCGAGACGGGAAGTCCGACCTCGGCCATCGCCGCGAGCACCGTGGTGTGCGAGTCCGACAACAGGTCGCTTCCCGCTGGCGCTCCCTCGATCAGACCGATTTGGTAGAGCAGAATCGCCAAGGGGCGTGTCGCGGTGACCGACGGGTCCTTCTGTCGCAGCGATCCGGCCGCAGCGTTCCTCGGGTTCACGAAGGTCTTGGCCCCTGTCTCTTCGAGTCGAGCATTCATGTCGGCGAAGTCCTGGGTCGGGAGATAGACCTCTCCGCGTACCTCGAGCACGGCTGGCAGCGATCCAGCCACCGCGTCGAGCCGACCAGGGACGCTGGCGATCGTGGCCACATTGGCCGTGACATCCTCGCCGGTCACCCCATCGCCCCTCGTCGCCGCCTGGGTCAGCACCCCGTCGACATAGGTCAGCGACATCGCCACCCCATCAACCTTCGGCTCCACCGAGAACGACAGATCAGCCACGTCGTCGCGTCCGAGCGCTCGAGCGAGGCGCTCTGACCAGGCGAGGATCTCGTCATCGTCGAACGCATTGTCGAGGCTGAGCATCCGCACGGCGTGGGCCACCGGAGCGAAGAGCCCTGATGGAGCTGCGCCGACGGCCTGGCCGGGGCTCTGCTCATCGAGCAATTCAGGGTGCTCAGCCTCGATGCGGCGCAGTTCGGTGGCGAGCAGGTCGAAGTCGGCGTCCGGGATCTCCGGCGCATCATTGGCGTGGTATCGCTCATTGTGGTGGGCGACGAGCCGACGCAGCTCGGCCACACGCTCGCTGAGTTCGGTCGGCAGACGATCGAGGATCACGGGATCACCACTGCGCTTCCCCGGACTCGGTCGGGCTCCACCGAATCGTAGAAGGCCACCGTCTGGCCTGGCGCAACTGGATCGACGGGGTCGACCAGGTGCAGTGCCGCCTCGGCGAACGTCGCCAGCCGTGGCTCCCCATGGCTCCGCATCTGCACCAGGGTCGGCTCACCAGGGAGGAGCGGCAGCCCTGTCCAGGTCAGCGAACCCTGGTCAAAACGGACCTGGTCGACCAGCGCCTCGTCCGGCGCAGCCACAAGCACCCGATGCCCGACGGGATCGATCGCCACTGCCACTCGGTGTTGGCCGAGCGCATCGACTCCCAGTCCCTTGCGCTGCCCGACGGTCACCAGCTGAAGATGAGCGACTTCGCCGACCACATCGCCGCTCTCGCGCTCAACGAGCGCTCCCGGGGTGAGGTCCGTCCGCTCTGCCAAGAAGCCCCGTCGGCCGATAGAGGAGGAGATGAAGCAGGTGTCCTGGCTCTCGGCCTTGGCCGCGGTGCGCAGGCCGTGACTGACGGCGACGGCGCGCACCTCGGCCTTGGTGAGCTCTCCAATGGGGAGCATCACCCGATCGAGCTTGGCTGGCGTGAGCATCGAGAGCACATAGGACTGATCCTTTCCCGAGTCAACGCCCCGCCACAGCTGTGCCCCGCCGTCGGCGACCACGATCCTGGCGTGGTGGCCAGTGGCCAAACGGTCGAACCCAAGCCGGTCCGCCGCCGCCAACAGCGCAGTGAATTTGAGGTGCCGATTGCACTCGATACAAGGGTTCGGCGTCCGGCCCGCCGCATGCTCAGCCACATAGGGGGCCACCACATGGGTCTCGAATTCCTCGGACATGTTGAAGACATGGTGGTCGATGCCGAGTTCGGCGGCGACCTGGCGGGCATCCTCCACGTCGCTGACCGAGCAGCAGCCCGCATCGCTCGGGCCACCCCAGAGTCGAAGGGTGACCCCGGTGACCTGATGGCCCTGCTCGAGCAGCAACGCAGCCGCCGACGAGGAGTCGACTCCTCCAGACATGGCCACCAGGACGTTCACGGCGCCAAGTCTGCCACCCGGCTCCCCCATGCGATGCACCTCATCGAGCAAGCGACGAGAGCACCTCGGGCACGACCTCGGCCAGGCGATCCCATGCCGCTGAAGTGGTGGAGACTCCCATCGTCAGTCGCAGTGCCGAGCGAGCACGACGCTCGTCCATGCCCATGGCCAGGAGCACCTGGCTCGTCTCCGGCGCCCCTGAAGCGCACGCCGCTCCGGCCGACGCGGCAATCCCTGCCCGATCGAGGAGGACCAACACCTCTTCGCTCCGCACCCCTGGCAGGGTGAGGTGGAGATGGCCGGCGAGTCGGTCGGCACCGTCTGAGGTGATCGCCACCCCCGGGGATGACGACAGGGCCTTGGCCAGCACATCGCGTCGGTGGGCCAGTTCAGCGATCTGACCGAGCTGGCGTTCCCGGGCCACCTCCTCGAGTGCCACCGCCAGCCCGGTGGCGCCGGCAACATCCTGGGTTCCTGCACGCCGACCGCTCTCCTGCGACCCGCCCGGCACGATCGCCTCGAGATCGAGGTCCCTCGAGGCGACCAGGACCCCGACCCCTGGAGGCCCACCCACCTTGTGGCCGGCGATGGAGAGGAGGTCGACATCGGGCCAGAGCTCGGCGATCGAGGAGAAGGGAGCCGCCGCTATGGCATCACAATGCAGCAGAATGGAGCGATCCGCTCTGAGGGCCCTGGAGAGTTCGGCGATGGGCTCGATGACCCCGGTCTCGTTGTTGGCCGCCATGACCGAGACCAGTGCCCCATCGGGTACCAGCGCCAACGCCGCTTCAAGGTCGAACCGCCCTTGGGAATCCACCGGGAGCACGATGAGTTCGACGCCACGACGGGCGGCAGCGACCTCAGCGGCCCGGCGCACCGCCACGTGTTCGATCGCCGAGATACAGACAGCGCTTGGATTCCTCGGACCAAGGAGTCCGAGGGCGCACGACTCAGTTCCACCGCCGGTCAATACAACGTCAGCGGCATCAGCACCGAGCTCATCGGCAATCCTGCGGCGCGCTCCATCGAGCACCATGGCAGCGGAGCGTGCCGCACGATGGGCACCCGAAGGATTCGGTGGCCCACCATTGAGCGCGGCCACCCTGGCGGCCGCCACGGCGGGCCGAAGCGGCGCACCCGCAGCGTGGTCTGCGAAGACCGACGCTGCCTCGTCAGGCAACGAAGATCGTCTTCTGGTTGCAGAACTCGTACATTCCGACATCGGCCAGCTCCCGGCCATAGCCCGAGCGCTTGGTGCCGCCGAAGGGGAGCTCGGGGGTCGAGGCCACGATGGCGTTCACGAAGACCATCCCCGCATCGAGGCCCTCGATGGCCTGGCGCTGCTCAGCCTCGTCCTCGGCCCAGATGCTCGAGCCGAGCCCCCATGGGGTGTCATTGCCGACGGCGATCGCCTCGGCAAGGTCGGCGACGACCTCGACCACGGCAACGGGCCCAAAGATCTCCTCGACTCCCGCCCGCATCTGCGTGGTCACGCCGGTCAGGACGGTGGGGCGATAGAAGAAGCCCGGGCCGTCGATACCTGACCCACCGGCGGTGGCCACCGCCCCCTTGGCCAGCGCGTCGGCCACCTGTTCGGAGACTTCGTCCTTCTGCGCCGCCGAGACCAGCGGTCCGACCACAGTGGCGGGGTCCATGGGATCGCCGACCGTGACCGCCTCCATGGCTGCCGAGAACTTTTCGATGAATTCCTCGGCTCGGTCAGCAACGACGATGAAGCGCTTCGCCGCGATGCACGACTGGCCATTGTTCTGCACTCGGCCGGTGATAGCCAGCGGGACCGTGCGGTCGAGGTCCGCCGACGAAGCGATGATGAAGGGATCCGAGCCACCAAGCTCGAGGACACACTTCTTGAGTACCGATCCGGCTGCTGCAGCCACCGAGCGTCCGGCCGCCTCGGAGCCCGTCAGGGTCACGGCGGCGATCCGAGGATCGGCGATCACCTCGGCCACACGAGAGCCGGGGACAAAGAGGTTCACGAAGCAGCCCTCCGGGAACCCTGCCCGCCGGAACAGGCCTTCGAGCAGCAGGGCGGACTCAGGCACGTTCGAGGCGTGCTTGAGCAACCCGACGTTGCCGGCCATCAGCGCCGGTGCGGCAAAGCGGATGACCTGCCAGAGCGGAAAGTTCCAAGGCATCACGGCCAGAACGGGTCCAATGGGGTCGTAACGGACTTCGGAGCGGCTCGCCGACGATGAGATCTGCCGCGGTGCCAGCATGGCGGGCGCGTGCTCGGCGTAGTACCGCATGGTCATGGCGCACTTGGCCACCTCGCCCTTGGCAGCAGCGAAGGTCTTGCCCATCTCCCGGCTGAGGACCTCGGCAATGACAGGCACCTCACCCTCGAGCAGCTCGGCCGCGGACACCATGAGTCGCGCTCGATCCACCATGCTCGTGGCCCGCCAGAGCGGAGCTCGCTCGGCGGCCAGTGCGATCAGCGCATCGACCTCAGCAGGGGTGTGGTCCTCGTAGCTCGATACGACCTCGCCGGTCGCTGGATTGACGCTGATGTAGGGCATGGCTCCATCTTGCCAGCCGCGCCTCGGCCTATCTCGCGTCGAGCCCCAGATGGGCCACGATCGCCCGTCGCAGGACCTTGCCCGTGGGGCCGACGGGCAAGTCAGAAGTGAGGTACACATCCTTGGGAAGTTTGAAGGGGGCAAGCACGCCTCGAGCAGCGAGGCGAATCGATTCGGGGGTCAGCTCCGCGCTTCCCACCACCGCTGCGCAGACCCGCTGCCCCCAGTCAGGATCGTCCAAACCGAAGACGCAAGCTTCTTCAACGCCGTCGAGTTCGACCAGAGCCGCCTCGATCTCCGCCGGGTAGACGTTGACTCCTCCAGTGATAATCAGGTCGGTCCGCCGGCCCGTCAGCGTCAAATAGCCCTCGGCATCAAGGGATCCGATGTCCCCCACCGTGAAGGCTGATCCTCGCCAGGCCTCCGCCGTCGCCTCAGGGTTGGCGAAATACTCGAAACGGGCGTGATCGGGGACCTCGCACCAGATCGTGCCGACCTCGTCGTCGCCGTCGATCGGATCGATCCACAGCCGCCGGCCGGGCCGAGCTCGCCCAACCGTCCCTGGCCGCTCCAACCACTCGGTGGTCGAGCAGGTCGTGAACTGCCCCTCGGTCGCCCCGTAGAACTCCCAGAGGACGTCGTCAGCCACTCGATCAATCGCCGCACGCTTGAGTGCCGGTGGGCACGCTGCCCCTGCGTGGGCCAGCAGACGCAGCGAGTCAAAGCGCTCGTGGCGACCGAGCCCATCGAGCGCCAGAAGCCGGTGGAGGTGGGTGGGGACGAGGAAGGTGGTGGTGGGGCGAACACGGCGGATGGTCTCGAGCGCGGTGGCGGCGTCGAATCGGGTCAGGATCGCCAACGATCCTCCACTGAGCAAGGTCCCGGCCGAGAACCGGATGGCCACCGTGTGGTACATCGGGGAGCAGACCATGTGGGTGTCCTCGGCCGAATGCCCCCACACCGCCACCTCCTCGTCAAAGGCAGCCTTGGCGTCGACCTCGGTCAGCACTCCGCTCGTCACCCCCTTGGCTCGACCAGTGGTACCTGACGTGTAATGCATGGGTCGGGTGAGCGGCCACGGCGCCAACTCCGCGGCTTGCCCATCGAACAGTGCAGCCAGCGACGACTCGTCGAGGATCGTGGCGGTCGGCTGGGCGTCGTCAAGCAGAACCTGACGTTCGGCGTCGAGGAGTCCGGCATTGAGCAGTACCGGGATGATGCCGACCCGGGCGGCACCGAGTACTGCGCAGAGCAGATTGGCTGACGATCCCATCGAGAACGCCACTCGCTCCCCCGGTTCAATTCCGGCAGCCAGCAAGGTTCCCGCCGCCGACGCCATCTTCGGCTCGGCCTCCGCTGCGGTCAGCAACTCGACAGAAGCGAGGGGGGACATGGTCGCCGACGCTATCAGCGAGCTCTCGTTCTTCTTCTCGAGCCGCTGAGAGCCACTCGTTCCGCTTGCGACATCGAGATGAGATGATCTGTCCCTATGGACGACGAGACCGCCGCTGCGATCGACGCAGCCCGACACCGGCTCTCCGACGCGCATCGCGTCCTCGTCCTCACCGGCGCTGGTATCTCGACCGACTCCGGCATCCCGGACTTCCGGGGACCCGAGGGGATCTGGACCAAGGACCCGAGTGCCGAGATGATGTCGACCTTCGACGTCTGGTGCTCTGACGCCCAAGTGCGCCGCCGAGCCTGGCGCAGTCGCCTCGATTCACCAATCTGGTCCGCCCAGCCCAATGACGGGCATCGTTGCCTGGTCGATCTCGAGCGCAGCGGCCGTCTCCTGCTGCTCGTGACCCAGAACATTGATCGTCTGCACCATGCCGCAGGCGCTGATGCGACCACGACCATCGAGATCCACGGGAACACGCAGGAGTCAGTGTGTCTGTCCTGCGGGCACCGTCAACCTATCGAGGCCGTCCTCGAACGGGTACGCCAAGGCGAGGAGGATCCTTGTTGCGTTGAAGTGGTCGATGGCCTCATCTGTGCTGGGATCCTCAAGTCAGCAACGATCAGTTTCGGTCAGTCACTCGTCGCCGAAGACCTCGCGCTCGCCGAGTCAGCGGCCGTCAGCTGCGACCTGCTGCTCGCGGTGGGATCCACCCTCGCCGTCTTCCCCGTCGCCAACCTCGTACCGCTGGCAAAGGCTGCGGGCGCCTCCGTGGTGATCATCAACGGCGAGAAGACTGCCATGGACTCGCACGCCGACGTGGTCATCCACGCCGATATCACCAACGCATTACGCCTACTGCTCGACGGCTTGGTTCCTTTGAACTAAGCGTTCTTCTTGTTGCGCCTCGGGCGCAGGGCGAACCACCAGATGCTGGCCATCGTGGCGGCCACGCCGACCACACCGGCCACCGGCTTGGCTACGGACTTGCTGCTGTTCTTGTTTCCCACAGAACGAATCTATCCCTGGTCGGCGTCCTACGGGTGACGCAATCATCGATTGGCTGAGGAGCACCGAAGGCCCCACGACTCTTGAGCGCTGTTCGCCTCACAGCCACGACACCACGCAGGCCAGTCCGACGCTCGCACCATCGATGCGCTCCCTGGCTTCTCGACACCGAGCGAATCTGGACCTGCGACATCGTGGCGATGGATCTGGTGATGGGCGAATGGAACGATGAGCGAACCAATGTTCCAGCGTTCTCGCATCACCATTGCGGAACAGGTGTCGCCTCTGCACCCAAGAGGGGATCGGCGTGCGATCGCTGGAGGGCTTGCCCCGAATGTGCCCCCCGCATGCTCGTCATCTCTTGGCGTTCAGAGTCCATCGGTGGCGTCAACGGCGATCGCTGCTCGTCACCGAGGTGACTGGCCGACACGTAGCCGAGGATGCCTGGTCGCCACGCTGTCTCGGAAGACCCGGACTTGGTGACCTTCGGCCCTATCCACGGGGACGGCCAATCGAGAGACTGGTCAAGAGCCAAGACGCCCCAAGGAGGGGATATGACCGCAGCACTAGCAGTCGTTGTGGCGGCACTGGTCAACATCACCGGACCAGGCCACTACATCCACTGGGGATTCATCCAGATCTCCGTGGGCAACATCATCGTCATCAGCCTGATGGTGGTGACGTTCCTCGCGGCAATCCTCATCCCCTATCACCGGAAGGGAGGTCGCTCATGACCGCCGTCGACCACACACCTGCCGAGACCGGCGAGGGTCTTGCCGAGGACGCAGACCAGTGGACCGCCAAGATCCGCCGCTTCTTGATGTCCAACTTGCCTCCGGGTCGCCTCATCCCTGACCGGCAGCCGAGCTACATGGCCTCATGGATCTACATCTTCGGCGCCCTCACCATGGGAGCGCTGGCGATGGTCATCATCTCCGGTGGGCTGCTCTCGGTCGAAGGGCCGACCTGGTGGCATGCCTCGTCGGTCGGCCTCTTTGTCAACTCGCTCCATCTCTGGAGCGTCGAGCTCTTCTTCTTCTTCATGGTCGTGCACCTGTGGGGCAAGTTCTTCATGGCAGCGTGGCGAGGTAACCGCGCACTGACCTGGATGACCGGTGTCATCACCTTCATGGCCTCGATCGGTGCCGGCCTCACGGGCTACCTGTCCCAGACCAACTTCGACTCGCAGTGGATCTCGACCCAGGCCAAGGACGGTCTCAACGGCGTCGGCGTGGGCTCGTTCTTCAACGTGCTCAATTTCGGCCAGATGCTGATGTGGCACATCATGATCCTCCCGCTTGCCGTGGTCGCCATCTCGGTGCTGCACGTCTTGTTGGTGCGAACCCGGGGCATCGTCCCGCCGATCGAGCTCGAACCGGCCAACTCGGCCACCGCGACGACAGGAGGTGAGGCCTGATGGCTCGCACCAAGAAGTTCAACCCGGACCGTGACGTCAATGTCTGGGTTGGCCCATACCGGCCCTACGACCTTGCCAAGGAAATCATCGTCACCTTCCTAGCGGTCGCGGTGATCGCCGTAGTGCTCGCTGCAGTGTTCGGCTCACCCGACGAGAAGTCGGTAACGCTCAAGTCCTGGTCGACCGCTGACCAGGTCGACTTTGCCACCACCGCCATCACCGAGCTCGACGGCTCAAGTGCCACGGCGCAGTACGGCCCCCCCTACAACAACGTGGCCGACGTCAGCCAGAAGGTCGGACCGATCTCGGTCGAGTCCGCACTCGGAGTCCATATCCCGGTGAACCCGGCCCAGGACTTCGTCCTCGGTCCGCTTTCCACCGTCACCGGGCATCCGGACCTGACCGCGGCCCTCACTCAATTCAAGGCGGCGACTCCGACCCAGCAGGGCAAGTGGACGGCCGCCTATGAGACCGCCGTGACGAAGGCCACCGTGACGAACGGCAAGCTCGTCGTGCCCCCAGGTGCCTATGGGCCGGTCGGCACGATCATCGGCAATCTCACGCAACTCGCAGCCTCAGGCGGTCTTGACGCCGCCCTGCTCAACCATGCCGGCTTCTTCAGCACCGACTACACCAAGTCGCTGCTGTTCGTGGCCGACGGGGGCTACTTCTCCTCCCTCGGTGATGCCCACCACCTCTCCGGCGAGCAGTGGGGGATGATGAACGAGACCGGCAGCTTCCCAGGCCAACCGTGGCTGTGGCTCTATAGCGTCTGGTATCAAGTGCCACCGTTCAACGGGGACAATGTCTTCGCTGCCAATGCCGACGCCTATGTCTGGATCCTCATGATGATCCTGAGCGCCGGATTCCTCTTGGTCCCCTTCATCCCAGGGGTCCGTTCGATCCCCCGCTGGAGCCGGGTCTACAAGATCATCTGGCGGGACTACTACCGCTCGAAGTAGCGAGTCGACCGTGGCGGGCGGTCACCGATCTGCGGTGATCGCCCCCACTAAGGCGGTGAAGGGTCGGAGATCACCGGACTCTTCCGGATGCCATTGGACGCTGAGCAAGAAGTTCGACTCTGGGCGCTCCACGGCCTCGATCACCTGAGGGACTCCCTCGGCCTCGACTGACCAGGCCGAGACCACCAGACCTTCGCCGAGGCGGTCGATCGCCTGGTGGTGCGAGCACGAGACCCTCGAGAGCTCGCCGAAGACCTCGGCGGTCATCGTCCCCGGCACACAGGCCACCTCCCGCTCGACAAAGGTGCCGGCGGCGATCTGGTGATCAGTGTGGCCAACGAGGTCGGGGACATGTTGGAGCAGGGTGCCGCCGAGGGCCACGTTGAGCACCTGATGCCCTCGGCAGATGGCCAGGAGCGGCAGGTCGCGCTCGAGGGCTCCTCTCACCAGAGCGAGATCGGAGGCGTCGCGGACCGTGTCGGATCGACCAGTGCTCGGGTGGCGGTGCTCTCCGTAGGTAGCGGGGTCCATATCGAGGCCACCGATCACCACCAGGCCGTCGATCACGTCGAGCAGCTCTGCCACACCGGCGACAGGCTGCTCGGCAACCTGGGGGATCAGGATCGGTCGGGCTCCCGCTCTGGCGACCAGGCCGTGATAGGCGTCCTGGATCAGCGCCACCGGCACGTCGCTGAACGAACCCCAGCTCGCTCGCTCGGCATAGGTCGTCAGTCCGATGATCGGCATGCGTGCCATGGTGGCCTTCCGGGTCGCGGGGTCTGCTCTCGCAGGTTAGCGAGCCTGCTGTGGACGATCCTCTGGCGGAGGGCCATAGTGGGGCATGGATCTCACGCAACTCACCCACGACATCGCCAGCGGTCGGATCGACACGGTGGTGGTGGCCTTCCCTGACCTGCAGGGCCGACCCGTCGGTAAGCGCATGACGGGTCCCTTCTTCCTTGACCACGTGGTGGACCACGGCATGGAGGCCTGCGACTACCTGCTCGGGGTCGATGTCGACATGGACCCCCAGCCGGGCTATACCTTCGCCAACTGGGACCTCGGCTATGGCGATGTCGTCTGCCACCTCGACCTATCCACCCTGATGGAGCTGCCGTGGATGCCCGGAACGGCCATGGTGCTCTGTGACCTCACCGACAGCGCGGGCACCCCGGTCGAGGTCTCGCCTCGTCAGATGTTGCGTCGCCAGATCGAGCGCGCCGCCGATCGCGGCCTTGTGATCCGATGTGCCACCGAGCTCGAGTTCTACCTCTTCGAGCAGTCCTATGCCGAGGCTGCGGCCGACGGGTGGCGCCACCTGACCCCGCACTCCTCGACCATCGAGGACTACCAGATCCTCCAGACGTCCCGGGATGAGTACATCCTTCGCCGCATCCGTAACGAGATGATCGCTGCCGGCCTGCCCGTCGAGGGATCCAAGGGCGAGGCTGGAAGAGGACAGCACGAGGTCAACCTCGTCTACGACACCCCGTTGCTCACCGCAGATCGTCACCTCGTCTTCAAAAATGGCATCAAGGAGATTGCCGCCCAGGAGGGCCGAGCGGCCACCTTCATGGCCAAGTGGACCATGGCCGAGGCCGGATCGTCCTGTCACATCCACACCAGTCTTTGGAGCACCGAGGACGATCGTCCGCTCATGGCCGATGCCACACACCCGACCGGGCTCTCTGAGATCGGTCGGCAGTTCCTCGCCGGCCAGATCCACGCGGCCAAGCAACTGGCTTGGTGCGCTGCTCCCTACCTCAACTCATATCGTCGCTACGTCCCCGACTCCTGGGCACCGACGGCCGTGGCCTGGGGAGAGGACAACCGGACCTGTGGGTTTCGCATCGTCGGCCACGGTGCTGGCCGACGGGTCGAGAGCCGAGTCCCCGGAGCTGACGTGAACCCCTACATCGCGCTCGCTGCGGCCATCGCGGCTGGCCTCTATGGCATCGACCACGGCCTCGAGCTCCCCGACGCCTATCAGGGGAATGCCTATACGGCGACCGACGTCGAACGCCTTCCCTCGACGCTGGCCGACGCACTCGTCGCGCTCGAGGGCTCCGAAGTCGCCAGCGAGGCCTTCGGCCCCGACGTCCACCATCACCTGGTCAACACCGCTCGTCGAGAGTGGGCGCTGGCCAACCACGTCGTGACGGACTGGGAACTGGCCCGGAACTTCGAGCGGATCTGATCTGCACGGGCACGCGACGACGCCCCGCCACTGACCGCATTGAGTCGGGTGGCGGGGCGTCGTCGTGATTCCCGAGGGATCGAGGTGCCTACTTGGCGGCCTCGATCTCAAGGTGCAGCGTGATCTTGTTCGAGACCACGAGGCCACCGTTCTCGAGGACGCCATCGAAGCTGACATTGAAGTCTCGACGGTCGATCTCGACGCTGGCCTCGAAGGCGGCGATGGTGAGGCCCTCAACCATGTGCGGGCCGGTGCCGAGGTACTCGAGGTCGAAGGTGACCTGCTTGGTAATTCCGCGGATGGTCAGGTCTCCCGTGAGGTCGAAGTGATCTTCCTTGGCCGCAGGGGTCACTGAGGTCGACACGAAGGTCAGGGTCGGGTGGTTCTCGAGGTCGAGGAAGTCCGGCGTCTTGAGATGACCGTCACGCTGTTCATTGTTGGTCGTGATCGATCCGGCCTGGATGGTGGCGGTCACCGAAGAGGTCTCTGGCGTGTCGCCGATGACGACGGCGCCCTCGAAGTCGGTGAAGTGGCCACGGACCTTCGACGCGACGAGGTGGCGGCAAACAAAGCCGACCTGCGAGTGACTGGCATCGACGTTGTAGGTGCCAGGGGCGGGCAATTGGCTCATATGGGGTTCTCCTTGATTGGGGTTTTTTTGACCTTACTCATAGTATCTGTTTTGTCAGATACTTGTCAAACAGTATTTTTACATCTAGGTTTCTGGTACCCTTTTCGCCATGACCATCACCGAACCTGCCAGCGCGAAGGATGCCGTTGCGGCGCTGTGCCCCTCGGTGGCGAAGGACGAGCGGATCATGCTCGTCGGCCTCCTGGCCGAGACGGCCGCCCGGCTTCAGCGCACCCTCGGCGGTTGGCTCGAGTCGGAGTGCGGCCTCCCACTCGCCTGGTACGAGGTCTTGGTCCGCATCGTGCGATCCCCCGAGGGCCGCCTGACCATGTCCGAGGTCGCCGACAAGACGGTCTACACCTCAGGCGGAACCACCCGGCTGGTCGACCGCATCGAGGAGGCCGGCCTGCTCCAGCGCGCCAAGTGCCCGAGCGACCGGCGGACCGTGTACGTAGAGATCACCGAGGCAGGGGCGGCTGCACTCGCTGCGGCCACCGAGGTCCACCTCTCGCACATCGATGCTGAGGTGATGGTTCACCTCGACGAGGCGGAGCGCGCCACGCTGATCGACCTGCTCACCCGCATCAACGAGGGTCCTGCGAGCTGCACCGCCTGAGCAAGCGGCCTCGTCCGCAGCTCCAAACGGGCTCGAAACTGCCCTGATCAACCGCTGAGTACGAGCGGCTTCGCTCAGGCGACGAAGCCTAGGTATCAAAGATGGAGGGGTTGAGGATCTGGCGGCCCCACAGCTGGTCGGCCTCTGCCCTGGTGAGGCGAGCCTCGGCGGCGGCATCCTCCCACTCAGCGTTGATGACGTGAAGGTGGTGATCGATGATCTCCCTCGCCTCCCCCTCCGAGAGCAGGTACTCGGATGCTGCCGCCACACAAGTGGACAGACGGCTGAGTCGCATCAGCGGGTTCGTCGGGTTCCCGAGATCGCGTCCGATCGCCATCGCTTGGACCGCCTCGCCACCGGAACGCATCTGAGGACAAATGTCATAGGCCGGCGTGAGCGCCAGGATCTCGCCATCCCAGAAGGCGGCGTGGTTGCGCGCGTGGTCATCGGTGTTCCCCACGCAGACGTTGAAGGCGATCCGTCCAAACATCTCCCGGAGAGCCTCCGGGGCGTCGGCAAAGCGCTCACGGATGATGTCGGCGAAGTCTGGATAGGTCGCATAGCGCCCCATCATCTCGTCAAGGCCCAGCATCGTCAGCGCCGAGACCATCATCGTGCGCTCCCCTGGCACGTCCGTCCGATCGAATCGCTCCACCAACAACACCTCTCTGCCCAGCGAGCTCACGACCTCGGTCGATGCTGCCTCGAGGCCGACGCGGCGCGCCAACTCCATGGCAACCCCTTCGGCATTGACCACCGGGAAGTGGTCGGTGCTCGAGGAGAACTTGGCGATGAGCTGGCGCTTCCCATCGGCGAGGATCGCCTTCGGCCTCGCACCGCCGATGCTTGAGCCCTGGAACAGCGCCTCGTCGAGCTCCGCAGAGAAGGGTTCACCGGCTTCAAGGTGCTCCGCTGCATCGATCAGCTCGTCGAGCGATCCTCCCCCCGAGCGCGGCACGTAGTGATCAGGGCTCGCTTGGAAGTCAAAGGCGCCGATCCGATCAGAGCCGGACTCGAGGAGATAGGACAGGGCATCGAGCTCCTTGGCCCGAGGTGCTGCGTGGCGGTGCTCGATGACCCGACGACCCCAGGCGTCAGGACTCCCATCGTCAATGCAGCCTGCGACGCGAAGACCGGCGAGCGGAGGGATCTCGCCGGCGCGCAACGGTAACTCGGGGAGGTAGAGGGGAACCGCGTCCGGCCTGCTGCGGTAGCTCGCACCGTAGGTGAATGACGTGATGCCCCCCTCAGTGGTGAGCACACCGGCCACCACCGGCTCCGTCGCACCGGGGAGCCACACCCAGACGAAGACGTCCTGCGTTGGATCAGAATGCATCACTGACGACCGTTCTGCGAGCCCGGACTCGAGAGGGGATGAGCGCGAGCCTCTGCTCCGACTGAGCAAGGGCCCAACCCAGCTCGCGACGATCTGGCGTGAAGAGCGGAACCCCGAGCAGGGTGGCCACCTCGAAGACCGAGCCGATCGCCACCGAGAGGTCACCTCGCTCGATCTTGCGGAGGGTGACGACCGAGATCCCGGCCCGCTCGGCCAAGTTCGCAGACGTCCAGCGCCGTTCCCGCCGCGCCGCGGCGATCTGGTTCCCAAGGACCTTGGCCGCATCTCGGCTCTGAGGGTGATAGGTGTGCGGCTTGCGCATGCGTCCTCCCAATAAGCGACAGTAAAAAATGACTTAATACTCTAAATGATAGTCTACTAACGATTCCTGTCAACCTGCACCTAGCGTGACGCCCGATCGAAGCCGAACCCACGGGCAAGTCGCCCGCCACCGCCACATCCCGGACGCGGGCCCAGGTGCGGAACTCCGATGGGGGAACCTGGTATCTCGAGGGGGCTGCGGCGGCGGGCGGCCTCACCGGGAGTCGACGACATCCAGTGGGGCTCACTCAGCCGATCGATCCCCTGACACCGTCATCAGTGATCGACCTCGTCGGGCTGCGCCCTCGGTTGGCCGAAGACAAACGGGAGCTGACATCTGCACCGCCTGTCGCCGGCCTCGGCCTTCGCCGCTTCACATCTTGACGTTATGATGCCGAGATGGCAAAGACGAGGACGACGCTCACCCTCGATGAAGAGACGTTGCGAGCGGTGAAGATTCGAGCTGCCCGTACCGGAAGGGGGGAGAGCGAGGTCATGGAGGAGGCAATCCGTCAGTCCCTCGGCATCGGCTTCCTCAAGCGCCAGTGGGCGATCACCGGCCACCTCACCGAGGAACAAGCGATGTCGATCGCCCTCGAGGCCCAGCGTGAGGTGCGCGCACAGAAGCGGTCGCAGGGTTGAGGGTCGTCCTTGACACCAACGTGATCGTCTCCGGCCTCCTGACCCCCCAGGGAGCACCGGGCCAGCTCCTCCGGCTCCACGCCGAAGGTGCATTCGAGATGGTCGTCTCTCCGTTGCTGCTCGAGGAGCTCTCCGGCGTCCTCGAGCGTCCGCACGTCATGCTCCTTCACGAGCGAGACCTGATCCTCGGTCATCTCCGGAGCGAGGCGACGATCGTCGTCGACCAGGCCGCACGCCACCCTTCGCTCCCTGCGGACCCCGACGACGTCTACCTGCTCGATCTGGCCGTCAACAGCGCCGCGATCCTCGTCTCCGGCGATCGGGCCCTTCAACGGTTGGCTGCAACGGCCCTCGTCCTCTCGCCGCGAGCCCTGCTCGAGGCCCTCTCCCCCGATCCGGAGAACTTCGAGGACGCTCCCCTGTCCATGGCCGGGCTTGGTCACGTGCCGACCGTCGTGGATCGAGCCCGTCAGACCACCCTGCGCGAGGTGGCGGGCTAGGACTTCGACAGCCAGGCGGTGGCCGAGGGACGGCCATCGAGCTCGAGCTCGTGGCCCTCTCCGGCTCCGGCGCCCCGGCTGACCGACTCGGCGAGGACCTCGGCCGAGATCAACGAGAGGTCGTCGTCGCTCAGCTCGTCGAGGTTGGCCAGCGTCAGGGTGATCCGGTCGGCGAGCTCGAGGCCCGTGGACTTGCGGAGCTCCTGGATCTGGCGGATCACGTCGCGCACAACACCTCGGCGGATCAGATCCTCGTCGAGGGCGAGGTCGAGGGCGACCACCTCGCCTCCCTCGCGCGAGACGGCGAAGCCCTCGTGGCCCTTGACGCGCAACTCAAGCTCGTCGGCACCAAGCTCCACGGGGCCGTCGGGCAGCACCACGGTGACCGTCCGGCCCGCCTCAAGCTCACGCGCCGCCTCGGCCCCGTCGAGCTTGGCCAAGGCGGGCTTGAGGTGCTTGACCGATTCGCCCAGCCGAGGGCCGACCAGCTTGAAGTTGGGCACGAGCTCGAAGCGCAGGACCTGGGAGAGGTCGCCCGCGTCATCGAGACGGTCGACGTTGAGCTCTTCCTCCACCCCGCCGGCCGGCGGGGCGGGCGAGCCGGGGGGCAGGAACACGAGCGCCCGGGCCAGCGGCTGGCGGACCTTGACGCCGGCCTCGGCACGCGCCGCCCGGCCGAGCGAGGTGAGCCGCCGGGCCACGGCCATGGATGCCTCGAGGTCGGCGTCCACCAGCGAGGCGTCCGCGGTCGGCCAGTCGGCCAGGTGGACCGAGTCGTCGTCGCCCGCCCCGGTCAGGCCACGCCACATCGAGTCGGCGAGGAACGGGCAGAACGGGGCCAGCATGGTGGCGATCGTGACGAGGACCTCGTGGAGCGTGGCCTGGGCGGCCAGCGAGTCCGACGCCGGAGCGGAGGGGTCCGTCCTCCAGAAGCGGCGGCGCGATCGGCGCACGTACCAGTTCGACAGATCGTCGATGAGCTCGGCAATCGGCGTGGCCGCGCTCAGCGGCTCGTAGCCCTCGAGCTGCGCGGTGACCGTGGCCAGCGTGGCATGGGTGCGTGACGCAATCCAGCGGTCGAGGTCCCCTCGGTCGGCCGGAGCTGGGATCTCCGGGTCTGACGGGTCGAATCCATTGAGCGAGGCATAGGTGGTGAAGAAGCTGTAGGTGTTCCACAGCGTGCCGAGCACGTCGCTCATGGCCGACTGGATCGAGGGCAGTGCCACGCGGGTGGGAGTCCACGGGGAGCCCTGGGCGTACATCCACCAGCGCAGCGCGTCAGCACCGAGCGTGTCGAGGATCTCGTAGGGGTCGATGATGTTGCCCTGCGACTTGCTCATCTTGCGACCGTCGGCGTCGACGATGTGGCCGAGGCACATGACGTGCTTGTACGGGGCGGCGTCGAAGATCAGGGTGTTGACGGCCAGCAGGGAGTAGAACCAGCCGCGGGTCTGGTCGATGGCCTCGGTGATGAAGTCGGCCGGGAAGCTGAGCGCCTCCGCCGAGCCCGCCACGTGCGGGTAGCCCACCTGGGCCGCCGGCATGGCGCCCGAGTCAAACCAGGCGTCGATCACCGGCTCGACGCGGTGGGCCAGCGAGCCGTCGGCGCACTCGGGGCAGGCGAAGGTGACCTCGTCGATGGCCGGGCGGTGGGGGTCAATGTCGTCGACGTCACGGCCGCACAGCTCGCTGAGTTCGTGGCGCGACCCGATACAGGTCAGATGGTTTGCCTCGCAGCGCCAGACCGGCAGAGGCGTCCCCCAATAGCGGTCACGCGACAGGGCCCAGTCGACGTTGTTCTCCAGCCACTCGCCGAAGCGGCCGTCGCGGATGTGCCCCGGGTGCCAGTCGATCCCCTGGTTTTCCTCGATCATCCGGGGGGCGACCTGCGAGGTGGCGATGTACCACGAGGGCTTGCCCCAGTAGATGAGCACGGTCTTGCAGCGCCAGCAGTGCGGCAGGGCGTGGGTGTAGTCCATGCGCTTGAGCAGGGCACCCTTGGCCTCGAGGGCGTCGTTGATCTCCGTGTTGCACTGGCGCACCGACCGGCCAGCCAGCCAGGCCACGTCATCGGTGAACTTGCCATCAGGTCCGACCGGATTGAGCGTGACGAGCCCGTGCTCGCGGCCCACCTGGCGGTCGATCTCGCCGAAGGCGGGAGCGAGGTGCACGAGGCCGGTGCCGTCCTCGGTGGTGACGAAGTCGGCGCCAACGACGACGTTGGCCTTCGCCCCGGCAGGCAGCTCGACGTCATCGAAGGGTCGGACATAGGCCATCCCGACCAGCGCGCTGCCCGGGATCCGGTGGGTGATGACGGCGTCCTCCCCCATCACCGACTCGACGAGGTCCTCGGCCATGATCGAGCCGTCGACGACGCAGTAGGTCAGCGCCGGGTTGGCAGCCACCCCGGTGTTCGACAGCAGCGTCCAGGGCGTCGTCGTCCAGACGGCGAGCGACGTGGCGTCGCCGACGATGGCCGGATCCGGATCGACCAAGGCGAAGCGCACGAAGGCCGACTCGTCGAGCTCGTCCTCGTAGACGCCGGGCTGGGCCAGCTCGTGGCTGGAGAGCGCGGTGCCACAGCGCGGGCAGTAGGGGATGACCTTGAGGTCCTCGTAGAGCAGGCCCCGATCGAAGATCTGCTTGAGCTGCCACCAGACGCTCTCGACGTACTCGGGGGCGAAGGTCCAGTAGGCGGCGTCGAGGTCCGTCCAGTACCCGATGCGCTGAGTGAGAGTCCGCCAGTCGTCGACGTAGCCGAGCACGGACTCCTTACAGAGCCGGGTGAACTCGGCGATCCCGACCTCGTCCTCGATCTGCTTCTTCCCCGAGATCCCGAGGCGCTTCTCCACCTCGACCTCGACCGGGAGGCCGTGGGTGTCCCATCCGGCGCGGCGCTCGACGAGGTGGCCGCGCATGGTCTGGAAGCGACAGAAGAGATCCTTGTAGGCCCGAGCCCAGACGTGGTGGAGCCCGGGCTTGCCGTTGGCGGTGGGCGGTCCCTCGTAGAAGATCCACGGGGTGGCGTCGGCGCGGTTGGCCACCGAGCGCTCGAAGACCTGGTGCTCGGACCAGCGGGCTTGCTCGTCTGCCTCGATGGCGACGAAGTCGATCTTCGGGCTGACAGGGCGGAACAACGCAGACTCCTTGGACGGGGTGACCCTCGATCCTACCGACACGCGACGGCCCACCTCCGCGATCGCCCTAGCCTTAGAGGCCGTGGCGCCCCTTCGCATCGACCCGGCCAACTTCTCGAGCGCCTCCGTCCAGTCGATCGTCCTGGCCGCCAAGGACGAGCTCGACCGTCGCTATGGCCCAGCCACCGACCCAACCTCGCTGAAGGCCGCGGACTTCACCCCGCCGCTCGGCGAGTTCCTCGTGGCCCGAGTCGACGACCACCTCGCCGGCGGCGTGGGCCTGCGGACGGTCGCCCCGGACATCGCCGAGATCAAGCGGCTCTGGGTGCGACCCGACCTGCGTCGCTCCGGCATCGGGGCCGCCCTCATGACTCGTGCCGTCGCCGACGCACGTGTCTTCGGCGCCCGACTCGTGATGCTCGAGACCGGCCCCCTCCAGCCCGAGGCGGTCGCCCTCTATGTCAGCCAGGGGTGGCGACGGGTCGACCGCCTGCCGGTGGGCGAGCACGGCCATCCCGAGAGCATCCGCTTCACCCTCGAGCTCGACCCGACCACCTGAGGGCACGCCGGACCGCGCACGCTGGTCGACTCAGACCCTCTGAGTTCCGAGGGGTCAGGCGGGCGGCGATCTCTGGGCACCCCGAAGGGCAGGTGATCTGTGGACGTACGTCCACAGATCTAGTATGAGTACGATCGTCCACATATCCTCGTTGTGAACGAACGCTCACATACCGTGGCCGTGGCCACCGACTGGGAAGGATGCCTCATGAAGATCACCTCGATGCGGGATCTCTCAGCCACGGTCCGCGGCCGTCGGCAGGACCTCGGCCTGAGCCAGGCGGAGCTGGCCTCCATGGCGCAGGTGTCACGGGAGTGGGTCTCAAGCGTCGAGTCCGGGAAGGCCACCGTCGAGGTCGGCCTGGTCATCCGCCTCCTCGACGCTCTCGGGCTGGTGCTCGACCTGGTGACGGACGACCCGGCAACGGACGAGCCACTGGTCGATCTCGACGCCCTGCTCGGTGCGCTGCGAGACCGCTGATGGACACCGTGGCCGTGGTCATGGACCGAACCATCGTCGGGACCATGGTTCGCCTCAGCGGCGGGAGGCTTCGATTCGACTACTCCGACGACTATCGCCACGATGCTGGAGCGACGCCGCTCTCCCTCTCGATGCCAATCCAAGTCCGGTCACACCCCGACTCGGTCATCACGCCCTGGCTCTGAGGCCTCCTCCCCGACCACGACCAAGTGCTGGCACGGTGGGGTCGCCAGTTCCACGTCTCGGCGTCATCCCCGTTCTCGCTCCTCGCCACACCAATCGGACGGGACTGCGCCGGTGCCGTCCAGTTCCTCCCCCTCGACCAGGCCAACGACACCCCGTTCCCCCGCCGTCCGGCTTGGTCGGCATGATGGACGTTTCATGCTTCTTAGGGGACCGATGACGATCGGCTGTCGACCGGATCTCGTCGACCTGGAGGGGGCGTGACCCTCAGATGCGTCTGAGGCTCCTCGGTGCGCTCCGCCCTTCACCCACGTGATCGACGCCCATCATGTTCCTGATCGGCGCTCGACGCGCACCTCGCCATCACGCGAGCGGGATGTCCGCTTGAGCTGGCCAGCGGACCAAGGACAGAGGACCCTGCCGGGGGCGTCAGACCGCTATGCCTCGAGCAAGGTGTCGAGGAACGCGTGGTCGAGATCGACGAGCGAGTCGAGCACGATGTCGGCGATGCCCATCGCGGGGACGTGGCGCTCGGAGGCCTCAGGAACGGCCACGCAGACCATGCGCCCGGCCTTGGCGGCCAGGACCCCTGCTGGGGAGTCCTCAAAGACGACGCACCGCTGCGGTGCCACCTCGACGGCTGCGGCCGCTGTGAGGAACACCGCTGGATGGGGCTTTCCCCAGGCCTCATCCTCGGCCGAGCAGATCGCCACGAAGGCGTCGGCGAGCCCGATGTGACCGAGGACGACCTCGATCAGCCGACGGGGCGTCGAGGAGGCGAGAGCCACCGGACCGCGTTCGGTCATGGCCGCCACGGTCTCGATCGCGCCGGGAAGGACCTGTCCTCGCTCGATCGTCAGCTCCCCAACCCGGTCGAGGATCTGCTCGACGACCTCAGGTCGAGAAGGCCCTCCCCAAGGGAACTGCTCATGCCAGTGGTCGACCACCTCGGCAACGAACATGCCCTTGGTCTGACGCGTTCCGTCTCGGTCGAGCTGCACGCCGAGGTCGCCGAGGATCTCGAGCTCGGCCACGTGCCAGAGCGGCTCTGAGTCGACGAGCAGGCCGTCCATGTCGAAGATGGCGGCCCGAGTGGGTGTGGCCATCAGGTCAGATGGGGAGGGTGGCCTCGATGGCGGCGACGAGGCCCGGGTCCTCGGGCTCGACCTGCGGGCGGTAGCGGGTGATCTGGCCGATGGGAGAGACGAGGAACTTCTCGAAGTTCCAAGCCACGTCTCCCGCGTTGCCGTCGGCATCGGCCACGGCGGTGAGCTCGGCGTAGATCGGGTGTTGGGACTCGCCGTTCACGTCGATCTTCTCGTACATCGGGAAGGTGACCCCGTAGGTGGTCGAGCAGAAGGTCTGGATCTCCTCAGCGGACCCGGGCTCCTGGCCGAGGAACTGGTTGCAGGGGAACCCCAGGACGACGAAGCCTCGGTCCTCATAGCGCTTCTGGAGCTCCTCAAGTCCGGCGTACTGTGGGGTGAGGCCGCACTTCGAGGCCACGTTGACGATCAGCAGGGCCTTGCCCTCGTGCTCGGCGAGGGTGGTCTCCTCGCCCGACAGGGTGCGGATGGGTGCGTCGAAGATGCTCATGAGCGTCACGCTAGCGGCGGACGTCACGAAGAGTCACCACTATCGTCGGCAACCTCGGCGAGGACGTCGGGACTCACGGAGGTAGACCCATGCGCGCACTGACAATTCGAGATGGCGAGCTCGTCATCGAGCAGCATGCGGATCCAACCCCCGGCACAACCGAGGTGCTCGTGGCTGTCGCTGCCGCTGGCCTGAACGCCGCCGACCTGCTCCAACTCCGAGGCCTCTACCCCGCCCCTGCAGGGAGCCCCCAGGACATCCCCGGCCTCGAACTGGCTGGCGAGGTCGTGGGCATCGGTGCGGGGGTCACCCGCTGGGGCGTCGGAGATCGCGTGATGGCCGTCGTGGCGGGTGGGGCGCAGGCGGAGCTCTGCGTCGTGGACGAGAGCCACCTGCTTCGCGTGCCCACCACCATGGACCCCGTTGAAGCCGGTGCGTTCCCTGAGGCGTTCTCCACCGCATTCGACGCCATGGTGACCCAAGGCCGCCTCTCGGCCGGCGACCGCCTGCTCGTCACCGGGGCCGCCGGAGGGGTCGGAACGGCCGCCATCCAGCTCGGTCGGGCCATCGGTGCCGTCGTCGTGGCCTGCGCACGTGACACCGCCCGGCACGCTGCCTTGACCGACCTCGGCGCCGACCTCGTCATCACGCCCGACGAGGTCGCTGGCCACGGTCCCTACGACGTGGTCCTCGAGCTGGTGGGCGCTGCGAGCCTCACCACCGGCGTGCTGTCGTCGTTGGCGACCGGCGCCCGGGTCGTAGTGATCGGTGTCGGCGGCGGGGCGAGCGTGGAGGTCAACCTCCTCGGCCTGATGGGATCGCGTGCCACCATCGGCGGATCCACACTCCGTGCACGGAACCGCACCGAGAAGGCGATCGTGGCGTCGGCGGTCACCGACCACGTCCTGCCCCTCGTCGAGCGAGGTGACATCGACGTGCCGATCCTCGCCACCTTCAGCCTCGACGACGCCGAAGCGGCGTATGAGCGCTTCGCTGCCGGAGGCAAGCTCGGCAAAATCGTGCTCACGTTCTAGGCGGGAACCGCCTCACGCCCGGCACAGCCCTGCGTGGATCTCTCGCCACCATGTGATGCACCATATGGTCATGGCCCGTCGTCAAGTGCTCGTCCAGCTCGATGACCAACTCGTGGCGCAGCTTGATGAGATCGCGCAGGCGCACGGGACCAACCGTTCTGAGCTCCTGCGCAGAGGAGCCCTCGCTGTCATTCACGCCGAGCACCAGCGAGAGGCGGATGTCGCCCTCCAGGACTCCTATCGACGGATCCCTCAGGACCCGACCTTCTTGGCGGCGGCGACGAGGCTGGCATCGGAGACCATCCCCGAGTGGTGAGCGGAGGCGACAACTTCTGGGCCGACCTCGGCGTTCCCGCTGGGCGTCGCCCTGTGTGCGTCATCACCAGAGATACCGCGATCTCCGTCCTGTCGGCGGTCACGTGCGCACCGCTCACACGGACGATTCGCGCGATTGCGTCAGAGGTTGACGTTGGGCCCACCGAAGGCCTCCCCGAGCGATGTGTCATCCCTTGCGACACCCTCGTCACACTTCCCAAGGCGGTGCTCGACGAACGACCGGTTGGAATGCTCGGGCCACAAAAACTCGAAGAGCTCGACGTGTCCCTTCGCTACGCGCTCGACATCCAGCACTGACGCAGGCCTCCGGGAACGCTCCCGGCCTGTGCGCTACGCCAGCGTCGAGGCCTCGACCAGCTCGGTCTTGTCGAACTCCCAGTAGGCCCGGAGGCTGGCCAGGTGGTTGTCGCCGTTGGTCTTGTAGGTGAAGACGCAGTGCACGATGGCCACGTGCGTGCCGCCGGCCAGCCAGGTGCGGATGATGCCGACGTCAGCGCACTCGTTGGCGCACAGCGTCGACGACAGGATCTCGAACTCGATCTTCTCGCTCGGCGAGATCACCTCGTCGTAGAACCTGCCGATGGCCTCACGGCCCTTGTGGCCCTCGCCGTCGGGGTTGAATGGCGACGGGCCGATCGGGTCCTGCACGACGGCGTCGGGGGCGAAGATCTCGAGCCATCCCTCCTTGTCGCCGCGGGCCACCGCCATGCGCGACATGTGGCCGAGCTCACGAGCAGTCAGTACATCGGTCATCGGATCCCCCTTGCGCGGCATCCACCTGACGCCGCGTCAGATGGTAGCCAATCACATCGCCCGACGGCGGCCTGACCGCTCCGCCTCCTCGTCAGCCGACGTTGGCGATGACGTCCTCGGCATAGCGGCGCAGGCCTGAGAGCTTGCTCGAGAGCTCCTCAGGGTCCGGGCCGACGTGGTACGGGTAGCGGAACCCGACGATGACGTCGGTCACGCCGGCCTCCTCGAGCCGGGCGATGCCGTCGGGTGAGTAGGCGTCGATCGAGATCGCGTGGATCTCGAACGGCTTGTCGAGCGTGCCGTGCTCCTCGCGCAGCTGGTGCAGGCGGGTGATCATCCCTGGCAGCTCGGAGAGATCGCCGCCGCCGTGGAGCCAGCCGTCGCCCATCACCGCGGCCCGTCGCAGGGCCGGCTCGCCATGGCCGCCGACGAGGAGGGGGACGTGCTCGGTCGGGACCGGCGACATCTTGATGCTCGGCACGTCGAAGATCTCGCCGTGGTACTCGAAGAACCCACCGACCATGAGTCCCTTGAGGATCTCCATCGACTCGTCCATCCGCTTGCCGCGCCGCTCCCAGGGCACGCCCAAGATGTCGTAGTCCTCGCGCCACGGCGACGAGCCCACGCCGAGGCCCAGGCGGTTGTTGGTCAGCACGGCGGTGCTCATCGCCTGCTTGGCCACCATCACCGGATGGCGCATAGGCAACTTGAGGACGAAGGTCACGAACCGCAGCGTCTCGGTGACCGCACCGAGCGCCGGGATCAGGCTGAAGGGCTCGATGAACGGCTTGTCCTCGAGGAACTCTCGGGTGCCGTCAGGATTGAAGGGGTAGACCGAGTCGGCCTCCTCCGGGTAGCAGATGCTGTCGGGCACGACCATGGAGTGGTAGCCCGCCTCCTCGGCCGCCTGGGCGAGGACCGGATAGAACTGCGGGTCCACCATGGACTCGGCATAGGTGAAGCGCATGTTGACCCCCCGTCGGATCGGCCTACGATTTGGCCGATGTCTCCCTATCCTGCCAGCGCACTCGGCCTCGGTGCCGGACCGGTCCCGCCACCGTCGGACCTCGACCTCGTCGCCCTCGAGGCCTTGGCCGCTCAGAACCTCGGTCCGATGGCCTACGCCTACTACTCGGGCGGAGCCGACGAGGAGGTGCTGCTCGGCGAGAACCAGCTCGCCTGGCAGCGCCTTCGCCTCCACCCCCGGGTCCTCGTCGATGTGTCGGAGATCACGACGCGCACCTCGGTGCTCGGCGACGAGGTGATGATGCCGATTCTCGTGGCCCCCACCGCCATCCAGCGCCTGGCCCACGCCGACGGCGAGCTGGCCACCGCCCGCGGGGCGGCCATGGCCGGGACCGTGATGTGCCTCTCGTCGCTGTCGAACACCCCGCTCGACGAGGTGGCTGCGGCCGGTGGCGGCGCGCCCCAGTGGATGCAGGTGTACATCCTGCGCGATCGGGGCCGCACCCGTGACATGGTCGAGCGCGTGGTCGCCGCCGGCTATCGGTCGCTGGCGGTGACCGTGGACGCCCCAGTCTCGGGCCGTCGGACCTCCGAGCTGCGCGGGGAGGTCCGCCTCCCTGACGACCTCGCGCTCCCCAACCTCGCCGACGAGTCCTCGGCGCACGCTGCCGGAGAGGGCTTCATGGCCGTGGTTAGCCGAGAGTTCGACCCGTCGATCACCTTCGACGACCTGGCCTGGCTGGCCGAGATCTCCGGCCTCCCGGTGACAGCCAAGGGCGTGGCCCGAGGCGACGACGCGGCACGCTGCATCGATGCCGGCGCGGCCGGCGTGATCGTGTCGAACCACGGCGCCCGTCAGCTCGACGACGCCCCCGCCACCGCCGACGTGCTCCGCGAGGTCGTCGACGCCGTGGCCGGTCGCGGCGAGGTCTTCGTCGACGGCGGCATCCGGCGCCCCGCCGACGTGGTCAAGGCCGTGGCGCTCGGCGCCCGAGCGGTCCTGCTCGGTCGACCGGTGCTCTATGCCCTCGCCGCAGGCGGGGCTGACGGGGTCGGTGGCCTGCTCAGCTGGTTCGCCCTCGAGATGCGCCGCACCATGGCACTGGTCGGTGCACCCACCATCGCCGACCTCGACCCCTCGCTCGTCCGGCCGGCGCGCTGATGACGACATTCGCCGACCTCCTCGAGGCCCGGCGCGGGGATCCCCACCCTGGCCTCGTCGAGCACGGTCGCTCGCTGACGTGGGACGAGGTGGTCCACGAGGCCGACCGCCGCGCTGGCTGGCTCGACGCCCGACGCACCAAGGCCCCGCCCAACGTCGGGATCCTTCTGCCCAACGGGGTCGACTACCTGCTCTGGCTCTTCGGCGCCGCTCGCGCCGGCTGGGCCGTCGTCGGTATCAACCCCACCCGGCGAGGCGAGGTGCTGGCCGCCGACATCCGGGCCACCGACTGCCAGCTCGTCCTCGCCGACGACGAGGGTCGGGCGATGCTCGAAGGCCTCGACCTCGGCCCGGCCACCGAGGAGGTCCACCTCATCGACCCGATCGCCCTCGGCGATCCGATCGAGACACGCCGAGCCGTCGCCGAGGATGACCTGCTGCTCCTGCTCTTCACCTCGGGGACGACGGGGACACCCAAGGCGGTGCGCTGCACCCAGGGCCGTCTCGCCGGAATCGCCGAGACGGCAGCTCCGGCCTACGGCTATCGCACCGAGGACGTCTGCTACTGCCCCATGCCGCTGTTCCACGGCAATGCCCTGATGGCCCTCGTGGGGCCCTCGGTGCTCGTCGGCGCCACCATCGCCCTGCGCCCCCGGTTCTCCGCCTCGGCATTCCTCGACGACGTGCGGACCTTCGGCGCCACCACGTTCACCTATGTCGG
This sequence comes from uncultured Actinomycetes bacterium, assembly GCA_903900235.1. Lineage (GTDB taxonomy): Bacteria > Actinomycetota > Acidimicrobiia > Acidimicrobiales > RAAP-2 > CAIUMH01. Next base: position 95,435 of record CAIUMH010000031.1, read on the forward strand.
CAAGGCCATCTCCTACCTCCTCGCCATCGACGAGCGCCCCGACGACGGGTACACCACCCTGACCCGGGCCTTCGGCACCGAGGCCTCGGCCGCCGACCGGCTCCGCTTCGTCGAGCGCTTCGGCTGCCGGCTCGTCGAGGGCTATGGCTCGAGCGAGGGCGGGGTCAACATCGTGGCCAGCCCCGACACCCCCGCCGGAGCGCTCGGCCCAGCACCGACAGGCGTCGACCTCGCCGTCGTCGACCCCGAGACCGGGATCGAGCGAGATCGGGCGGTCTTCGATGCAGCAGGCCAGCTGCTCAACGGAACCGCCGCCATCGGGGAGATCGTGAACCGCAGCGGTGGCGGCAAGTTCGAGGGCTACTACGGCGACGCCCAGGCCGAGCAGAGCCGGCTGCGCGACGGCTGGTACTGGACCGGGGACCTGGCCTACCGCGACGAGGCGGGCTACTTCTGGTTCGCCGGGCGCTCGGGTGACTGGCTCCGGGTCGACTCCGAGAACATGGCGGCCACCCCCATCGAGGCCGTCCTGGCCCGCTACCCGGGGTTCGCCGGCGTGGCCGTCTACGCGGTGCCCGACGTCGACACCGCCGGCGGGGACGCCGTGATGGCCGCCGTCGAGCTCCGAGGCAGCGGCTTCGACCCCGACGACCTGGTCGCCTGGCTGCGCCGCCAGCCCGACCTCGGCACCAAGTGGGCGCCAGCGTTCGTGCGGATCACCGACAAGCTCGACGAGACCGCCACGGGCAAGATCACCAAGGTCCGCCTACGCGAGGAGGCCTGGCACGCCGACGACCCCATCTGGGTCCGGCCTGTACGAGCGGATCGCTACCGACCCCTGACCGACGCCGACATCGCCGACCTCGACGCCCGACTGGCCGCCCGTGCCCGCACCTGACGGCGCCCCTCTCGTCCCCCGGCCCGAGCGCCTCGACCCCGCGCACCACGACTACGAGCGGATCCTCGCCGCCCACGCCGCGGCGGTGGCCGCCGGCGAGGCCCTCTACCGCGACCCGACCACGGGCCTGATGGTCTTCACCTCGGCCACGCTCCTCGAACGGGGCTGGTGCTGCGAGCGCGGGTGTCGCCACTGCCCCTTCCCCAACGGGCAGCCCCGGCCTCACTGACCTCGGCGGTCAGAAGGTGTCGATGAACCGCCGTCGGGGCTCGCCGAGGCGGGCCGGCGCCGCGGCGAGCAGGCGGATGATGAGCGCTCTTGTCTCCGCTGGATCGATCACGTCGTCGATCTCGAGGTGGGCGGCCACGTTGAGCGCCCGGCCGTGCTCGTAGGCCGCGGCGATCATGGCCGCCTCGGCCTCCTGGCGCGCCACCGGGTCCTCGATGGCCTCGAGCTCCCTACGAAAGCCCAGGCGAACCGCTCCCTCGAGGCCCATCCCGCCGAGCTCGCCCGACGGCCAGGCGACGGTGGCGAGCGGGATCCGGAGGCTGCCGGCGGCCATGGCCTGGGCCCCGAGGCCGTAGGCCCGGCGCAGCACGATGGCGACGACGGGGACGCTGAGCGCACCGGCCGCCACGAACATGCGACTGACATGGCGGACGAGCCCCGTGGCCTCGGCCTCGGGCCCCACCATGAAGCCCGGCGTGTCGATCAGGCTGATCACCGGGATGCCCCGGGCTTCGGCCATCTGGAGGTGGCGGGCGGCCTTGTCGGCCGCCGGCGCGTCGATCGCCCCGGCCAGGGTCCGCGAGTCGTTGGCCAGGATCGCCACGGTGCGCCCGTCGATCCGGGCGAGCCCGGTCACCATGTTGGGAGCGAAGTCCGGGCGCAGCTCGATCAGCGTCCCGACGTCGACGATCCCCTCGATGGCGGTTCGGGGGTCGAACGCCCGCTTGCGCTCGGCCGGCACCACCGCTCGGAGGGCCTGGGTGTCCGGGGCCACACCGGGCTCGGCTGCCTGGAAGAGCCCCAAGAGCCGGCGGGCCACGTCCACCGCCTCGGCCTCGTCTCGAACGACGAGGTCCACCGAGCCGGCGGCGGCATGGACCACCACCGGTCCCACCTCGTCGGGAGCCACGACGCCGAGCCCCCCGCCCTCGATCATGGCCGGGCCGCCCATGCCGATCGAGGCGCCCTCGACGGCGATCACGATGTCACAGCAGCCGAGCAGCGCGGCATTGCCGGCGAAGCAGCGGCCCGCGGCGATCCCGATCAGCGGCACCTGGCCCGACAGCCGGGCGAAGAGGGCGAAGGCCCCGGTGTCGAGGCCCGTGACCACGGCGGTGTCGGTGTCGCCCGGTCGACCACCGCCGCCCTCGGCGAAGAGCACCACCGGCAGGCCCAGGCGCTCGGCGAGCTCGAAGAGCCGATCCTTCTTGGCATGGTTGCGCTGGCCCTGGGTGCCGGCGAGGACCATGTAGTCGTACGACACCACCACGCAGCTCGACGCCTCAGGTCCGAAGCGCTCGGCGTTGACGGTGGCGATGCCCCCGATCAGCCCGTCGGCCGGGGTCTCGGCGATCAGCTCCGCCTCGGAGCGGCGGGCCCGCTGGGCGGCATAGGCGAAGCGGCCGTACTCGACCAGGCTCCCCTCGTCGACGAGGTCCGCCACGTTCTCCCGCGCCGTGCGCAGGCCGAGGACGTGGCGCTTGGCCACGCGCTCGGGCCGGGCGGCGTCGGCCAGCGTCGCCTCGCGGGCGAGGAGCTCGGCCAGACGGTCGGGAGCCTCCGCCGTCGCCTCAGCCTCGACGTCGGCAACCATGCTCACCCCACGCCCGACCACGAGGAGGTCGCCCTTCGCCACGGCGTCGCCGACCGACGCGACGACCTCGGTGATCTCCATGGGCTCAGGCGCCGTGACAGGGTGCTCCATCTTCATCGACTCGACGAGCGCCACGACGCTGTCGGCGCCGAGGGTCGCCCCGAGCGCAGCGGGGAGCGCTGCCACCGTGCCCACCATCGGTGAGCGGATCTCGATCCTCGAACCCGTCGCATCGGCCATCGCGGCACCCTAGCCAAGTCCCCGACCCCGACTCCTCGCTGACCCCTCGCCACCTGGTGGACGCCACCTGATGCCCCGCATCTGACACCAACACGGTGCAGGAGCCATCACCGCAGCGCGATCAGGCGTCGACCTTCGACCTGCAGTGCGATCCGGTGTCCCGAATTCCAGACATCCTCCACGTATCCGTTAATCAGGACTCTGGTACAATGTCCGGATATGGAGACACCGAAGGTCGCACCGGAGCCTCACGGTCCGTACCGGATCTACACCCCTGAGTCGATCGGCGCGGCCATCCGTCACTTCCGGACGCAGGCGGGCATGACCCAAGCGGAGCTCGCCGAGTCGGCCGGCCTCCATCGGACGTATCTGTCGAACCTCGAGAGCGGGAAGGAGACGGAGCAGGTCCGTCGGATCCTGCGCGTGCTCCGGGAGCTCGGAGTTCGGATGACCATCGACGAGGCGGAGTGGTGAGGGAGCGGGACCTCGGCGTCTGGCTCTCCGGCGCGTTGGTCGCCACGATCGATCAGGATCGACGTGGTCCCCGCCTGACCTACACCCCAGAGGCGATCCGGCTCCACGGCCTCGGCACGCCGCTGCTCTCGCTGTCGCTGCCCGTCCGTGCCGAACGGTTCACCCAGGGCTCCGTGCGACCGTTCCTCGACGGCCTCCTGCCCGAGGGCGAGGCACGTCGGATCATCGCCCGCGACCTCAAGGTGGATCCCGACGACACCGTCGAGCTGATCGCGCTCCTCGGACGAGAGTGCGCCGGCGCCCTGATCATCCAGCCACTCGACGATGACCGGCCGCCAGGGATGACCACCTCCACGGCGGAGCCCCTCTCCGACGAGGAGCTGGCGAACCTGGTTGCCAACCTCCGAAGCGCTCCCCTCGGGGTGGGCGGTCGAGTGCGGGTCTCGCTGGCTGGTGTGCAGGAGAAGCTGGTGTTGACCCGGATGGTGGACGGCGGCTGGGGCCGTCCGGTCGACGGCACGCCGTCGACGCACATCCTCAAGCCGGAGATCGCCGCCTATCCGAACACTGTCGAGAACGAGGCCTTCTGCATGCGCATCGCCAAGCACCTCGGCCTTGAGGTGGCAGAGGTCGAGACGATCGAGGTGGCAGGGCGCAAGCTCCTCGTCGCCGAGCGCTTCGATCGCCTCGTTGGGCCGGACGGCACCGTGGAGCGCATCCATCAGGAGGACTTCTGCCAGGCGACCGGCATGCGGCCGGTCGACAAGTATGAGGAGGATGGCGGACCCTCCCTCTCAAGGATCGCCGCCATCGTCGCCTCGGTGTCGATTCGCGGCTCGCTCGAGCGCCTGTTCCAATCCGTGCTGCTCAACGTCGTGTGCGGGAACGGTGACGCGCACGCCAAGAACTACTCAGTCCTGCACGGACGCGCTGGTGCGGTGCGCCTCTCGCCGCTCTACGACGTGATGTGCACGCTCGCCTTCGGGGATGACCGGCTGGCGATGTACATCGACGACGTCCGCAGGACGGACCGCGTGACCACGGAGCGTCTGGTCAACGAAGGGGTGCGCTGGGGATTGACGCGCCGTCGGTGCGTGGAGCTTGCCGCAACCCTGCTCGATGGGGCACCAGCGGCGATTCAGATGGCGCGGCAGGAGACTGACGGCGTCCCAGACCCGGTCCTCAGCGCCATCGAGCGCCAGCTCGCCCGCCTCAACGCCCCCTAGCCCACACCAACGTTCGGAGCTCCCGAGGTCGATCGGAGTCGACCACCCATCGGTGAGGTCCGAACGAGTCCATCCTCGGCCAGCGGAGCCCGCCGGCACGCCGCTGCACCCCCGACGGACAGGGGACGGCCGACCAGGCCGCAGACCGGAGTCCGGCGGCACCCTGGCGACCTGACGGACCGTCAGATGTTGAGGCGGTGGACGGGTACCCTTGTCACCATGCGAGGCATCATCACAGCAGCGGGCTACGTCCCCTACCGCCGACTCGAAGGCAAGCAGATCAGCGCCTTCTTCGGCTCCGGCGGGGGCCGGGGCACGAGGACGGTGGCCAGCCACGACGAGGACACCACCACCATGGGCGTCGAGGCCGCACGCCGAGCGCTCGCCGGCGGCCTCACCGTCGACAGCCTCCGCTTCGCCACGCCGACGCCGGCCTACGTGGACAAGAACAATGCCTCGACCATCCACGCTGCCCTCCGCCTGCCCTCGAGCGTCGGCGCCTACGACGTCGGCGGGTCGCTCCGCTCGTGGACCGGGGCCCTCCTCGGCGCGCTCGACGGCCCGGGCCACGGCCTTGTGGTGGCCGCCGACCTGCGCGACGGCCTTCCCACCAGCGCGGACGAGGCCGGCTGTGGCGACGCGGCCGCCGCTGTCGTCGTCGGCGAGGGGACGGACGACGCACCGGTGATCGCGGAGATCATCGGCCGCGGCGCTGCCACCGACGAGTTCCTTGACCGGTGGCGCAGCCCCGGCGACACCCGGCCCCGCCTGTGGGAGGAGCGCTTCGGCGAGACCCGGTACGCCGAGCTCTCCCGGGCCGCCTATGGCGCCGCACTGGCCGATGCCGGCGTCGAGGCCGACTCCGTCGACCGGCTGGTCATCAGCGGGATGCACGCCCGGGCCGTCAAGGCCGCCGGAGCCAAGCTCTCCGCCGGGCGCGACATCCTGGTCGACGAGGTCACCGCCGCCACCGGACAGACCGGCGGGGCCCACGCCCTGCTCCTGCTGGCCGCCGCCCTTGAGGCGGCCGGGCCCGGTGAAGTCATCGTGCTGTTGAACCTGGCCGACGGCGCCGACGCCCTGGTGCTGCGCGCCACCGAGGCCATCGCCACCGTCCGCCCGGCCGACCCGGTGGCCTCGCAGATCGCTACCGGAGCACCCCTGCCCTATGCCAAGTTCCTCACCTGGCGCGGTGCAGTCACCGTCGAGCCGCCCCGTCGACCCTCGCCCGATCGGGTCTCCTCGACCGCCGCATGGCGCAACGAGGACTGGAAGTTCGGCTTTGTCGGGTCCAAGGACCCCGCCACTGGTGCGATCTCAATGCCGCCGGCCCGAGTGTCGAAGGCCACCGGCGACGTCGACGCCATGGAGCCCGTGTCAATGGCCGATGCCGTCGGCACCATCGTGACCTTCACCATCGACAGGGTGGCCTACTCGCCGAGCCCGCCCATCGTCTTCGCCGTGGTCGACTTCGACGGCGGCGGCCGATTCCCCATAGAGCTGACGGACGTCGACGCCGACGAGGTCAGCATCGGCGAGAAGGTCACCATGACCTTCCGGCGGCTCTTCACGTCGGACGGAATCCACGACTATTTCTGGAAGGGCCGCCCGGTGCGGACGGCCACGAGCACCAAGGAGGCCTGATGGCCAGCCACGGCATCAAGGACCGCGTCGCCATCGTGGCGATGGGCTGCACGCCCTTCGCCGAGCAGTGGGACAAGGGTCTCGACGACCTGATCATCGATGCGGCCACCGAGTGCTTCGCCGACTCGAAGGCCACCAAGGACGAGGTCGACGCCTACTGGCTCGGCACCGCCCAGGGCGGCATGAGCGGCATCACGCTCGCCCGGCCGCTGCAGATCGACGGCAAGCCGGTGACCCGGGTCGAGAACTACTGCACGACTGGCTCCGAGGCGCTGCGCGCCGCGGCCTACGCCGTGGCCTCGGGCGCCTACGACATGGCCATGGCCGTGGGGGTCGAGAAGGTCAAAGACTCGGGCTACCAAGGCCTCAACGCCCAGAACCCTCCCATGGACGGCACTCAGCGGACCCTGACGGCGGCGGCCATGTTCTCCATGGTCGCCCCCGCCTACGCCCAGAAGTACGGCGTGGACGAGGCCACCATGCGCTCGGTGCTCTCGGCCATCGCCGTCAAGAACCACTACAACGGGGCACGCAACCCACGGGCACAGTTCCGCCGGGAGATCACGGCCGAGACCGCCGAGAAGGCCCCGAAGATCGCCGGTGGCCTCGGCGTCTACGACTGCGCCGGCGTCGCCGACGGGGCGGCAGCGGCCATCGTGGTGCGGGCCGAGGATGCGCACCGGTACACGGACTCGCCGCTCTACATCAAGGCGCTCTCATTCGCCGCCGGGTCAGGGTCCGGTCTCACCGACCCCGACTACGACTACACCCACTTCCCCGAGTGCGCCACGGCCGCGCAGGACGCCTATGCCCAGGCCGGGATCACCGACCCCATCGCTGAGCTGGCCATGGCCGAGGTGCACGACTGCTTCACCCCGACCGAGCTGGTGCTCATGGAGGATCTCGGGTTCGCCGAGCGCGGCACCGCCTGGCAGGCGGTCCTCGACGGCCGCTTCGCCTTGGACGGTGACTTGCCGATCAACCCCGATGGGGGCCTCAAGAGCTTCGGCCACCCGGTCGGGGCCTCGGGGCTGCGGATGATCTTCGAGGCCTGGCTCCAGCTGCGCGGCAAGGCCACCCCCGAGCGACAGCTCTCGACGTCGAAGACCAAGGCGCTCACGCACAACCTCGGTGGCTACCCGGGTGAGATGGTGTCCTTCGTCTCCGTGCTCGGCACCGAGCTCGACTGAGCCCCGGGCGACGAGATCGGCCGTCCCGCTCAGATCTCGAGGAGGAAGCGGACTGCTCTCGCCATCTCGAACATCGCCACTTCGTCAACTGCTCCGATGCGGGCCCTCAGACGCTCGTCCGACACCGATGTGCTGTCCTCGCACTTGGCGTAGGTGATCTCGTCGAGGCCCGATGCGCGAGGATCGATCTCGACGTGCGATGCCAAGCCGCGCTTCGCCGTCGTACATGGGATCACAATGACCAATCCCGCCCGACTCCTGTTCAGCCGGTTACTCGACACGACCACCGCCGGTCGCGTCCCGGCTTGTTCAGAACCGATGGGATGTCCGAAGTCGACGAGCCAGAGGTCTCCTCGCTGCGTCATTCCGGCGAGCGGTCAGCGATCGAACCACTCTCGATATTGCGCTCGTGAACGATCGAGCTCCACGCGACTGGGTCATCGCGAAGGGACTCGTAGCGCGACTCAAGGTTCGTGAAGAACAGGTCGCGCTCCAACGCTGATGCAGCATCATCAAGGAGTTCCGTCATGGGACGACCGGTCTGCTTCGAGAGCGCTGCGAAGCGATCCCTCGTCGACTCGCTTAGTCGGATGGTGGTGCTCATCGCCTCAGTCTACGAAAATGTAGATTCAATCATCTACACATCTCATCATCGGACGAGCAGCAGGCGATCAGCTCAGCACGTCCGCCAGCGGTCGGTAGTTCAGGTCGTGGGCATCGGCCACTGGCTCATAGGTAATGTGGCCTTCGGTGACGTTGACCCCCTCGGCGAGGGCCGCATCGGCCCGCACGGCGTTGTGCCACCCGTGCCGGGCGATCTCGAGCGTATAGGGCAGCGTGGCGTTGACCAGGGCGTGTGTCGAGGTGTTCGGGACAGCACCGGGCATGTTGGCCACGCAGTAGAAGAGCGAGTCATGGACCCTGAAGACGGGGTCGGAATGCGTGGTCGGCCTCGTCGACTCGAAGCACCCTCCCTGGTCCACCGAGATGTCGACGAGCACCGAGCCAGGCCGCATCGTGGCCACCATGTCATCGGTCACGAGCATCGGAGCCTTGGCGCCGATGACGAGCACGGCACCGATCACAATGTCGGCGTCGACGATGGCCTCCTCGATGGCGTGCTGCGACGAGGCCACGGTCTCGACCGCTCCACGGAAGTGGTGGTCGACCTCACGCAGGCGCTCGAGGTTTCGGTCGAAGATGTGCACGCCGGCGTGCATCCCCACTGCGATGGTCGCCGAGGCCATGCCGGCCACGCCCGCACCGAGGACCACGACCTTGGCTGCCTCCACGCCGGGCACGCCCGTGATCAGGGTGCCACGACCACCTCCGGCTCGCATGAGGTGATGGGCCCCCATGAGCGGAGCCATGCGACCGGCCACTTCGCTCATCGGCGTCAGCAGGGGCAGGGAATTGTTCGGCAGGCGCACTGTCTCATAGGCGATGGCCGTATTGCCGGCCGCCACAAGGGCATCAGTGCAGGGGCGCGACGCTGCGAGGTGAAGGTAGGTGAAAAGCACCTGATCCCGTCGTGCCCCGAGGCTGGCGTACTCCGAGGCAATGGGCTCCTTGACCTTGAGGACCAGGTCGGCGGCCGACCACACATCCTCGGCCGACGTGACGATCTCAGCCCCTTGGGCCACGAAGTCCTCATCGCGGAGGGCTGAACCTCGGCCTGCGTCCTTCTGGATGATCACGCGATGGCCGGCGGAGACGAGCTCCTTGACTCCGGCCGGCGTGATCGCAACTCGATACTCGTCGTCCTTGACTTCGCTCGGAATACCGATGAGCACGGGTATCAGCCCCTTTATGGGTATGGGTGTGTGAGCTACTCGATCGTCTCGTAGGCGATCGGCTTCGTCTTGAAGAAGTCACCCTTGGTGGTGACGCGGGCCAGCAGCACCAGCGGGATGCCGAGGCCGAGCACGATCAGGTCAGGAGCGGCCGACCCCCATCCATTGCTGATGATGACCTGGTAGCCCACGTAGAGCAGGAAGATGCCGGAGATGGTGGGGAGCAGGACGCCGGTGAAGAAGAAGGTCACCTTCTTGAAGGCGACCTTGCGGAAGGCCCAGCCGCAGGTGATCCCGGTGACCCCGTAGTAGAAGGCCACGAGCACGCCGATGTTGAGGATCAGCTTGCTGAAGACCTGGTTGATCGAGTCGAAGCGGGTCGTGAGCAAGATGCCCACCAGCGAGAACATGGCCAGCGAGAGCGTGCCCACCGCCGGCGTCTTGAACTTCGGGTGGATCGAGCCGAAGACCTTCGGGAAGACCTTGTCGCGCGACATCGAGTAGGCGATGCGTGCCGCGGGCAGCAGGGTGGTCTGCGTGGTGGCCACCGTCGAGGTGATCACGGCGAAGATCATCAGGTAGCCGGCCCACGACCCGAAGAGCTGGTTGCCGAAGAAGAACAGCACGTTCGCGCCCTGGTCGTTGATCTCCTTGGGCGTGAGCAGCATCTGGATGGCCACGAAGTTGAGCAGGAAGACGAACAGCAGCAGCCACATGGAGATGACGCCGGCGCGACCCGGGGTGCGGGACTTGTCCTTCGACTCCTCGTTGAGGTTCAGCGCCGTGTCCCAGCCCCAGAAGAAGAAGACGCCGAGGGCGATGCCGGCGGCCATGGCCGACCACGAGTGGATGGCGAACGGGTTGAGCCAGCCGAAGTGGAAGGAGCTCGATCCCTTGGGGTGGGTGGCAAGGACCTTGATGATGCCGCCCACCGAGAACCCGATCACGACGACGTACTCGATGATGACGAGGATCCACTGGAAGTTGGTCGTCCACCGGATGCCGTAGATGCAGATGAACGTGATGAGCACCAGCCATCCGGCGGCGATGACCGCCGCCCACCAGAGGCTCCCGGCCGTGTTGTCGTCGATCCAGCCGACGGAGTTGAGGAACTGCAAGGTGTACGAGCCCGCCAGGAGTGGCGCCGAGATGCAGAAGATGGTGGAGGTCACGATCTGGACCCAGCCGTTGAACCAGCCGAACGACGGTCGCGTCAGCTTCGACAGCCACGAGTACGAGGCACCGCAGTCCGGATCCTTGCGGTTGAGGTGGAAGTAGGCGATGGCGATGAACAGCACCGGCACGAAGCTGGCGATCAGGACCGACGGGGACAGAAGGCCGACCCCCACGATGCCGAACACGAAGGCCATCGTCGAGGCCAGCGAGTAGGCCGGGGCCACCGACGACACGGCGACCGCCGTCGAGTCGAAGAGGCTGAGCTCGTCAGCTCGGAGCTGGTGGGCCTCCTCCCCCGCGGGCACCGGTGCGCCGAACGGCCCCAGTACGTCGTGCTCGGTCACCTCGTTGTCTGCCATCGCTGACGACCCCCCCTCTTCCTTGTGTGTGCTGCTATCGACCTTCGTTGGTTCTCTCTTGCTGCGACTCTAGGCCTCGATGTTGGACATCACATGCTTGATGCGCGTGTAGTCCTCGAAGCCATAGGTCGACAGGTCCTTGCCGTACCCCGAGTGCTTGAAGCCACCGTGGGGCATCTCGGCCACGATTGGGATGTGGGTGTTGATCCACACACAGCCGAAATCGAGGTCACGAGAGAAGCGCATGGCCCGGCTGTGGTTCGACGTCCACACGCTCGATGCCAGGCCGTAGTCGACGCCGTTGGCGTGGGCCAGGGCTTCATCCTCGGTCGAGAACCGCTGCACGGTGATGACCGGGCCGAAGATCTCGGTCTGGATCATCTCGTCGGCCTGCTGGAGGTCAGCCACCACAGTCGGGGCAAAGAGGTAGCCCCGGTCGCCGACCTGGGCGCCGCCGGTCACCACTCGGGCGTGGCCCGGGGTGCGCTCGAAGAAGCCCTGCAGGCGAGCGAGCTGGTTGGCGTTGTTGACCGGACCGAAGTCGGCGTCGACCACGTCGAGCCCGCCGACCGTGGTGCCTTGGGCGGCCTCGGCGAGGGCGGCGACGAACTCGTCGTAGGCGGCGTCCTCAACCAGGACCCGGGTGGCGGCGGTGCAGTCCTGCCCGGCATTGAAGTACCCCGCACCGGCGATGCCCTCGGCAGCAGCTGAGATATCAGCATCGGCGAAGACGATGCACGGGGCCTTGCCGCCGAGCTCGAGGTGAACCCGCTTGAGCGAGGGAGCGGCCGAGGCGGCGACCTCCATGCCGGCCCGCACCGAACCGGTGATCGATGCCATCTGCGGGGTGCGGTGCTCGACGAGCGCCCGACCGGTGTCGCGATCACCGACGACGACGTTGAACACGCCGGCGGGAAGGTGCTCCGCCATGATCTCGGCCATGCGCACCGTCGAAACTGGCGTGGTGTCCGACGGCTTGAGGACCATGGCGTTGCCCGCGGCGATCGCCGGAGCCCACTTCCACACCGCCATCATCATCGGGTAGTTCCAGGGCGTAACCGCTGCGCAGACACCAATGGGCTCGCGACGGATCGAGGAGGTGTGCCCCTCCATGTACTCACCCGTCGACAGTCCCTGGAGGTGACGGGCAGCGCCGGCGAAGAATCGAATCTGGTCAACCATGGGCGGGATCTCCTCGTCCATGGTGAGCTGCACGGGCTTCCCAGTGTTCTCGCTCTCGAGGGCCACGAGCTCCTCGCCCGCAGCTTCGAGGGCATCAGCAATACGGAACAGTGCCAGCGAACGCTCCGACGGCGTGGTCCGCTTCCAGCCATCGAAGGCCGAGGCGGCAGCGGCGCAGGCGGCGTCCACGTCGTCCTGGTTCGAGACAGGAACCTCGAGGTAGGCCTCCCCCGTCGAAGGGTTGATCAGCTGCTGGGTCTGCGAGCCTTTGGCCTCGACCAGTTCGCCACCGATGAAGTTCTTGAGACGCCCCATGGCGCACCCTCCCTGTGTCCAAGCCGCTGTGATGTCCAGCAGCCTCTTCAATGGCGCCACCTTCGCAGATTCGCCGGTCCCGTGCAAGGGAACTACGACGAATACCGATGGTTTCCGCAGGGAGTCGGTGGAAATCCGTCGTCTGTCTCGTCTATGCTGACGGATATAGGCGAACGTCGTTGCCTTCACGGAGGAAGATGACCAATGGCACGGGCAGCCCGAGCGACGAAAATTCACACGATCGACTCGCCTGCACCGCTCGCCGTCTCCCTTGATGATCTCGATCGTCGCATCATCGCCGAGCTCCAGGTCGACGGCCGCCGTCCCTATGGTTCGATCGCCAGCCAGATCGGCCTTTCCGAGGCCGCCGTCCGACGGCGGGTCCAGCGGCTGCGCGACCAGGGCGCTCTCGAGATCGTGGCCATCACCGATCCCCTGCAGTTCGGCTACCACCGCGAGGCGATGCTCGGCGTCAAGGTCAGCGGCGACGTCCGGAGTGCCGCCGACGCCATCGCCGCCATCGACGAGGCGATCTATGTGGTCCTCACGGCCGGCAGTTTCGACCTCATCGTCGAGGTGATTGCCGAAGACGATGACCACCTCGTGCGGATCATGAACGATCAGATCCGTCGCATCGACGGCGTTGTCGCCGTCGAGACCTTTCTCTATCTCAAGCTCGCCAAACAGACCTACTCATGGGGGAACCGATGACCGACATCAGCACCGAACCGACCGCCGACCACTACGACGGCGTCGTCGCTCACGACGACGAGCAGCACGCCCTCGCCGAGAAGGCCCGGCGACACCTGTGGCTGCACTTCAGCCGGATGGGTGCCTACAGCACGGACAATGAGATCCCGATCATGGTCAAGGGTGAGGGTGCTTATGTCTACGACCAGCGGGGCAAGAAGTACCTCGATGGCATCTCGAGCCTCTTCACCTCCCAGCTTGGCCATGGCCGCAAGGACCTCGCCGAGGCCGCCCGGGACCAGGCCGAGACCTTGGCCTACTACCCCCTGTGGACCTACGCCCACCCCAACGCCATCAACCTTGCCGAGAAGTTGAGCCAGATCGCCCCGGGTGACCTCAACCGCGTGTTCTTTACCTCCGGGGGCGCCGAGAGCGTCGAAAGCGCTTGGAAGCTTGCCCGTCAGTACCACCGGATGAACGGAGACATCGACCGCTACAAGGTCATCAGCCGGGACATCGCCTATCACGGCACCACGCTCGGTGCCCTGTCGATCACCTCAATCCCGTCGATGCGGGCCCCCTTCGAGCCGCTCATCCCCGGGGCGGTCAAGGTGCCCAACACCAACTTCTATCGTGCCCCCGAGCACGCCGACGATGAGGTGGCTTTCGGTCGCTGGGCTGCCGATGAAATCGAGCGGGCGATAGAGCGAGAGGATGCGTCGACCGTCGCCGCGGTCTTCCTCGAGCCGGTTCAGAATGCCGGCGGCTGCTTCCCGCCGCCCCCCGGCTACCTCGAGCGAGTCCGCGAGATCTGCGACCGCCACGGTGTCCTCCTCGTCTTCGACGAGACCATCTGCGCGTTCGGTCGGCTCGGCGAGTGGTTCGGGTCCATCAAGTACGGGGTGACCCCTGACATCATCACCTGCGCCAAGGGGATGACGTCGGCCTACTCACCGCTTGGCGCCATGATCGTCAGCGACCGGATCGTCGAGCCATTCCTCCACGGAGACGAGAGCTTCCTCCACGGCTTCACCTTCGCCGGTCACCCGGTCAGCTCGGCCGTGGCACTGAAGAACCTCGCGATCTTCGAGGACGAGGACATCATGGGAAATGTCAACCGGCTCTCCCCCTACTTCCGGGCTGGCCTCGAGACGCTGCGGGACCTCCCCATCGTCGGCGACGTCCGAGGCGAGGGCTTCTTCTTTGGCATCGAGCTCGTCAAGGACAAGGACACCAAGGCCGGCTTCAGCGACGAAGAGTCCGAGCGCCTGCTGCGCGGGTATCTGTCCGGGGCTCTGTTCGAGAAGGGCTTGATCTGCCGAGCCGACGACCGAGGTGACCCTGTCGTCCAACTCGCGCCGCCGCTCATCTGCGGCACCAAGGAGATTGACTTCATGGTGGAGACCGTTCGTGACGTCCTCACCCACGGCCTGACGAAAATCTAGGAGGACCCGACATGATGCCTCGGACGGCCGGAATCTCACTGTGGTGGGACACCCTTGGCACCGAGGTGCCGCAGCGTCCTTCGCTGTCGGGGGACCTTGATGTCGATGTGGCCATCGTGGGCGGAGGGTTCACTGGCCTGTGGACGGCCCGTTCGCTTCTCGAGGTCAACCCGACGCTCCGGATTGTCATCATTGAGGCCGAGGTCTGTGGCTTCGGCGCCTCGGGGCGCAATGGCGGATGGGCGTCTGCCCTCTTCGCCGCCCATGATGCTCGCATCGCCCGAGAAGATGGCGTCGAGGCAGCGCGGGCGATGCGAGCGGCGATGAACCAGTCGATCGATGAGATCGAACGGGCCGCCGATGCCGACGGCATCTCCTGCGACTTCGCCAAGGGCGGCACCGTGGTTCTCGCCCGCTCAGCCGCCCAGGCCAGCCGAGCCACCGAAGAGGTGGCTGAGGCGAGATCCCTCGGCTTCGGGGCCGACGAACTGCGCTGGCTCGATGCCGCCGAGGCCACTGCCATGGTGGGTGCCACGTCAGTCCTAGGGGCCACCTTCACCCCCCATTGCGCAGCCGTCCAGCCGGCCGCCCTCGCCGTCGGCCTCGCCCGGGCCCTCGAGCCCCGCGGCGTCCGCATCGTCGAGGGGACCTCGGCCACCGCCATCATCCCCGGGAGCCCGGTCTCGCGTCCTCGAGTCACGACCGATCACGGCACCGTGACTGCCGATGTGGTGGTCCGGGCCACCGAGGCGTGGACAAGCCAACTCGCCGACTCAGCGCGCGAGGTCATCCCCGTCTATTCACTCATGATCGCCACCGAGCCGCTTCCCGACGAGGTCTTCGCACAGATCGGCCTTGCGGACCGTCAGACCTTCTCGGACCACCGACACCTCGTCATCTACGGCCAGCGGACCGCCGACAACCGGATTGCCTTCGGCGGACGGGGAGCCCCCTACCACTTCGGCTCGAGCATCGAACCGAGCTTCGATCGTGACGCCAAGGTCTTCGCCGACCTCCAGGCGACCCTCGTCGATCTCTTTCCCGTCCTCGCCGACGCACGTATCACCCACAGCTGGGGCGGGCCGCTCGGGATCCCGCGTGACTGGTACTCCTCGGTCGGCCTCGACCGGACCACGGGCCTGGCCTGGGCCGGTGGCTACGTTGGCGATGGTGTCACCACCACCAACCTCGCCGGCCGGACCCTGGCCGACCTGATCACCGATGCCGACAGCGACCTGACCCGACTGCCCTGGGTGAACCACCACTCGAAGACGTGGGAGCCCGAGCCACTTCGGTGGATCGGGGTGAACACCGGGCTGATGGCGGCCAAATGGTCCGACTCGACCGAGCAGCGCCGAGGCCGGCCCTCAAGGGTGGCCGGCGCCCTTGAGCGATTCCTCGGCGGCTGAGCCGACCCTCGGTAGGTTGGGGCGATGCTGACGACCAGAGATGCCATCTGTCACCTGATCTACTCCTACGCCGAGCGGATCGACGCCGGAGACTTCGCTGGCATCGGAGCGCTCTTGGCCCACGCCGAGATCACCTTCGAGGGCTATGACACCACCGTGACCGGGCCATCGGCGATCGAGGCCCTCTACACGGCGACCACCCGGCGCTACGAGGACGGCACACCGAGGACAAAGCACGTGATGACCAATGTCATGGTGGATCTCGCCGATGACGAGGAGTCGGCCACCTCGCGCAGCTACTTCACCGTCCTCCAGGCCGTCCCCGGCCAGTTGGCCCTCCAGCCGGTGATCGCCGGTCGCTATGTCGACCGCTTCGAGCGCATCGGCTCGAGCTGGCGCTTTGTGGCGATGCACGTGGTGGTCGAGCTCATGGGTGATCTTTCCTCCCACCTGCTGACGGAGATCTGACCGTCGATGCCCTCAGTCGGCCGACCCTCCCCCTACCATTGACCCATGGCGCCGCAGCGAACCCGTCGAGCTCGACAGTTTGTCGCCGGAGCCCTGCTCTTGATCCTGCCGGGAATGCTCACCGCTTGTGCGTCGAATGGGTCGTCGAGCTCGGCGCCGACGACCGTCGCTCATTCGTGCACGGACCTCGCCCGTGCCAACAAGGCGCTGACGCAGGCCGTGGACGTGACGACCGCCACACCAGCGTCGCTTACCAGCGCACTCAAGCAGTTCGCCAAGACGCTCAAGGAACTCGAGGGGACGCTGCCGGCATCGAGTGCCGGCGAGGTGAAGGCGCTCAAGCGTCAGGTCGTCGTCACCCGCATCCACCTCGCAGGTGCGACCACGCCCACCGAGTTCGGGGGCGATCTCTATCGCATCCGCCAGGACCTCAAGGTCATCCGCCGAGCCTGCCCCACCTCCAACTGACCCCACCGGGCCCGATGGATGCTCACCTGAGGATGTTCACCGCCCGAGCGGCCACGACAACGACCGTGACCATCGAGATGACCGACTGGATGCCCATGAGGACTTTGACGCGTCGGCGCAGCGGCATGGCATCGGTCGGACTGAAGGCCGCAGCATTGGTCAGCGACACGTAGAGATAGTCGAGGTAGCGAGGACGCCAGTCGGGCTCGACCATCGTCTCGCGCATCCGACGATCGAGGCCCATCTGTGGAAACAGGAAGTCGGGCATCTGCTCCCCGGGGGTGGCTCGGACCGAGGGGCCACCGCGATCGACCTCCCAGTACCACAGCGAGAAGGCGATCACGTTGGTGGACCAGATGAGGATGGCCGAGTAGACGAGGGGGCGACCAAGGGTGGGCGTCTGGCCGGCCTTGAGCAGATGATGGCAAAGCAGCGCCACCGAGATGGCGTTCGAGATCGAGATGACAGTGATCAGGGCCAGGGTCAGCCTGCGAATCCATCGGGCCTCCTTCGGGTGGCGGTGGCGACCGAGCAGGAGCGGGATCAGCAGCAGCAGCTCGAACATCGGTGGCAGCCAGGCAGGCCGGACCGAGACCGCAGTCGGCAGGACGAGCGAGAGGGCGATGCAGGCGAGGAGCGCCAGCGAGGCCGGCCAGCGGTCGTTGCGGTAGTCCCGCTCAGCATCCGACTCACTCGTTGGGGCGCCGCCAGTGGCCGGTGGGGTCTCGTCGGTCGGCACGCTCGCTCCTCGAAGGATGGATGTCACTGCATCGTAGGAGAGCAGCCCGGTCCGAGGAGGGAGCGCCGTCAAACGAGCCGCAATGCCCAATGCTTGCCACCTTCGCTCCTGCCTTGCGCTGGGTCTCCGACCCACCGTACGAAGCGATGGAACATCGAGAGGCAATTGGCGATGGCTTCGAGCGAGGCGAGGGGCATCGACAGTCGGCGAATCCTGCGAGCCTCCCCGCCCAGCGAGCTGGTCGCCATCGCCCGAACGCTGCCGCCTGGGACCCATGGACCACGAGACGAAACGACTGATCCGGTGCTTCGATCCAGGTGGCGGCGCAGGGTCGCACAGAAGCAGATCCTCTCCACTCACTTGGGCCCCCGAAGGAATGTCAGGTGCCATGGAGACCCTGGTGTCCCTCACAGGGGAGACCCCCAGAGCGCGGATCTTCTGGCACGTCGTCGGACCATCGATCTAGGGCTATCCTCCCTTGACCGCCGGGGGGCGGTCCGAGCACTGGAGGGGCGATGATTCTCGATCGGTTCAAGATTGACGGCCAGGTGGCCATCGTGACCGGCGCTGGCCGTGGCATCGGAGCGGGCTCAGCATTGGCCCTCGCCGAGTGCGGAGCGGACATCGTCCTTGCCGCTCGGACCCAGACCCAACTCGATGAGGTGGCCGCCCAGATCGAAGCAATGGGGCGAAGGGCCGTCACCGTGGCGTGCGACCTCTCCGACCTCGACGCCGTCGCCCGACTCGCAGAAGTGGCCACCGCCGAGTTCGGTCGCATCGACATCCTCGTGAACAATGTCGGCGGCACGATGCCCCGACCGCTGATGGATACCTCACCGCGGTTCTTGGAGGAGGCCTTCCACTTCAACGTGGCCACCGCTCATGCCCTCGTGCGGGCCTCGGTGCCGACCATGCTCGAGACCGACGGTGGCGCAATCGTCAACATCGCCTCGGTGATCGGACGGGTCGCTGGGCGGGGCTATGTGGGCTACGGCACGGCCAAGGCGGCGCTCATCCACTACACCAAGCTCATCAGCAAGGACCTTGCTCCTCGCATCCGTGTGAACGCCGTGGGTGTCGGGTCCACCGCCACCTCCGCGCTCGACATCGTGACCTCGACCCCCGAGCTCAAGGCCACCATGGAGGCGATGACCCCCCTGGGCCGACTCGGTTCAGTCGAGGACATCGCGACCGCCGTGGCCTACCTCGCCACTCCAGCCGGCGGCTACGTAACGGGCAAGACCCTCGAGGTCGATGGCGGCATCGAGGCGCCGAACCTCGACTTCGGCATCCCTGACCTCTAAGCCCGAAGACGCGCACACCCCACACGAACCATCGCAACAAAGGAGACACCCATGACCTATCGAGTCGTTCAGTGGAGCACCGGCAACGTCGGCGTCCACGCCATCGCCGGTATTGACGCCAACCCCGCCCTCGAGCTCATCGGGTGCTTCGTGTCGAACCCGGAGAAGGATGGCGTCGACGTCGGTCGCCTGGCCAACTTGGGCCGCGACCTCGGCGTGACCGCCACCACCGATGCCGATGCACTGATCGCCATGAAGCCCGACTGCATCGTCCACACCGCATGGGCCGACAGCCGACTGCTCGAGGCGCTCGACGACCTGAAGAAGTTCCTGAACGCGGGGATCAACGTGGTGTCCTCGTCACCAGTCTTCCTCCAGTACCCGTGGGGCGTGGCCGACGGCCTAGCCCAGCCCGTGGTCGACGCCGCCCTCGCTGGTGGTGCCTCGATCTTCGTCAATGGGGTCGATCCCGGCTTCGGCAATGACCAACTTCCACTGGTGATCACCGGCATCTCTGAGTACATCGATGAGGTCCGCTGCTACGAGATCCTGAATTACGCCACCTACAACCAGGCCGAGGTGCTCTTCGACATCATGGGATTCGCCCAGCCGATGGACCATGTACCCATGCTCCTCCAGCCCGGTGTCCCCACGCTTGCCTGGGGGTCGGTCATCGCCCAACTCGCCGCCGGGCTCGGTGTCGAGCTCGACTCGATTGACGAGTGGTACGAGCGCGTCCCTGCGCCCTTCGACTTCGAGGTCGATGCCGGCCCAGTCAAGGAGGGCACGGTGGCCGGTCTGCACTTCGAACTGCGGGGCATGGTCAACGGCAAGGCCGTTGTGGTGCTCGAGCATGTCACCCGGCTCCACGACGACATCGCCCCCGAGTGGCCCCAGCCCGCCGGCGAGGGCTGCTACCGAGTCAAGGTCACCGGCGAGCCGATCTACACGGTCGACATGCAGCTGTTGGGAACCGACGGTGACCACAACACCGCCGGACTCAAGGCCACGGCAATGCGCATCGTCAATGCCGTCCCGGCCGTCGTCGCCGGCAAGCCGGGCCTGCTGACTGCCCTCGACCTGCCCTTGATTACTGGGAAGGGTCTCGTCAGGACCTGATTACGTCAGCTGGTGGCGTGAGGGCATCTGCGGAACCGAACCCTGACAGGAGCGACCTCCGTCAATGGGCGTCGTGATCGAGCGAGTGCAGCCACGTCGAAATCTTGGCGCCCGCAGCGTGCACCCGAGACGACAGCCCTGAGGCCACGACGTGGACGGCGTGAGTCGGCTTGGGACCCTGATGCGCAGGGAGGCCGAGCAGTCCAGCTGCCATCGCCAGCATCGAGGGCGGCAGGATGAAGGTGTCGCTGGCCGCCGGCGGCACGATCACCACTGGTGCATCGAACCCCGTCGAGGTCGCCGTGAACGAGATGGCCACACCGGCGGCCGAGAACGACGAGGAGATCGCAGACAGGCGTCCTTGCGCATCGGCGGTCACGGTGACCGGCACAGTGGTGGGGAGCCCGGAGCCAGCAGCCTTGGCCTTGCCGTGGGGCAGGACCATCTGGAGCTCAGTGATCGTTGATCCTGCGCGGTTCGCGGTGGAGGTCACGGTGACCAGCGGATGTCGGGACGGGTGGGTCGTGGCCCAGGCCAAGGCGGCAGGCACGTCAGCGATCGCCACGCCAAGCTTGTTCCAGAGTGCCGTCGCCGGTCCAGCCACCGCCATGGTGTGGCTGGAGACCGAGACCCACGACTTGCCGCCAGTGAGTACGCCGAGCCCGGGAGCGTCGACATAGACAGTGTGGTTCGCCACGATCGCCGTGATCGTCCCGGTCCCGATCGGGCCGATCGCCCGACTGAGGTTGGCGGTGAGCTGTGCCTGCTGGCCGGTGAGATCGATGGTGGCGGTCCCCGAGATGCCGAGCGGAGCACTCGAGCCCGGGAGTCCGGTGAGCGTCAGCGAGTAGCCATACGTCGCCGAGGTGGTCGGCGCCGCGACCTTGTGGGTCGGCGGTGTCGGTGGCCGGTGCTGCGGCCGACCGGCCATGGCCGGAAGAGTCGTGACGGCGAGCGTGAGGGCTGCCACCGAGGTGACGGCGCCGATGCCCATGATGAGACGATTGCGGTTCATTCGAGAGCCTCCTTGGTGACCCCCTTGACGCTAGGACTCAGCGAGGCTCAGCGGAGGTCGCGCGACGAGATCGTCGGTGCACCGAGGTCGAGGGCCTCAACCCGTTCCGCCACGATGTTGATGACCCCCTGAGCCGACTCGAGACGACCGGCTACCACCAGAGCCGGGGCGAACCTCGCCACATGCTTCCAGCGGATCCACGCTCCCTTGGAGAAGACCACGTTGACATGGCCCGTCTCATCCTCAAGGTTGAGGAACACCGCTCCCCTTGCGGTTTCTGGCTGTTGGCGGTGGGTCACCGCTCCAGCCACCACGACTCGACCAGCCGGGATGTCGGCCAGATGGGCGGCTGGCACCACGCCAATCTGGTCGAGATGTGCCCGGGCCAGGCTGATGGCGGTGGCGTCAGGGGTCACCCCCATCGCCCAGAGGTCGTTGGCCACCTCCTCGAGCGCTGAGGGCTGGTCGAGTGGTGGCGGTCGCAGGCCGGTCACCACCCCCGGCAACCGATCAGGCGTGGCCTGAGCCGCTGCCCCCGCGCCCCAGAGGAGTCCTCGGCGACTCGTGCCGAGCGCATCAAGGGCTCCGGCTACAGAGAGGGCCTCGAGGTGCGCCTTGGTCACCCCAGCCCGTCGCACCAAGTCCTCCTGGCTCGCCCACGGTGCACCGGCGGCGATGCGCTCGGCCACCTCGGACCCCACACCTCGAACCTGCGTCAGACCCAGGCGGATCACGAGTTTCCCGCCATCGTGCTCAAGGGTGGTGGTGGCAGCTGAACGCTGGACATCGGGACGCCGGGACTGCACCCCATGGCGCTCAGCATCGGCCAGGAGGCTCTGGGGCGACCAGAAGCCCATCGGCTGCGAGGCCAGCAGGCCGACGGTGAAGGCGGCCGGGTGGTGGAGCTTCATCCACGACGAGCAATAGACGAGGTGGGCGAAGGAGACCGAGTGGGACTCGGGGAACCCGAAGTTGGCGAAGGCCGAGAGGGACCGGTAGAGCGACTCGGCCGTCTCCGGATCGATGCCCTTGGCCTCCATCCCAGTGAAGAGCCGCTCCTTGAGTGCGTCCATGCGCAGGTCCGAGCGCTTGGCGGCCATGGCCTGGCGTAGTTCGTCGGCATCGGTGGCCGAGAACCCGGCGATGGCCACCGCCATCTCCATCAGCTGCTCTTGGAACAGCGGCACACCGAGCGTGCGCTTGAGGATCGGCTCGAGGAGCGGATGCGGATAGGTCACCGGCTCCTCGCCACGGCGTCGGCGGATGTAGGGGTTGACCGCATTGCCCTGGATGGGACCGGGGCGGATGAGTGCCACCTCGATCACGAGGTCATAGAAGCAGCGGGGCTCGACGCGTGGCAACGTCCCCATCTGGGCCCGACTCTCGACTTGGAACACCCCGACGGTGTCAGCCCGGCAGAGCATGTCGTAGACGGCCTCGTCCTGAGGGAGCTCGCCAAGGTCGACCACGATGCCCTCGTGCTCGGCCACGAGGTCGACCATCCGATGGAGTGCCCCAAGCATCCCGAGACCGAGCAGGTCGAACTTCACGAGACCTATTGCCGCGCAGTCATCCTTGTCCCACTGCAGCACGCTGCGACCGGGAGTTCGGCCCCACTCCACCGGGCAGACCTCGATCACCGGACGGTCGCAGAGCACCATCCCCGCTGAGTGAATCCCGAGGTGGCGGGGTCGATGGAGCACCTCTTTCGCCATGGTCGCCACCAGCACCGGCATGGGCTCGGCCCCATCGGAGGCCGATGCAGCGGCCGACCCGATGGCCACCCGATCTCCACCAGACCCCCAGCCGCGGTCGACCGTTGCGGCCCACCCATCAGCCTCCTCGGGCGAAGCTCCGAGTGCCCGGGCCATGTCACGGACCGCCGAGCGGGGCCGATACGTAATGACATTGGCCACCTGCGCCGCATGGCGTCGGCCGTAACGGGCATAGACGTACTGAATCACCTCTTCCCGTCGCCCGGACTCGATGTCGACGTCGATGTCGGGCGGGCCATCACGGGCAGGCGACAAGAAGCGCTCGAAGAGTAGGCCGAGCTTGAC
>CAIUMH010000032.1 GCA_903900235.1 uncultured Actinomycetes bacterium
CCTCATCCCAGCTCGGTGAGGCAAGCCAAGTGGCCAACGCCGCTCTCCGGGTCGCCGCAGACTCCGCGGTGGCCGTCGCAGCCTCACGGACCGCAGCGCACAGCCCCGTGGCGCTCGCCGGGTCGAACCTGATCAGGCCGGGGATGGTGGCGAACGCCGGCAGATCAGAGGCGATCACCGCTGTGCCAGCGGATGCAGCCATCCGCAACGAGGTGGAGTTCATCATCGACGAGAAGGCGAAGATGGCGCCGTCGGCCGCCTCGAGGAGCGAACCGATATCGTCATCGCTCAACTGGCGGATGTCGAGGATCACATCGATCCCCACCTCACGCAGGGCACTCGCTCTCTGTTCGAGCCCCTCCTTGTAACGGCTGCTGCTCACACTGCCCGCGAGGACCACCGACAGGGGTGGTGGAGACGTCAACTCAAGGAGCGAGTCCAAGACGAAGTCGGCTCGCTTGTATTCATCGAGGTGACCGAACATCACCAAAGCATGTCGATCACCACTGATCCCCCATCGACCACGGGCAACAGCTCTTCCCGGTCCAGGAGGGACCGTTGGGGGGCCTTCGGGGATGAATGTGGTCCGGGGGAGTGGGATGTCGAAGGTGGTGGCAAGCAAAGCCGCTCCAGCCGGCGTGAGCGTGATGAGTCCATCAAGATGTGTCAGTAGAAACTTCCGCGCCGCCACGTCATCGTCGAAGACGGGTCTATGGGGCAGGACGTTGTGGGCCGAGTAGACCCATCGGACCCCGACGGCGCGACTCGACAGGATCGTCAGTGCGAACAGGCCCCGCGGGATACGCCGAAGAAGCGGGACCGATCGTGGCGCCCACGGATAACTGAACCCATAGGTCCAATGGAGGTGGACCACCTTGAGCCCTCGAACTCGCCGCCAGAGAAGCGACAGCGGAAGCGAAAGTGCGAGGAGTGAGGCTCCGCGGAATGCTCGCTTCGGAAGGAGGGCCACCTCCACGCCGGCATGCTTCAGACCTCTCTCGAGATGGAGGAGATAGGGATTCTCCTCGTTCCGAGGGATGAAGAGCACCGGTTCATGCGGGGGAATCGGTGCGCGAAGAATCGCTCCGATCGTCACCACGGCGCGATAGAGCTTCGTCACCAGGAAGGCACCGAGCTGACCATGACGGATGTTCTTGAGGATCGGCACCGCCAGGATGCCCATCCACATGAATGGGATCCACCAGGACACCAGCGCGAGGGGCAGTGCGAAGGCCATCCCCATGACCCAAAGCGGATAGGCAATGAGGTCCGGGTAAAGCCGAAGATACTTTGGCGCCCGGCTCGGATGCTTGCGCAACAGTTTCACGGTGGCGCGGCCATAGGAGCGCGCCCGTGAGAAGGACCGCGACGTGTCCCCCCATCTCATGCCCATCCATGCCGTGTCTGCGCACAACAGCGGCGTCCCGGTGTCATTGAGCTGCCACCCGAAGTCGGTATCCGATCCATAGTCGAAGCGCTCGTCGAACCCTCCGGCGGCATCGAAAGCCGAGCGCCGAAACCCCATGTTGGCAGTGATTCCAATGAACACCGGAGCGTCGCGGTCGAGATCGTTCGAGGTGTGAGAGAGCACCGAGTCGACGCTGGAGAGCGGTCCACAGAATGCCGCCTCCGGCCGCCGCTCAAGCGCTGCTCTCATCTCGTGCAGCCACCTTGGATCCGGCACCCCGCCTGCATCGCAGAAAGCGACCAGGGGGGCGTTGGCTGCTCGGACGCCAGCGTTGCGCTGATGGGGGATCGTGACCTTGCGACCGAACGGCCCCTCGAAGGCGATCCAGCGAACCCAGGGGTGCCGCCGCTCGATCTCGGCGAGGCGGCCTTCAGAAGAATCGATGACGACGCACTCAGCCCCTTCGGCATCGCACAGCGGGTGCAGGAGCGTGAGGGTCTCGTCGATCATCGGCTCGTCCTTGACGATGACAACAACGGAGATAGTCGGTTCACCCACCGCCAGTCACCGGGCGTCGTCCCACGAGCTCCATCGTTCTGGCCATCCGGCCGTCAAATCGACACCCATTGGCACCAGGATCGTCGCAGGCCCACGCCTGTCCGAGACCTGAGTGCTCATCAGCATGAACCACGCGTGCCCGCCACTCTCGTCTCGGGTTCCTAATCTCGGCCCAAGGTAGTTGGCGAAGGCCAAGAGCGCTATCGCGCTGCTCCGGACAGCGCTCAACTCATCGCACCACGGGCACGCTCTCACGGACTGCAGTAACGGACCTCCTCGCCATCCCGCTGCATTTTCACATCACGCGAGGTATACGGTTATGAAATAACAGCGATCGTGGCGAGGTAGTGAAGATAATGACCATCCGAACCACCGTCACATCGTTCCGGCTAGTTGTCGCAACTGCCGTGATCGCATCCCTAATAAGCCTCGGCGTTGCCCAGAGTGCACCCGCCGGGGCCAGTACCTCATCGTGGTCGCCGGTGACCCTGGATGCCACCACTTCGCTCCCGGCCGCAGCGATCACCGGATCCTCATGCCTTTCGACCGGAGCCTGCGGCCTCGTGACCGGCGACGGACGATTCGGGTGGTCATCGATGTCGGGGAGCCCGAGGTCATGGACCATCAGCGTCGTCGATCCCCATCAGTCACTGGTTGGGGTGAGTTGCCCATCGCCCTCACTCTGTGTGGCGGTTGACATGAACGGCAACATCGTCGCCGGGGATCCCACCACACCAACAACCTGGTCGCTGACGACATTGGCCGGGCAATCGCTTACGTCCGTGTCTTGCACGACAAGCTCCTGCGTGACCGGCGGATTGAACGGGCTGGTGGCGAGAAGTGCGAATCCGGGATCAGCCTCACCCACCTGGACGACACAGTCATTGGCTGGGGCCCATGACGTCACCGCCATCAGTTGTGCCAGCAGCACGCTCTGCCTCCTCGGAGACGAGAACGGTGCGCTCTGGTCCGGCGACCCCAGTGCAGTAACGCCCAGTTGGAGCTCGACCGACGCAGTTCCGACGGAAGTAATCACTGCTATCTCCTGCCCCAACTCCACCACCTGTGCGGCAACCGACGAGGTGGGGGACATCATCCTGAGTAACAACCCCGCTGTCGGGAGCTGGTCCGTCAGCATCACCGGCTCTACCCCCATCGATGGTCTTTCGTGCCCGTCAACGTCGCTGTGTGTCGCCGTTGGTCCGAGCGGCACCATCTTGAGCAGTAGCTCTCCGTTCACCCCGGGCACCAGCTGGTCAGCGACGACCTTCACCACGGGATCCGGCCTCACCCTCCGGCCCGCCCCATTCTCGAGCGTCTCATGCCAAAATTCGAGCGATTGCATTGCCACCGATTCGCTGGGCCGCGTGGCGACTCCCAACAACCTGTCCTCGGGATCGTGGTCAATCTCCTCGATCAGCAGCAGCACCATCTGGTCGAGCATCAACTGCGGAACTGGGCCGACCTGCATCATGACGGATAACGGAGCCGACCTAGCGGTGTCGACCTCCCCGTTCGGGACCACCAGATCATGGGTGCTGGCAGCGCTGTCCACCAAAGGGGCACTGACCGGAGGTGCCTGCCCGACGCCGAGCCTCTGCGTCGCTGTGGACAGCGCTGGTTCGATCTTCTCCTCAACCGCACCACTGCAAGCCGGGAGTTGGACGGCCTTTGACGCTGACCCATCGAATTCCCTCCTTGACATCTCCTGTCCCTCCGTCAGCTCATGCGTGGCGATTGACAGCGATGGAGGCATCGTGGCCAGCAGTGGTCCGACGGGGTCGTCTTGGACCCGGACCCAGGTCGAGTCGACCGACTCGCTCGACACCTTCACCGGGATCTCCTGCTCGACTTCCACGCTCTGCATCGCCGTGGACAGTGCGGGTTCGATCTTCTCCTCGGCGAACCCGACGGCAGCAACGCCCACTTGGTCGCTCGTGTATTCAGCGGGTCCCGCATTCAGCGAAGTCTCCTGTGCGGCGTCCGGTCTCTGCGCCGCCGCAAGCGCGACAGACGGGTCGGTGACATGGTCGGCGAGCCCCTCGAGTTCGGGTAGCTGGAAATCGACCGCCCTCCCCGGTCTCTCCGCATCGTCGATGACGGGGATTTCCTGCACCGCACCTGCCTTGGCTACCTCGACATCCTGCATTGGCGCATCCGGGTCCACTGCCGTCCAAGGGATGCTCGATTCCTCGACGGCAACCTGGGGATCGCCGGTTGATCTGGTGACACCGGTGAATGCCGTGGCTTGCGTGAGTGCATCTGCCTGCATCTCCGCCACGGATGGGGGTGTCCGCCTGAGCCCGACCACCAGCGATGTCACGCTCGGATCGGTCACCGTGTCACCTGGCTCATCGAGTCCCACCGTCGCATGGCAGAGCCCCACGGTCGTTCCCGGCTCCGTCACCGTCACCGCATCATCTCCCGGGAATCCCACCGTGGCCGCCATCGCTTCAGGTCCAGCAACCTCTGTCGACCTGCCTGGCCTCGTCGCTGGTGTCTCGTATTCCCTCTCGCTCCAGTATTCGTGGGGGTTCGGAACACTCCTCCAAGAGGGTCCCAGCGTGGTGGGAGGAACTCTTCCGACGATCACGAAGCAGCCCACCGGTGGAACAATCGCATGGGGAGCGACCACCAATCTGGCGGTGAAAGTCACCGGCAGCCCCACCCCAACGGTGCAGTGGCAGTCATCGACCGACAATGTGAGCTTCACCAACATCTCTGGAGCTACCTCCACGACCCTGACCGTTCCTGGTGACCTCGCCCACTGGTCG
>CAIUMH010000033.1 GCA_903900235.1 uncultured Actinomycetes bacterium
CCATCGTCGACTGACAGGCCACAAGATCGGCAGGCTCGGCATGCCAGACGGAGGTGGCGTCGACGAAGAATCGTGCTCCATCCATCCCGACCGAGAGCAGCCCGGCTGCGTTGAGGACCTCATCCTCGGCGGCGAGCAGGAGCGCCGACTCGGTCAGCGTGAGCGCTGGGAGGAGGCGTGACTGCTCGAGCAGGACCTCAAGGTCGATGGCTTCGTCATCGACCCAGCCAAGCCGATCGACTCGCCGACGGCGTCGACGCAGTAGCCCCAAGCTCACTGCACCGACACCAAGGGCACCGCTCGCCATGACCGCGTCTGCGGCGAAGCTTCCCATCTGACTGGAGGCAGCGGTGGCCGAGGCGTGGGAATGGGGTCGAGAGGTGGGCGGGACCTCCGCCAGAGGCCTGACGGGGACATCGGTCTGACCCGGCGAGATGGTCTCGGGTGTGGGTGCCGGCGGGAGGAGTTGGCTTGGGATGGCTAGGACCCAACCGGGGTAGATGAGCGATGGGTCGGTGAAGAGCCGTCCGTCGGTCATGACATGCCCGAGGTTCGCCGCAGCCAGCAGGGTCCAAGCTTCGCCATCGCCATCGACCCGTTCGGCGATCGTCCAGAGGCAGTCGCCCGACGCTACGGTCCACGTCGAGGAGGGAGTCGGTCGCGCAGGCGGCTGCGGCAGACTCGTGGTGAGCGGCACTGACTGGTCGTGGTTGTTCGCCACGACGGTGCCGATTGCATGGGCGGTTCGGGGCGTGCTGGCGTCAGCGGCGAGGGTGGGCGCAACCGAGGAAGCGGCGAGCACCAGGGCGGCGAGGTGTGCGGCAAGTCCCGCTCGAGCTCCCGAGACGCCATGGGTGTGGGCATCGCCAGCGCGAACCCGGCGGACGACGTCGACGACGACCCCGGCGGTGCACCAGGCCCAGGCGAGCCATGCGATCACCACGGTCACCCCAAGCAGGTGGGTCAGAGTGAGCCGTGTGCCCAGTGGAGGTATCCCGACTCCGAGGACAAGCGCCACGGGCACGGCGAGCAGCAGTCCGCCGGCGATCCAGCTATCAAGCGCACGGCTTCTCATGGCGACACCGTGATCTGGAAGGTCGTGGTGGCGACGTCGGCCGGTCCCGCGATGCTCATCGTGCAGTCACCCTCGCTGGCCTGAAGGTGGAGGCCGCTTGGGCCAGTGGTGGAGGTGGAACCGCTCAGGCACCTCAGAGCGAGCGTGAGGCTCGATGCTCCGCTCCAGGTGGCGGTGATCGAACGGCCGTTGACTGAGGTCACGGGATAGGTGGCCGAGATGGACGTGGGGCTCTCGAGCCAGCCAGTGATGACCTGCGTCAGAGACGGCGTGGCCGCCGATGGACTTACCACCAGTGGGATCGGAGTCGTCGTGGTCGTCGTGGTCGTCCAGGGTGGCGAAGCCGCCGCGGTCAGGCTGACGCTCGATCCCGTGGACAGCTGGTGGCTGCCGATACCGGTTCCCTCTGCGACCGAGCGCCCCGGGGCCGTCGTTGTGGGGGTGCTACTCGTGGAACGGTGTTGTGTCCGAGGCGCAGATGGGGTCAGCGGCCGTTGGCTCGTCGTTGACCTAGGTCCTGCTCGGTGCTGCGGCCCCGGGCTTTGGGACTGCGAAGCCAGCAGGAGGCCCACCAGCGCCAGCGAGCAGGTCAGCATGATCCACCGGCTCTGCCGTGAAGGTTGATCGGCGGCTGCAAGGCCCATCGGCGCACCATACGCCGGGTCATCGCTGAATCCTCCGCGCCATCGCTCGACTCCGCTCAGCCAGCAGCCGGGGCGAATGCCCCGTCATCTGAGCGATCTCGCGGTAGGTGTATCCGAGGACCACTCGGCCGAGCAGACCAGCGGCGGCGATTGGGTCGCCTTCGCACAAGATGGCGATCTGGGCTTCGAGGTCGTCAGCAGGATCGAGATCGATGGTTGGGGTGGGCTCGAGCAGCGATCCATCAGATCGCTCAAGGCCGATGACCGAGTGGTCGTCGAGCGCCTCGATCCGTCGACGCATGCGGCAGCGGGCTGCGTTGAGCAGATCGGGGGCCGCATAGGGACGCTGTTGGCCACCCCACTCGACGATGAGCTCGAACATCACGGTGATCAGGTCGGCGAGGAAGGTCGAAGGGTCGTCGCCCGTGCCCGCCCCCCATCGCAGCCGCCGGGCGATGCTGACGATGCCGGGGAGCATCGTCTGGAGGAGGGCCCGAGCGATCAGCGGGTGGTCGGGTGCGGAGCTGAGGAGGCGGGCGGCGAGATGGGCGCGCTCGACCTGGTTGAGTCGGCTTGAGGGCTCGAGGAGGGTGACAATGGCGCCGAGATCTCTTGGCTCAAGGATCGCCACGTCCGGATGGGTGGCGACAAGGACCGCCGCTGCTTCTCGAGACTGGCGGCTGCGGGAGATCCCGGCCCACTCCGCTCGGAGGTGGTCGAGTTGCTGGTTCTGTGGTGGTGTCATGGCCCACAGGGTCAAGCCACCCGCTCCCCCCATCACTCCCACCAGCCATCACTCCCGAGAGTGGGAGCGATGGGGGTACGCTCAGGGAGTGAACATCGAAGAGTTCTATGCGGAAGATGAGCGACGTCGAGTCTCGGTAGAGATCGAGTTCGGCCGAGATTGGCGAGACGCCAAGGGCGTTCGCTACGAGTTGTGCTGGGTGCAGGACACCGGTGAGCTCTACACGATGCGAGAGCCGGTCCCGGGGGTCTATGAAGACCCGTTCGGCGACATCAATGTCGACTCTGTGGACCTTGATGGACTGGTGATCAGAAAGTTGGCCGTCATCACCACGCACGAGCGCGTCGAGGAGATTTTGGTCGGTTGGCCTGAGGCCATGGGCCAGGCCGATGGTGTGGAGTGGATCATCGAGCACCTCACTGGTGCTGGAGTCCTCGATAGCTAGGTCGAGGTATCTGAGCCAGCCTCGGCTGGCGAGGGGAGTCCGAGCAACTGGGCCATGAACTGGGTGGCGAGGTTGTTGGTCCCCATGTCGGAGTCTCCCGGGAGCAGATCGGAGCCCTGGAGCAGGTCGCAGAGCCGACACATGATGACGGCGAAACGCCAGCCGGCGAAAATCTGATACCAGAGCAGATCGCCCACCTCGCGTCCGATGAGCTCCTCATAGCGGGCCACCGTGTCCTCATGAGAGGGAAAGCCGACGGGTCGAGGAATCCCGAGCCCCTCGGAGAACTGTCGGTCGAAGTAGAGCCACCAACCGAGGTCGAGTTCTGGCTGCCCGAGGGCCGCCATCTCCCAGTCGATCACCGCTGCCGCCTGGTAGTCGTCGTCCCAGATGATGTTGCCGATGCGGCTGTCGCCCCAGGAGAGCACCACTGGGCCGCGCTCTGCCGGCTTGTTCGCCACCAGCCACTCCCAGACCGCCTCGGCGGTGGGCTGCGGGCGACCTCCGGCCGCCCAGTCGAGGAAGCGCCGGTAGTAGGTCATGTTCTTCTCGAGACCCGGCTCGCCGTGGGTCGGATCAGCGAGGAACTCAAAGCCCAGGGCTCGCCAGTCGAGGGTGTGGATCGCGGCGAGTGCCTCGATCCCGGACCACCACAGGGTCTCCTGCTGCTCCGGTGTCGACTCGAGGAGCCAACCCTCCATTGTGTACGGGAGGTTGTCCGCCGGAATCCTGCCCTCCACGTGGTCCATGACGAAGAACGGCACGCCGAGGACGGCGGGATCCTCCTCGTACCACCGCAGGTTCGGGACGGGGACTCCGGCGATCCCCTGCAGGTTGCTGAGGACCTTGTACTGCAGGGAGAAGTCGGCTTCAAGGAACAGGGTGTGCTTGGTGGGGTGGACGCGCACCACGAGCTTGTGGTCGGCGACCTCGCCATCCTCCGACCACCGGGCCGTCATGAGGATGGTCTCGTTGGAGAACCCGTTGGACCCTGGAGCGGTGATCCCGACGATGCTCGGGTCGGCATCGGGGCCGAGCCGTCCGGCGAGCCATGCGGAGAAGACGGTGGAGAGGTGGTCGGGGTCTCGCTCGGTGAGTTCAGGCATGGCCGAGACACTACGCATCCTCGCTAGGTTGTGCCTGTGGAGATGCACATTGATCTCGAGACCCTGGTCGTGAGGCTGGTCGACCCCAGTGAGCTCGCAGGTATCTCGGTAGTGGTGGACGCCCCTGCCGGTGCCACCGAGTTGACCCACGGCCATCGGCTTGCCGATGTGGTGGCACATCGACATGTCGGGGCACTCGACGAGTCGGGGGCCGTAGCGGTCGATCAGTCGATTCTGCGATTCTTGGCTGCAGGAGAAGTCGAAGACGGCTGGGAGCAGTCCTTTGACGAAGCGGTGGAGCGAGCAGCGGTGAGCGGTGCGCTCGATCCGACTGGGCGGCTGCTCGCCTTGGTGGTCTGGCCAAGGGCCTGAGTTGCCCGTGGAGGGCTCCAGAGTGGCTACCATCTCGTCGAGGACGGCGTCGCCGTCGCAAGGGGGATGACATGTCGGTGACCAGCTACGACAAGCTCTACATCGGAGGCCAATGGGTTGCTCCGGAGGGGACCGGAACGATCGAGGTCATCTCGCCGTTCACCGAGCAGGTCATCGCCACCGTTCCCGATGGAACTGTCGCTGATATCAACCGCGCGGTGGCTGCTGCTCGCCAGGCGTTCGACCACGGACCCTGGCCGCGCATGACGCTCGCCGAGCGTGGCGAAGTGCTGGCCAAGGTCGCCGCTCGGCTCGGCGAGGAGCTTCCCTCGCTCGCCGAGCTCATTACGGCCGAGATGGGCACGCCGATCCTGTTCAGTCAGCTCGCTCAGGTCGGCGCCCCGTTGATGATCTTCAACTACTTCGCCGAGCTGTCGAAGACCTACTCGCTCGATGCCGTGCGGAGCGGGGTGCTCAGCCCCGAGGTTCTCGTGACCCGTCAGCCGGTGGGAGTAGTCGGGGCCATCGCCCCTTGGAACGTCCCGCTGTTCCTCGCAGCTGCCAAGCTCGCCCCGGCGCTGCTCGCCGGCTGCACTGTGGTCTTCAAGCCGGCCCCGGAGACGCCCCTCGACGCATTCCGTCTTGCGGAGATCCTTGCCGAGTGTGGCCTACCCGCCGGCGTCCTCTCGGTGGTCCCTGCTGGTCGTGAGGTCTCAGAAGCACTCGTCTCGCACCCTGATGTCGACAAGATCAGCTTCACGGGCTCGACGCTTGCGGGTAAGAAGATTGCCGCCCTCTGTGGTGAGCAGCTCAAGCGCTGCACCCTCGAGCTCGGCGGAAAGTCTGCGGCGATTCTTCTCGACGACGTCGACCTCGACGCCACCCTGCCGATGCTGCTGCCGAATGCACTCATGAATAACGGCCAAGCCTGCATCGCCCAGACCCGCATCGTGGCACCCCGTGGTCGCTACGACGAAGTGGTCGACGCCATCTGCCAGCAGGTTCGTGACGCCTGGCCAACCGGCGACCCCATGGACATGAGTACCGCCGTCGGTCCCTTGGTGGCCTCACGTCAGCGTGACCGCGTCGAGGGCTACATCGCCACCGGGATCGCCGAGGGTGCTCGGGTGGCGATCGGCGGTGGACGCCCGGCTGGTCAGGACCATGGATGGTTCGTCGAGCCGACGATCTTCGCCGGAGTCGACAACAAGATGACGATCGCCCAAGAGGAGATCTTCGGCCCGGTCCTCGTGGTGATCCCCCATGATGGTGACGACGATGCGGTGGCGATTGCCAACGACTCGGACTACGGCCTCTGTGGCTCGGTGTTCACCGCCGATAACGACCGTGGCCTGAGCGTCGCCCGCCAAGTCCGAACGGGCACGTACATGCTGAACTCCAACACGCCGATCGATTTCGCCAGCCCCTTCGGTGGGTTCAAGCAGTCAGGTATCGGCCGGGAGTTCGGTCCGGAGGGCCTCGACAGCTTCCTCGAGACCAAGTCGATCAACCTGCCGGCGGGCTACACCCCGAAGGTTTGATCCGCTGCTCTACTGCGCCAGGTAGGGCGTGTTCGACTCGACGACTTGGCATTGACGGCTGAGCGACGGCACCAGGAGTCCTTCGGGGACCCGGGTGGCCTCGCTCAAGGTCGTCATCAGGGCGTTGAAACTGCCGTCGGCCGAGGTGGCGCGAGCCGCTTCGCCGAGGGCGGAGAGGAGCAATGCCTGGGATTGATTCTGCAGGGCGTCGCTGTTGGTCGGAGGTGGTGTGGCAGTCGCCTGATGGTAGAGGTCGATTGATCGGTCGACCTTCTTGCATGCGGATCGAGCCTGATCAGTGGCTCCACCACTCCCACACGATGCGAGGAGCAATGAGGCGACCAGCAGGATCCCCGAGGCGGCGAGGCGCTGCCGATGTTGGCTCAGCCGAGCCACGTGTCAGCGCTTTCGAGCAGGAAGTTGCTGACTGCCGCACACCGATCGAAGACGTCGCAGAGGAGCTCTTCGCCCTTGAGGATCCGGGCAAGGGAGATCGGTCGCCGAGCCACGATGGTCAGCCGACGCTCTGACGCGTCGGTGGCCGAAGCGAATGAGTCGATGGCCGAGGCCTCGAGGGGCAGGTCAATCCCCCCAACCCCGGCAAGGTCGATCGCCAGTCTGAGCAGGTCGGGTCCATGAGGCAGAGGGGGCAGGGCCCAGGTGAACATGAGCGGGAAATGAAAGTCATCGGGCGGGTCCTCCTCGTCGCCGAGGCCGATGACAGCGTCCTCGAAGGAAAGCAGCACCCGAGGATCGACGTCGAGGGCGAGGTGCAGGTCAAGCGGTCCGCCGCAGCCCTCCTCGGGATGCAGGTCGACCTCCCAGACCTGACGCAAGGAGTAGGTCTCGACGAAGTGTCGCTCGTCATGCACGTGGAACCCATGGTCCACGGAGTGGTCTTTGAGCTCGGCTACGTAGCCGGCGACGTCGATGGCTGCCACGGCTTTGAGGATAGCGGGGGAGTCGGCCCGTGCTGACTAGGTTTGCGGCGTGGAGTCCACCGAAATCCTCGATACCCTGAGAGCCGCTGCGGATGCAGTGGTCGTGGCGTTGTCGACTTTCGAGGGCAGCGGCCTCTCCGGTGAGCGCCAGACGCAGTACCACCTCGACATCGTTGCCGACGTGGCGGCCTGCGGCATCCTGCTTGGACGGGGCCTAGCGGTGTTCTCTGAGGAGTCTGGAGCTCAGGGCTCTGGTGACGTCACGGTGGTGATCGATCCGGTCGACGGCTCAACGAACACCGACCGAGGAATCCCCTTCAGCTGCATCAGTCTCTGTGCCCTCGATGGACAGGGACCCCTCGTCTCGCTCGTACGCAGCTTGACGACTGGGGTGACCTATGAGGCGATCCGTGGAACCGGGGCGCGTCGTGACGGTGTAACCATCCATGCCTCCGATCAAGTGGACCCCGCCCAGGCCATCGTGGGAGTCAACGGCATCCTCCCGGGACACCAGGGATGGGCACAGGTGAGGACCATGGGTGCAGCGGCGCTCGAGATCTGTCTCGTTGCCGAGGGAGCACTCGATGCGTACCTGCAGGCCGGCGGTGCATCGATTCACCCGTGGGACTACCTCGCTGGTATTCACATAGCCGAGGAGGCCGGAGCGCATGTCCTCTCGATTGATGATGAGCCGCTGACGGTCATCGAGGCGGTGCCTCGGAGGCCGCTGGTTGCCGGAACGAAGGCACTCGCTCTGGCGCTGGCTGACACGCTAAGAACGCACCCTCACCGGCCCTGCCCTACTGTTGGGGACTCGGGCGCTTAGCTCAGTTGGTTAGAGCAGCTGGCTTACACTCAGCAGGTCGGGGGTTCGAGTCCCTCAGCGCCCACTTCGTTGCCGGAATGACAGGGCGGATTCAACCGGTCAGCTCAGCGAACTACTCCGATGGTGTCATGAATTGAAGTGTCTCGCGAGGCCGGCCCTTCAGGCTCCGCTGGATGCGCTCGTTGACGTCCCCTGAAGTGGTGTCACTTGGAGGGTCCGCGAAGTAGTCGGGCCATCGGAGCATTCTCAACGTGTCCCTTGAGAAGACACGAAAGTGAATCGCACTGGGTTGGCTGCAGGATCCAGACTTTGTTCACAAGGTTCGAGCCAAGGCA
>CAIUMH010000034.1 GCA_903900235.1 uncultured Actinomycetes bacterium
CCGCACAGCCTTGCTGGACCGTCCCGGAAGCGTACCAAAGCCGACTAGTTGGACCCGGTGACGGGCGTTCAGGGTCTCCGGGGAGTCGCAATCTCGGCAAGTTCGCTGCGGGCGCCCCTCACCGACCCCGCAGGCTGAATGCCTCCGTCGAACTCAGGCCACCTCGGATCTGCCGAGATCACGTGACGAGCGGATCAGGGTCCGCCATCTCCGGTGCCGACGAGGAGGCCGGCAGGGAGTCCACCTGCTCCAAGGACGCCACATGATCAGCGTCGCCGGCCACCACCCCAAGCTCCTCGAAGCGTCGAGCGGTCACGAGCACTCGGGATTCCATCGACGAGACCGCCTTGTTGTAGCTCTTCACGCTGGCATCGAGTGACCGCCCAAGTTTGTTGAGGTGACCACCCATCGTGGCCAGTCGGCGATAGATCTCCTGGCCGAGCTGCTGGACCTGGCGAGCATTTTCCGCCATCGCCTCCTCCCTCCAGCCGAAGCCCACGGTGCGCAGGAGTGCCACCAACGTGATCGGGCTTGCCAACAGAACCTTGCTCTCAAGAGCATGCTCGACGACAGTCGGATCCGCTTCGAAGGCTGCGGCGAGCAGGCCTTCTCCGGGAATGAAGCAGACCACGAAGTCCGGTGCCTGGTCGAACTGGCTCCAGTAGGCCTTCCGAGCCAGGGCATCGATATGGTTCCGCAGCTGTCGGGCGTGCGAGCGGGTGGCCTCAATCCGTGTCGACTCATCCCTAGCGTCGAGGCCGAGGAGATAGGCGTCAAGCGGCACCTTGGCATCGACCACCACCGATCGGCCGCCCGGCATCAACACGACCATGTCCGGCCGCGAAACGGTCTCGTCGGTAACGGTCGTGGCCTGCTCGACGAAGTCGCAGTGCTCGACCATCCCCGCCATCTCCACCACCCGCCGCAACTGCATCTCGCCCCATCGGCCCCGCGTCTGAGGCGCATGAAGCGCAGTAACGAGGCTCTGGGTCTCGCTGCGGAGCCCTTCTCCGGAGGAGCGCAGCGCCGTGACTTGCTCAAGCAGGCTCTCATAGGCGCCGACCCGCTCCTTCTCCATCCGCCCCAGCTGGTCGCGGTGCTGGCTCAGCAAGCCGGCGATCGGGTCGACGGCACCCTTGAGCCGGGCGTCGCGTAGGTCGAGGTCGCTCCGCAGATCAGCCGCCGCCTGATCGAAATGCTCCCCCGCCAACTGGGCGAGTCGCTCGGTCCCCGAGAGCACCATCTTCGATGAAACCTGCTCGATCGTGGTGGCCAGCGTGCTTCGCTCCTCGGCAAGACGGGCCTCGGCCTCGGTGCTCAGTGCCTTGGCTACGGCCAGCTCGGCTGCCCCAGCCGAAGCGCGGCGAGCGGCGACCATACCGGTGAACGCTCCACCGGCGAGTGCTCCCACTAGGAGTCCGAGCAGCAGTACGAGCACAATCACGGATCCACCTCTTCCTCTCCCGGCCACATGGCGCGGCAAACTCGTCCGGCCGGACATCAAGAACGGTAGACCGGAGTTGTGACAGCGGTGTGCCAGCGCGCTAGTCGAGGGCGATAGCGTCAAGAGATGGCCATCCGCCGACCCTCGATCGCCCGCATGCCCTGGACGCAGACCTCGGAGGCGGATCTACTTCCCGGCCTCGGCGGCCCCGCGCCGGTGCTGCCGGTGATCAACCAGCAGCTCACCCAGATGTTCGCACTTGTCAGCGAGGCAATCGCCGGTGCTACCCATTCCTTGCTGACCGGAGATCGGGAGGCCGCCAAGGACATCGTCGCCGCCGACGAGCAGATCGACGAGATCGCCGGAGCGCTGACCTTCTTGGTCGATGAGGCGCTGGTCGGACCCGGGCGGTCCGCCGAGGAGCGCCGGGAACTCATCGCTCTCGGCCGCATCCTGCCTGAGATCGAGCGGAACGGAGACCTGGCCGAACACATCGCCCGGCGAGCCGCACGTGGACTCGGTCAGGAGATTTCTGCACGCGCTCGGGGCCTCGTCGAACGGATGGGTGAAGTCGCCGCTTCGATCTGGTCGATGACCGCAGAGGTGTCGACCAGTCGTTCTGCGGCGGATGCCTCAGCCGTTGAGGATCTCGATGACGAGCTCGACGACCTTCATGTGACCCTCATTGCCGAGGTCTCGTCCGGGTCCATGTCGCTACCGGTGGCGATCGAGCTGGCCATGGTGGCCCGCTTCTACGAGCGCTTTGGTGACCATGCGGTCAACTTGGCCCGGCGCATGGCCATGCTGGACGGGATCCCCGTAGCCCCGCCATCAGGTGGAGCCGACTGATCAGCAGGCGCTGATCAGAACCTCCTGCGGAGAAGCTCTTCGGCGATCTGCACGGCATTGAGCGCTGCACCCTTGCGGAGGTTGTCTCCCACCACGAACAGCGCAAGCCCATTCTCCACGCCCTCCGCAGGCCGGATCCGACCCACGATCGAAGGATCGGTTCCCGCCGCATCGAGGGCCGTCGGCAGGTCGGAGAGCACCACACTCTCCGCCTGGGTCAGCAGTTCAGCAGCGTGCTCCGCCGACAGCGGCCGCTCGAACGAGGCCGTGATCGCCGCCGAATGACCGGTGAAGACA
>CAIUMH010000035.1 GCA_903900235.1 uncultured Actinomycetes bacterium
GGCCCAACGATCCATAGGAGGCCCGGATCGCCAAGCGTTCCGAGTGTGACGATGCCCTGCCAGAGGTCACGGTCGTCGTCATCAGTTATTCCTCCAGATGTGATGCGGGCCAGAAGCAATGCGGGCCAGAAGCAATGCGGGCCAGAAGCAATGCGGGACACCATAGAACCGCACCAATTGTTAACTAGGTTAACAATTGCCCTTGGGATTCGACCGGATGCTCCCACTGCCATCGCGTTCGTCCGAACTCGATCTCTTCAATGTCGGGACGACCTGCTCTGTCATGAGCGAGTTGAGTCCCCACTCCTCGCGGGCATGGTTCGGATCTGCTCTCCCACCAGTCATCGGCGTCTCGTTCGAGCATTGTCTGGCTGAACCGAGCACAGGGACCCGCAGCGGAGCGTCAGAGAGCGGGATCGAGCTTGGAATCTCCCCGCCCTACTGAGGATGCGCAGCAACCGAGCTCACTGGCTGGAGCGTCGGAGCCCGCGGAACGAGATGGCCAGCCGAGAAGCCCTCGACCAGGACCTTGTGGCGCTGAGGATCTCTCGCGTGGCCCGATGTCAGTGGGGGCGCAGGTGACTGTGGTGATGGTGGTGACGGATTCCCACCACCGAATGCAGTGCTCGAGCCGGCGACGGCGACCACCAGTTCCACTTGCCCGCAAGACTCATCAGCGAGGGAACCAGGACACCACGGACAATGGCCGCATCCAGGATGATCGTGACCGCTACTCCGAAGCCGAACTCCTTGACGCTGGTCACGTTGCTGGTGACGAACGCCGCCAGCGCCAAGGCAAGAAGGATGGCAGCCAGCGAGATGATCCGTCCCGACCGGCCCAGACCCTTGATGACCGAGTCGTCCACATCACCGCTGATGTCAAACTCCTCCTTGATCCGGGAGACCAAGAACAGCTCGTAATCGGTCGAGAGGGCGAAGGCCACGATGGCGATGAGGATCACCGTCGACGAGTCCATGGTGCCCGTCACCGTGAAGTCTCCGAGCAGCCATCGGAGGTGACCCTCTTGGAAGACCCATACCAGGATGCCGATCGAGGCGCCGATGCTCAGTGCGTTCATGAAGAGCGCCTTGATGGGCATGAGGATGCTGTTGGTGAAGATGAAGAGCAGCACCAAGACCGACAGCGTGATCCACAGCATTGCCCAGCCGCCCGTGCCGACAAGTGCCGATTGAGAATCGACGGCGTCTGCGGCTAGGCCACCGATGATCGCGTCAGTTCCGGCGACGGTCGAACGGATGGAAGCCACCAGTGCCGACGCTTCGGGTGAGGCGAAGGGTACGGAGGTCACCACTCGAAGTCGGTCTGAGGATCCCCGGGACCAGGTGCCGAAGTACTTGTTCGGACCCGTTGCCTTCCCATGGGCATAGACGGTCGACGGGGTGATCACCGAGCTCACGTTCGTCAGCCGTGACAACCTCGTACCGAGCTGTTGAGTTGGCGCAGCGGCGGCGGAGGTGCCAGTGACCACCAGGTCGATCGATGTTGGCGAACTCGCCGGATCGACCCGTTGGAGGAACTCAGTGGCCTTGACCACCGGGGTGTTGGCGGGAAGCACTCGCAGATCTGGCTGGGCGAACACCACGCTCCACGCCGGCACCGAAAAGACGACCAACAGCGCGATCGCCCCCAGAGCGGCGACGACGCGGTGCTTGATCACGACGATGGCGAAGCGTGTCCACAGCGCGCCTTCGTTCTTCTCGCTGCGCGGCTGGAAGAGTCGGAGCGAATTGAGTCGAGGCCCAAGGATGGCCATGAGCACCGGCAGGACGATCAGCGCGCCGACCATGGCCAGCAGGGTGGTCGCGACGCCGGCAATCCCCAGCGAGCGGAGAAAGAACTGCGGGAACAGCAGCAATGATGCCAGCACGACCGAGACGGTGATGCCCGAGAAAAAGACGGTTCGACCGGCGGTGATCACGGTGTGGACGACCGCGTCTTCGGCCTCGACGCCCTCCGCCAGCTCATCACGCATCCGATTGACCATCAGGAGCGCATAGTCAATCCCGAGGCCGAGTCCGAGGCCCGTCACCAGGTTGGCAGAGAAGTTCGAGACCGGTGTGAACAGACTGGCGATCCACAGGGCGGCGAAGGCACCGACCACGGCAACCACAGCGACAACAAACGGCATCCCAGCGGCGAACAGTGCACCGAAGACGATGAGCAGCAGCAGTGCAGTCAACGGAACCGAGAACATCTCCGCGGTGGACAGGTCACCCTCGACTTGGCGATTGAGCACGGTGTTGACCACGTCATAGCCCGTGGTCCTCACGGTGGTCCCCTTGGCGGGTGAGGCTGCGACGGCGAGGACCGCGTCCGAGAGCGTGCTGCGCTCCTCGCTCGACATACCCGACCGGACGAGGACGATCACCACACCGGTTCGACCGTCGGAGCCCCGAAGGTCGATCAGATGACCTGCATTCCAGTAGGAGAAGACTGAGGTCACTCCGTGGATTCGCTGGAGCCGAGCGACCAACCCTGACGACAAGTTCGCCGCACGGGGGCTATCGACGGGGGACGAGGTGGTGACGGTCAGGATCGCAGAGGGAGCGAGAGCGCCGAATTTGGA
>CAIUMH010000036.1 GCA_903900235.1 uncultured Actinomycetes bacterium
CGTGCCAGTTCCGTTGCTCAGCGTGTTCCAGCCGGTGAAGGTGTGACCCGCGTAGGTCGGGGCTGAGGCCAAGGTAAGGCTCGCTCCCTGGAGGCCGCTTCCCGAGCTGACGCTCGAGCCGCCCTGGCTGTTGTAGGTCACCGTGTTCGTGGCGTTGTCCGTCCACTGG
Organism: uncultured Actinomycetes bacterium; assembly: GCA_903900235.1. GTDB lineage: Bacteria > Actinomycetota > Acidimicrobiia > Acidimicrobiales > RAAP-2 > CAIUMH01. The sequence goes on from CAIUMH010000036.1 coordinate 170, forward strand.
GCGAACAGAGTAACGTTCCCGGTCAGGCTGAGGCTGTCACCGGGAGAGTAGGTGGTTCCCACGCCGTTGGCTGCCGTGCTCCATCCGGCGAAGGTGTGGCCGGGGTAGGTCGGTGCGGAAGCCACAGTCAGGCTGGCGCCGTCAAGGCCACTGCCCGAGCTGACGCTTGAACCGCCCTGGCTGTCGTAAGTCACCGTGTCGGTGGCGTTGGGCGTCCACTGTGCAGTGAGCACCACATCGGCAGTACCCATGGTGTACGAGGCGCCAGCGGCATACGGGGACGTGCCGTCAGACCACCCACCGAAGGTATAGCCCGCCTTGGAGAGCAGGCTTCCGGAACCGACGGTGAACGTCGTGGCCTCGCTGACACCACCCTGCGTCGGAACGCTTCCGGCCCCACCGTTGGCACCGTAGGTCACGCTGTGGAGCGCCCCAGCGCTCACCGTAAGACTGACAGTGGCTGTGTTCGTGGTCCGAGCGCTCGAGTCAGTGTCCTTGTAGGTGAAGGAGTCCGAACCCGAGTAGCCGTTGGTCGGCACGTAGGCGAAGGAGCCATCTGCGTTCAAGGTCACGGTGCCGTGCGTCGGGTCACTCATCTTGGTGGTCGTCAAGCCATAGCCGGTGTCATTGGAGAGCACGCCTTGGGCAGCGTTGATGTTCAGCGTGATGCTGGTGGTCGCTCCATAGGTGTCATCTGACGCAACGGGGCTCTGAAACGGGCTCGTTGCAGACTTGCAGGCGGCTCCGTCATTGTTTGAGGTGATAGTTCCGTCAGCAACCTTGGCCGCGCTCGGCGAGCCGCCGCTGTAGCCAGAGATCTTCAGGATGTCACCGGTGGTGTTGCTGCTCACGAAAAGTTCGTCGCTGCCATCACTCCAGGTGGCACCGAACGTAGTTCCCTCGCCAGTCAGCCCGGTCACGGTTGCCGTCGACACGTTTCCTGTGGTGGCGTTGATCGTGGACAACGTGGTCCCGCCAAGTCCATAGAGGTTGCCGTTAATCCAGGTGATGTCGCTCTCGGAAACGGTCGTGGGGCTGCCGTTCTTGGTCAAGCTGACCAAACTCGCCGCATTGGTTGAGACGTTGATGCTGATGAGTTTGCCTGTGGTCATGAAGGCGATGAGGTGACCCGAGGTGTCCATGTCACCTGCGGTGAAGATGTTCGAGCTGGGGATGGTCACACCGGTTGGCGTTCCGAGGTCAGTCACGACGCCACCACTGCCGATCTTGAGCAGCTTCGGAGAGGCGTTCCCAGTGGGCTTGACGGCGTAGAGGTAGTTGTCGAGGACGTTATAGCCGAGCGCGTTGTAGTTCGAGCTGTAGGCGGATCCGATTGGGTTGTACACACCGGTCACGGGGTTCAGGATCTTGAGCTGGTTAGCGATCACCTGGTAGAAGCCCGGTGCGCACTGGAACGGCGTTTGAGAGGGTGGTGTGGCACCGGCTACGCCGGGAGACATCGCGGTCGCGGTCAAGGTCAGCGCGACGGCTGCCGTTGTCGCCGATATGGTCCTAATGACTCGGTTGAACATCTTTTTCTCCCATTCCTCAGCCTCACCTCAGAGGCTGTGCGGATAGTAGTGGATAATTCACCCTGAGGCAATGCCACGGTGGTTTCTGTGAGCCGCCCCTCTGGGTTGGCGATCGGCGCCGGCCGAGTGTGGACCGCCACTGCCACCGAGGCATCTTCGCTGCTGGTGCACTCCCTCCGTCCGTCCCGCCATGCCCATGGGAGTCGACGACGAGCAGGACCACCCTCTGGTGGCATGCCCAATCCACTGATGACTGCCGGAGCCCAGTTTCCATCTCACTGGTGGCGTCACGATGGCGATGCGCTCGGGATCTCCGGACATTCAGTCCCCTGCCGATCCACCAAAGAGGAAGTCCGACGGGTTGACGTCCTTGGTCCATCTCCAGTAGTCAACCAGTCGCCATGGACTGAGCCCATGAATCTCCCCAGCGGCATTCTTGAAGAAGCTGTGTTGGATCGAGGGCTGCGCCCAGACCAGCGAGGAGATCTCCTCCTGGGTCCGACGATGCCAGGCCGCACAGACTTCTGGTCGCGGCTCCATGGTGGAGTCCACGCCATCGGACAGGAGCGAGAGGCACTGCTCTATGTAACGCATCTGGCACTCTGAATGGAAGATGAGGCTGCCGCCATGAGCGAGGTTTGTGCCGGGACCGTACATGCAGAAGAAGTTGGGGAAGCCGGGGACGGTGATACCCAAGAAGGCAGCCGGCCGATCACCCCATGTCTCGCTCAGCGTGACCCCGTCACGCCCCGTGATCTGCATCGGCCAGAGGAGGTCGGTGGCTCGGAAGCCGGTGGCGTAGATCAGGACATCGGCCTCGTGAGCAGTGCCAGTGGTGTCCACGACCGCACGCTGATCAATCCGATCGATGGCGCTGCGGACCAGATCGACATTCGGTCGGGACAGTGTCCGAAGCCAACTGCCGTTGTCTTGGAGCGTGCGCTTGCCTGTCGCCGGGTAGTCGGGGATGACCTTGGCCGCCAGTTCCTCGTCACCATCGATCTGACTCAGGATCCAGTCGGTGAACATCTGGCGCGTTAGGTCGTTCACCTCGCTCACTGCGCTCTGTTGATCTGGGTAGTCGGGATCGACCCGGGCCGCCTCAAGGCCCTTGTCGCAGCCTGGCCAGAAGATCAGGAATCGATACCACCGCCCGTAGAAGGGAAGATGGCGCAGCGCCCATCGCACGCCGGGGCCGACTGCCTCGTGATAGTTCGGGTTGGGGAACATCCATTGGGCACTTCGCTGGAAGATCGTCAGGTGAGCCACTTGCTCAGCGATGGCCGGGGCGATCTGGAACCCGCTGGCCCCCGCCCCGATCATCGCAACTCGCTTGCCCGTCAGGTCGACGAGATGGTCCCAACGCGCTGAGTGGAAGGCCGGGCCGTCGAAGCGCTCTTGACCTGGGAAGTCAGGGACGTGCGGTCGGTTGAGCTGGCCCACCGCCGAGATCACCGCCGAGGCGACCACCTGGTCGGTGTGGCCGTCGGCTCGCTGAGCGATGACGGTCCAGGTGGCTGAGTCCTCATCCCACGTGGCACTGGTGACCTCGGTGGAGAAGCGAACAGATTCGCCGATCCCTCGACGCTCCATCACCGCAGCAAAATAGGCCTGCAGCTCTGGCTGACGGGCGAAGTATTCGGTCCATTGATCGCTCGGCTCGAAGCTGTAGCAATAGAAGTGATTGCCCACATCGACTCGGGCTCCCGGATAGGTGTTCTCCCACCATGTCCCGCCTACGCCTTCGTTCTTCTCGAAGATGACAAAGGGGATCCCGACCTCCTTGAGCCGGATCCCTGCCAGTAGCCCTGACTCCCCACAGCCGATCACCACGACCGGCGGGCGATCCCAGACCGGGGGTGTATCTGCGACCATGGCCCGACGGTCGCTGCCATCGAGCTCCATCTCCTCAAGGAGCATCTCGACATACTCATCGGGGACCGGTTCGCAGACGAGCCATTCCATCATCTCGTGGATCACCTCCGGAGCCAGCGGAGCAGGTTCCGGACAACCATCGTCCCGGTAGGCGGCGATCAGGGCGACCGCCACATCCCGAGCCGCCGCCTTATCCTCCTCGGACAGATAGCCCTGGATCTCGTTGAGAAACAGCCCCGCTGGCCGCAGCGCACCGCGGATCAGCTCAGGATCTCCGGTGAGGTGGACGAGGCTGAGCATCAACGTCGGGATGCTGACATCGAGGAGTGCCTCGGCGATCTCGTCGTCGGGCGTCTCGAACGGGAGGCCCGAGTGCGGGTTACGCGGCATTCATCCCCCTTCGGCGCCCGTCCCCGGGACCTTGGCGTCATCTGACGATCTACTGTCTAGCGCGCACCACAAGGGAGGCACGATGCGACAGGTGATGATCGAAGGACCCAGGATCGTGACGGTCGTCGAAGAATCCGATCCCGTGCTGGCCGATGCATCGTCAGCCATCGTGGAAGTCTCGAAGACTGCAATCTGTGGATCAGACCTTCACTTCTATGAAGGGGACATCCCGGTCGGTGACGGGATCGCCGTTGGACATGAGTTCATCGGCACCATCGTCGAGATAGGCCGAGACGTCACTCACTTGCGAGTAGGAGACCGAGTATTGACCTCATCGGTGGCGGGCTGTGGCCGCTGCGACGGTTGCGACACACTCGACCCAGTCACCTGCGTCGACGGGCCGCTCATCTTCGGCTCCGGGATGCTCGGGGGCGGCCAGGCCACCCACGTCGCTGTTCCTGCTGCCGACTTCCAGATGTTGACAATCCCCGAGTGGCTCGGCGATGAGGCCGCACTCTTGCTGACCGACAACCTCAGCACCGGGTGGGCAGGGGCACGAAGAGCCGAGGTGCGCCCAGGCGAGACCGTGGTCGTCATCGGCCTTGGGCCCGTCGGGCTGTGCGCCGTCCGCTCGGCGTTCGCCCTCGGTGCCGGCACCGTGCTCGCCTTCGATCCTGTGCCCGAACGACGGGAACTTGCAGCCGACTCAGGCGCTGTGCCGATCGAGGGCGACGTGGTCCACGCCGTGCTCGATGCCACCGCCGGACGCGGAGCACACCGAGTCATCGATGCCGTGGCGCTCGACGGGACCCTCGATCAGGCCTTCGCCAGCGTCCGGGCCGGTGGCACCATCTCCGTCATTGGAGTCCACGACCTGACCCCCTATCCGATGCCCATGCTCATGAGTCTCTTCCGCAGCATCACCCTGCGGACCACAACGGCCCCAGTCCACCAGACCTGGGGCGAACTCCTCCCCCTGCTCGAGGACTCGACCCTGCGCACCGATGGCATCTTCACGCACACCTTCGCGCTCGATGATGCCGCCGAGGCCTACCGAGCAGCCGCATCTCGCGATCAGGGCTGCATGAAGGTCATGCTCAAGCCTTGAGCGGCGCCCTCAAGCCCGGCATGATCGTCGGTGCAGACCTATGGTGACCAACATCAGCGAGGGCCACGCCCTCATGTTCTGGGGGGGACATCATGAGCGCACACCACCGGTCGATCTTGATCCGGGCCAAGCTAATGGCGCTGACTACCGCCACGGCCACCGCAGGGGCTGCACTCCTCCTCCCCTTCTCCCCTGCTCAGGCCGGGGCCGCCGGACCGATCTGCGGTCACCAGCCCACGCCGTCGGCCGCCCAGCGGAGTTCGACGATTGGAGTGACGAAGACATCAATCAACGTGGGCAACGTGGCAATCATTTCTGGGCCAGTCCCCGGGCTCTTCGAAGGTGCCGCCTTCGGAGCGCAGGCCTACTTCGCCATGGTCAACGCCAAGGGCGGCGTCAATGGGCGAAGGATCACCCTCGATTCTTATGACGACGCATTCTCCGGGACCACCAACAAGCAGCTGGTCGAGCAAGCCGCGACGAAGGACTTCGCCATGGTGGGCAACTTCTCCCTCTTCGACAATTACGGCTGTGCGGCCTTCGCTCAGAACCCGGCATTCCCAGACGTCTCCCAGACGCTCGACCCCGTGACAAACTCACTCCCCACCACGTTCAGCCCGACGCCCGTGATGCCCGGTGGCCCGCTGACGGCATATCAGTACTTCAAAGCCCGCTACCCCAATGCAGTGACCCACGTCGCCGCCTTGGTGGCCAACTCTGACACGGCCATCGCCCAGTGGAAGGGTCAGCAGGCGGCGATGCAGCACCTCGGCTACAGATTCGGCTATTTCCGCCTCACCAGCCCCATCGAGACCAACTACACCGCTGACGTGGTTGCCATGAAGAAGAAGGGCATCAAGATGGTGCTGATGTCCTTCGGAACCGGCCAGTCCTATGCCGCGCTGGAGAAGACCATGGCTCAGCAGAACTTTCACCCACAGGTCCGAGTGTCGAATGGACCGGCATACTTCGCCGACTTCGTGAAGCTCGCCGGAGGTCCTGCCGTCGCTGACGGGACCTGGCTGGTGCAGGGCTACTCGCTCTATCGCGGCCAGGACGCAAAGTCCGTTCCGGCCGTCAAGGACTTCATCACGTGGGTCAAGAAGGAGCATCCGACCTTCTCTCCTGACCTCTACACCCTCTTCGGCTGGAACTCTGCCCAGTTGTTCACCCAGGCCCTGCGGTCCGCCGGATCGAACCCGACCCGGGGCTCACTGCTCACGGCACTGTCAAAGATCACGAAGTTCGACGCCAGCGGTCTCGCCGCCCCGAGTAATCCCGCCAAGAAGATCCCAGCCAATTGTGTGATGTTCGCCCAGATCGTCAAGGGGCGCTTCACCCGAGTTCGGCCGACCGCCCAGAGGGGCTGGAGCTGCACGCAGCCCTTCTGGGCCCCCGGCCGAGGAAATCTCCCCAAAGTCGCCCCCTAGCGACCTCAAGGAACCCGAGAAATCGACCGCAGGCTCAACCATCTGCATCACGGATGCTCGACGGCGTGGGAGATTGATCCCATGGGCCATCACGTCATCCGACCGAGATTCGCGCTTTCGCTGTCAGCGGCGACTGCTGGCCTGACGGCGGCCCACCATGGCTTCGAGCTGTCAAGCGGCATCGGGCTTGTGGGGCAGCCCGAGCTCGGACTCAGGGTGACGAGCCTGATCTGGGGACTCGGACTGCCATCGTGGGCGGCGCTTGCCGCTCGGACGCGGCCTCGACCAGAAGCACTGCTCGCCCTGGCCAGCGGCACGGCCTTGGCCGGGTCGCTCGTGCACTTCATCCTCTGGCCGACCCGGCGCACCCGGTCCGGACTGCCCGTGCTCATCGAAGCCGAAGGCCTGCCCACCGCCAGCCTCCCCGCCTACAACGCCATCCTCTACATCTGGGGTGGGGCCGCCGCTCTTTCGATCCTGCTAGAGGTACCCAGGGGGGCTCGACGCTGGGCACTGCTCGGCCTTGCGACCATGCCTGCGCAGTTCATCTCCGCCCGGCACCACTTCGCCTGGCTCAACGAGCAGGCCGCCACAAGGCCGGCCTGGTGGAATCGGGCCGTCCAATCGTGAGTACTCGATGGAGTCGGCCCTAGGGCCGCTCCCACATCCCCACCGGGGCATGACCCACTGGGTGGTGACCCGGCTGACGACCCTTCATCGCCTGGTCCATCCGTCGGGTCATCCCTGGGGTCAGCGTGCCGTCAGAGATCATCTCCATATAGAGGGCCACGACATTGCCGATGTCCATGAAGTCTCGCTGCCACGACCAGCGGAAGTCGCCGGCGTAGACGAACCAACTCCCGCCGAATCCCGCCACCTCGCGCCGGCGGCCGTCGGGGCTCGGGGCATCGGGGATCTGCTTCCAGAGGCCAATGACCTCACCCTTGACGTCGTCGATCAGCACGTGCTGGTAGGGGTAGGTCCACCCGTCGAGGCCGCCCATCTCGAGGCCGAGCGCCAGGTGGAGGATCTCGCTTCGTCCCACCGCCATGAACTCGTCGGTGGCACCGACGTTCCACCCATAGGTCGCCTCCTCGGTGTACATCCCTGCGAGGTCCGACCAGTCCCCCTTGGCCTCGCAGTCGCGGTTCACTGCCAGCCACCGCTCCACCATCTCCTCGAGCTCTGCTCTCGGATAGCCCATGATCACATTCCCCCTGCTGGTTCTTCCACGATGATGATCGCCCGCGTTGGGCAGTACTCGACCGCAGCGAGTACTGCCTCGTGCTGGTCCTCGTCCGGGGTGAAGTTGAGCACGGTCACGACGGTCTCGCCCTTCTCCACCACGAACACCTCCGGCGCCTCTGACTCACACACCCCATGCATCTGGCAGAGGTCGGCATCGATCTGGATCCGCATCACGTCCCTCGGCGTCGGTAACGGATCAGGACCGGTTGCTCAAGTTGGATGACCATCTTGGACATGTCTGCTTGGTAGCTCTCAGGCGGCTGGGCAAGGGAGAGTTCGAAGGAGGGCAAGACCACCGAGAAGATGGCCTTGAGCTGCATGAGTGCGAAGGATGCACCGACACACCGATGTCGGCCGGCACCGAAGGGAATCCACGTCCAGGGGTTGAGCTTGTCCTCCTCACGTCCCGCAAGGTAGCGGCTCGGATCGAAGGAATCTGGCTCGGGGAAGTCCTCGGGAATCCGATTCGAGATCCACGGAGAGGCCCCGACCATCTCCCCTGCTGCGATGTGCCGGCCCTCGACGTCGAGGTCGACCTTGGCCACCCGTAACAACAAGATGAGCGGTGGGTGCATCCGAAGGGTCTCCTTGAGTGCCGCTTCCATCTGCGGCATGGCTCGAAGGGCCTGGTAGCTCACGTCATCGGAGTCCTCGAAGAGTGCGTCAAGCTCTGCCACCACGAGGTCCATGGCCCCTTCGTGACGGAGGAGTTCGATCACCATCCACGACGCGGTGGTCGAGGTGGTGTGATGACCGGCGAACATCATCGAGATGAAGATCCCGGTGACCTCGTCTGCGCTGAATCGCAGTTCGCCGTCCTCGGCGCGGATCGACATCAGGACGTCAAGCAGGTCCCTGTCCTCTTCGGGGCCGGGACCCGCAGCCTCTCGGCGATCCATGATCTCCTGCACCAAGGCCACCAGGGCCAGCCGAGATTCATCGCGCTTGGCGAACGACGGGATCGGTGCATAGGGATCGACGAAGGCGAGGGCATCGGTCCCCTGCTCGAGGTCATGGTACAAGTCGGCAAAGCGTCGATCGAGCTCGAGGCGGAACTTGCGGCCGATCAGACACGACGACGAGGTGTAGATGGTCAACTCGGCGAACCAGTCGAGGAGATCAATCTCGCCCTCATCACCCCAGTCGGACACCATCTCGACGACCTCCCGGGCGATGGTGGCGGCGTGGCCCCGCATGAACTTGTCCCGGAGTGCTTGGTTGTGGAGCATCTCGCGGCGTCGCTCCGGGGAGGCGTCGAAAACGACTCCCTCGCCGAAGACCGGTGTCATGAATGGATAGGCCTCGGCCTGGTCGAGAACCTCCTCTGGCGCCCGGAAGAAGAACTCGTTCGGGCCCGCCCCCGACAGCACCGTCACGTCACGACCCGAAAGGTCGAAGCGCCCCGCATCACCACACTCCGAACGGATCCGCTCGAGGAGACCGATCGGATCGGTGCGCAGTTCCTCAAGGTGCCCACCGTCGACCAGACCTCCCGAGACCATGGGGATGGCAACTGCCTGCGGGTCGGTCATGAGGTGCCCTTCATGATCGGAGCCTCTGGGTGGAGCTCGATGGTTGTGACGTGCGTGCCGCGCGGCAACGACACCACCGCCAGCACTCCCTGGGCCACGCCCTCGGGAGTCATGAAATTCGAGTGCCGGGCGAGACCCCACGACTGCCACTCCTCGAGCACCGCCATGGTCTCGTCAGGGTCCCAGTCCATGCCCATTCCCGTCAGCGTCGGGCCGGGCCTGAGCACCGTGGCCCGAACCCCGGTTCCCTCGAGCTCCATCTGCAAGGTTCGGACATATCCTTCGAGGCCCCACTTCGATGCGACATAGGCAATCATCGACGGCCGCGGCCGGGCCACGACGTCCGACGTCACCACGACAACATCTCCTCGACGTCGCTCGATCATGGCCGGAAGGATCGCTCGCAGGAGGCGGTGGTTGCCTTGGACGTTGACCTCAAGCGTCCGGGCGAAGTCGTCGGGCTCTGTGGTCAGCATCGATCCCGCCTGGTTCATTGCCGCATTCGAGACCACGATCTCGATCTCGCCGAGCAGGCTCGCCGCCTCCGCAGCGAAGGCCCCTGGCGAGTCAGGATCCCCGAGGTCGAGCGACACCACATGCGCCACACCCCCGGCTGCTCGGATCTCGGCCGCCGTGGTTTCCATCTCCTCGAGCCGCCGCGCGCCGAGGACAACGGGGTGACCATCGGCGGCGAGTGCACGGGCCACCGCCTGGCCGATGCCTGATGAGGCACCGGTCACGACCGCCGGCCGCCTCGACGGGTTGTCGGGGAACCGAGACATCAGCGCACCTCCACGGTGGTCGGAAGGGTGGCGAACCCCCGCACGTTGATCGAGTGGACCCACTGAGCAGCAGCCGCATCGATGTCGTAGTGCCGAACTCGAGCGACGAGCTCTTCAAGCGCCACTCGACCCTCGAGTCGAGCCAAGGGAGCTCCCATGCAGAAGTGACGCCCATTTCCGAAGCTCATGAGCTTCGACGCGTCGCGGTCGAGATCGAACCGATCCGGGTCGTCGAAGACCTCAGCATCCCGATTGGCCGACCCGATCAGGAGCAGGACCCGCCCTCCCTTGGGGATGGTGGCAGTGTCGAAGATGAGATCGGTTCGCGCCACCCGCAGCACCATCTGGCTCGAACCATCGAAGCGCAGGGTCTCTTCAACCCAGTCCGAGATCCTCGTCGGGTCCGCCATGGGCTTGGCCAGCTCATCAGGGTTCTTCCATGCCCACCACCAGGCATTGCCGAGCAGCTTCGTCGTCGTCTCGTTCCCCGCCACCACCATCAAGAACAAGAAGCCGATCATCTCGTCATCGCTCAGGCCATCACCGTCGATGCCCGCCTCCAACAGCTGCGATGTCAGGTCCTCCTGCGGGGTGGCTCGGCGACGTTTGACCATGTCGGCGAAGTACACCACCATCTCGAGGGCGGCCTGCTGGCCCTCGAGGGGGACGTCGAACTGTCCGTCTTGGCGGTGGACGACGAGGTCAGCAAGACGCCGCAGCTCGGCACGGTCTGACAAAGGGACGCCAATCAGCTCAGAGATCACATCCATCGGGACCTTGCCGGCGAAGTCGGCAATGAAGTCGAAGGACCTCTGTTCGATCATGGGATCGAGGTGCTCGATCGTGATCTGGCGAATCCGATCCTCGAGGCGCGCCACTGTGCGAGGCGTGAATGCCTTGTTGACCAGGGTTCGCATGCGGGTATGGTCCGGCGGATCCAAGGCAAGGAACGACATCGTCTTATGTGCATCGGGTCCGAATGCCGCTGGATCGAGCGACACGCCGTAGGCATTCGAATAGCTACCCACATCCCGGAATGCCCGCAGCACGTCAGCGTGCCGAGAGAGCGCCCAGAAGTCGAACTCCTCGTTTCGGTAGACCGGAGCCTCAGCACGAAGTCGGGCGTAGGTCGGGTAGGGATCCTCATGGAAGGCGTACTCGTACGGATTGAACAGCTCCACCATCAGCTCTCTTGCCCCCTAGACCTCTCCGGCCGCCATGAGGCGAGCAGCGCTCACGACGAACGCCGGCACCTCCTCATAGGACATGTGCCCCATGCCGGCCGAGAGCAGTGCCCCGAAGTAGGTCGTCACGAGCACCTGGGCCACTGCGTCATCAGCCGGAGCGGCGGCGGCGGCAATCCGACGATGGATCTCCGCTCCGATGCGAACGCGCAGTCCGACCACGTCAACATTCGAGCTGAGCAGGCCCTGGGTGCATGCGGCGATCACCTCGGGGCTTCCGATCGTCACCGCAGCGAGTGCGTCGACCGTGGCCTCAAGCCGGTCAGTCAGCGAGGCGCTGGAGGCCATGGCTATGTCGGGCACTGCGGCCACGCGACGCCACAGCAGCTCGGCGAGCAGGTGGTCCTTCGAGCTGACGTAGTTGTAGGCCGTTGCCGGCGCCACCCCCGCACGACGAGCCACAGACCGAACGCTCAGAGCGTCGTAGCCCACCTCCTCAACTTCCGCCTCGGCTGCGACGAGCAGCGCGTCGATCGACTCGACCTGACGATCCGTCAGACGGCGACGCGGGACCTCCGGGGCCACCGTCACGCCCGGAACCTTCCAACCTCAAGCAGCAGGTGGGCGTCGGAGCATCTTGCTGAAGTCATCACGCCATGCCCTCCCCTGACTTGCACCTGGCACTCATACTACAGTCTGGACACCTGTCCAACGAGGAAGTCGCCGGCCGGCCCCCGCTGACGCAGGATCGAACTTCATCCACCAGAGGGGGAATCGTGGCAGAACAAGGGTCACCGACCGTTGGGGTCATCGGCCTCGGCGACATCGGTCGCGGCGTGGCTGCCTCGTGCGCCAGCGCCGGGCTCTCCCTGGTCGTGTGCGACCTTCGTGAGGAGGCTCTGGCGGCCTTCACTGACCAGGCCATCGTGACCACCAGCCCGGCAGTGTTGGCCACCCAGAGCGACGTCGTGGTCGTCGCAGTGGTCAACGATGCCCAGGTGCTCAGTGTGACGACTGGCCCCGATGGCGTGCTGAGCTCGGCCACACCCGGGTCCGTGCTCGTGATCGTCAGCACCATCTCCCCTGCCGCATTGGCCAGGGTGGCGGAAGCAGCGACGGCGGCTGGGGTAGCAGTCGTCGACTGCGGTGTGTCCGGTGGGCCAGCGGCCGCCGCCAGCGGAGAGTTGATCAGCATGGTTGGAGGGTCGGAGCAGGACATCGCCGCCGCCGCACCAGTCCTCGAGGCCATGAGCTCGCTCGTGGTCCGAATGGGCGACCTCGGCACGGGCCTGTTGGCCAAGTTGGCACGCAACGTCGTGCAGTACGGCGGCTGGCTGGCGGCCTACGAGGGTCAGCGCATCGCAGAGGCCGGAGGGATCGAGCTGGGCAAGCTCGCCCAGGTCATCCGTGCCTCGGACGCCAAAATCGGCGGCGCTGCCACCTTGATGTTCCGCCCCACCGTGACTCCCTTCGGGCCCGACGATCATGAAGGCCTCGTCGCCTCCATGTCCGCCGGGGCGGCCCTCGCCGCCAAGGACCTCGGAGCCGCTCTCGAGGCCGCCGCCGAGCTCGGCCTTGTCCTCCCCGGCGTCGAGGTCACCGCCAGTCACATCAACGACGTCTTCGGCGTCGGAGGAGCATTATGAGCGACATCAGCGGCGAAGAGCGCCTCTACATCGACGGCGAGCTGCGGCCCGCGAAGTCAGGCGCTGTCTTCGAGACCCTCAACCCCGCCACCGAGGAGGTCTTAGGCGTCGCCGCCGATGGCGGGGCTGAGGACATGGATGAAGCCATTGCAGCGGCTCGCCGGGCCTTTGACGAGACCACCTGGTCGACCGACGTCGAGGTACGCGTCCGAGGCCTGCGGCAACTCCATGAAGCCTTCCTGCGCCACAGCGACGAGATCCGGTCCATGACGGTGGCCGAGGTTGGCTCGCCGGTGTCGATGACTACCCACGCCCAACTTGACAGCCCTGTGGCGGGAATCGCCTGGGTCGCTGACCTCGCCGAGCGCTACGAGTGGGAGCAGGACCTTGGAGTGGCCGAACCACTCGGGATCGCCTCGCACCGTTGGATTCGCAAGGAGGCCGGAGGAGTCGTCGGAGCGATCTCGCCGTGGAATGTTCCGCACCAGATCAATTTGGCCAAGGTCGGCCCGGCACTTGCGGCAGGAGCCACGGTGGTACTCAAGCCTGCGCCCGACACGCCGTGGTGCGCCTCGATCCTCGGCCGGCTCGTCGCCGAGGAGACCGACATCCCGGCAGGAGTCTTCAATGTCGTGACCTCGTCGGACCACCGGCTCGGTGCCATGTTGTCGAAGGATCCCCGGGTCGACCAGATCAGCTTCACGGGATCCACCTCCACCGGCCGCAAGGTCATGGGCGACTCGGCAGCCACCCTCAAAAAGGTGTTTCTCGAGCTCGGCGGCAAGTCAGCTTTCGTCATCCTCGATGACGCCGACATGGCCGCGGCGACCGCCATGGCCGCCTTCACCATCTGCACCCATGCGGGCCAGGGCTGCGCCATCACCACGCGCCTCGTGGTCCCTCGTGCCCGGTTCGACGAGGCGGTCGACGGCGCGGCGGCGGTCATGAGCATGCTGCCGGCCGCCGACCCCACCGATCCGGGCACCATCTGCGGCCCACTCATCAGCGCCGTGCAGCGAGATCGGGTCGAGTCCTACCTGGCGCTGGCCGAGGCCGAGGGCGGCCGCTTCGTCCTCGGCGGCGGACGGCCCAAGGATCTCGAGCGGGGCTTCTTCATCGAACCCACGCTCATCGTCGGCCTCGACAACTCGTCACGGGTAGCCCAGGAGGAGATCTTCGGCCCCGTGTTAGTGGTGATACCCCACGACGGCGACGACGACGCAGTGCGCATCGCCAACGATTCGACCTTCGGCCTCTCAGGGTCGGTCTATTCAGGCGACCGCGACCGCGCGGTGGCCGTGGCCAACCGGATCCGGACGGGCACCATCGGCGTCAATGGTGGTCTCTGGTTCAGCCCCGACGTCCCGTTCGGTGGCTACAAGCAGTCCGGCATCGGTCGCGAGATGGGCGTGGCGGGGTTCGAGGAATACCTCGAGACCAAGTCCATCGCCGAGTCGGCCTAAGCACCACCCACGAAAGGGAGCATGACGATGAGCAACCGTGAGGCCGGGATGGCCAAGATGCAGGAGGTCTATGGGTTCAGCTACGACCCCGATGACGTGGGAGGTGGCTTCGTCGATGTCACCGTCGACCATCTGTTCGGTGAGATCTGGACTCGAGAGGGCCTGACGCTGCGGGATCGCCGGTTGATCACCATCGGAGCCCTCAGCGCGCTGGGCCTCCCCCGCCTGCTCGAGATCCAGTTCACCAGTGCACTGACCAACGAGGAGCTCGATGAGGAGGCGGTGCGCGAGATCGTTGTGCACCTCGCCCACTACGTGGGCTGGCCGTTGGCCACTGGTCTCAATGAGGCCGCCGAGAAGGTCATCGCCCGTCGGGCAACGGCCGCCAACACCGAGAGCTGAGGAGGCTGTCATGCCCGAGACCACCACCACCTATGACTTCACCGGCAAGGTGTCCATCGTCACCGGAGCCGCCGGTGGCATCGGCCAGGCCTATGCCGAGGCGCTCGGCCGAGCGGGGGCATCGGTCGTCGTGGCCGACATCGCCCTCGACGGTGCCGAGGACGTTGCCGAGGGCATCCGGGCCGCGGGAGGATCAGCCCTGGCGGTGGCCGTCGACGTCTCGGACCCGGCCTCGGCCGAGGCCATGGCGGCGACGACCATCGAGGCCTATGGAGGCATCGATCACCTGGTCAACAACGCCGCCATCTTTGGCGGCATGCAGCTCGACGTCCTGCTCAGTGTGGACTGGGAGTACCTGACCCGCTTCATGGCCGTCAACCAGATGGGGGCACTGGCCTGCACCCGAGCGGTGTTTCGATCGATGCGCAAGCGCGGTGGTGGTGCCATCGTGAACCAATCCTCCACGGCCGCCTACATGTATGCCGGCTTCTATGGCCTCGCCAAGGCCGGGGTTAATGCCCTCACCTATCAGCTCTCCCAAGAGCTCGGCGGCCAGGGGGTGCGGGTCAACGCCATCGCCCCCGGGCCGATCGATACAGAGGCCTCGCGATCGGTGGTGCCCGCCGAGCTGATGCAACCCATCCTTGACGGACTCGCCCTCAAGCGCCAAGGGCAGGTCGACGACCTCGTCGGGATGTGCCTCTTCCTGCTCTCGGACCAGGCCTCCTGGGTCACCGGGCACGTCTTCAACGTCGACGGCGGCCAGATCATGCGGGCCTAGGCTCGTTCCCAGGCGGCCGGATGGCGGCGATGAAGAGGAGCACCATGGGCCTGCACGCAAGATCGCACGTCGGCGACGACCTCGACAGCACCATCCACGTCGGCCAAGACGCTGGCAAGGAGCTCGCGCGCTTTCGCTTCCCGACCGCGGTGTTCACGCCAGAAGATGCCATGCAGGTGATCGAAGATGAGCTCCTGCTGGACGGCAATTCCCGGCAGAACCTCGCCACCTTCTGCCAGACCTGGGAAGAGGACAACGTCGTCGCGCTGATGCATGAAGGTCAAGACAAGAACCTGATCGACAAGGACGAGTATCCCCACCCGGCCGAGTTTGAGCGCCGCTGCGTGCACATGCTGGCTGACCTGTGGAACGCACCGGACGCCGCCAACACCGTGGGAACCTCGGCCATCGGCTCCTCGGAGGCCTGCATGCTGGCCGGCATGGCCGCCAAGTGGCGCTGGCGGGCACGACGATCCGCCGAGGGTAAACCCGCCGACCGTCCGAACCTCGTCTGTGGTCCCGTCCAGGTCGTCTGGCACAAGTTCGCCCGCTACTGGGATGTGGAAATCCGTGAGGTGCCGATGGCGCCCGGCCGCACGCTCATGGACCCCGACGAGATGCTCGAACGCGTCGACGAGAACACCATCCTCGTCGTGCCCACACTCGGAGTCACCTACACCGGAGCCTACGAGAACGTGGCTTCTCTCGCCGCAGCACTCGACGACCTCGAGGCGCGCACCGGCCTCGACGTCGATCTCCACATCGACGCCGCCAGCGGTGGCTTTGTGGCACCCTTCTGCGCCCCGGACCTTCTCTGGGACTTCCGAATCGAGCGGGTTCGATCCATCAGCGCCTCCGGCCACAAGTTCGGCCTCGCTCCCCTTGGCGTCGGCTGGGTGGTCTGGCGAGACCTTGCGCATCTCCCCGACGATCTGATCTTCCACGTCTCCTACCTCGGCGGCGACATGCCGGTGTTCCAGATCAACTTCTCGCGTCCCTCGGGCCAGATCCTCGCTCAGTACTACAACTTCATCCGGCTTGGTCGCTCCGGCTACACCACGGTGCACCGTGCGTCCTACGACACCGCCCGACTGCTTGCCGAGGGCATCGACTCACTCGGGATCTTCGAGCTCGTCTATCGCCCAGACCCCCTGACCGGCATCCCGGCGGTGACCTGGAGGATCCCCGAGGGCGCCGACCTCGGCTTCAGCCTCTACGACCTCGCCGACCGGCTCCGCACCCACGGGTGGCTCGTTCCCGCCTACCCCCTCACCGGGTCGCTCAAGGACGTGACGGTCCAACGGATCCTGGTGCGGCGAGACCTCACGAGAGACCTCGCCGGCGCATTGCTCGATGACCTCTCGACAGCCATCGACCACCTTGGCGTACACCCGCAGAGCGTGCACATGACCAAGGTCGAGTCAGGCGGGTTCAGCCACCTCTGAGCGGGACGGGACAACCGGCCCGAGCGCGGTGCGCGACGCAGCTCTCCGCAGCGCTACGAGGACCGGTGCGCCGACGAGGAGCACCAGCGCGGCGTTGAGGACGGAGCGCGGCACGTCGAAGCCCAGCGAAGTGGCAAGGTCGAACGCCACGAAGTGTCGGAGGTTGGTCATCAACCCTCCACCGGGCACATAGGAGATCGAAGTGGCACCCCCTGCGCCGAAGGGCCAAAACCAGAGGTTCATCACGGTGCCGTAGAGCAGGCACGCCACCGCCGTGTAGGCCGCCAACATCCAACGCTCGGCCCTCCCACCTCCTGCCGGAAGCAGCCCGGCGCCGACACCGACCCATCCGGCGGCCAGCATCTGAAACGGCAGCCAGGGACCTATGCCACCGGTGGCGATCCCCGAGACGAGGATGGTCAGTCCGCCGAGGGCGAAGCCGAAGCCTGGGCCGTAGACCCGGCCGGCGAGCACGAGGAGGAAGAACAGTGGTTCGAGGCCCGCCACACCCGGGCTCGGAATGCGCAAGGCGGTCCCGCAGGCCGCAAGGATGCCGAGCACGGCGATTCCCCGCGCATCGATCCGACCACGAGACACCTCGACCGCCAGCAGCACAAGCAACAGGGGTGCGAGCACCAACAGCAGGAGTGGCGCATCGTGACCATGCGCACTGTCCGGCGAACCGGTGGTCGACACCAGGAACGGCCAAAGGAACGCCATCGCCCCGAGGAGCGACGTCACCACGAGCAGGATCCGGCCGGGGTTGCTCAGTACTCGTTGGCGGTGATGTGTCATGAAGGCGATCCCTCGAGTGCGGCGGCCACCTCGCCCACCGTGAGCCAGGCGAGCGGGCTGAGCACCTTGGCCACTTGGGGAGCGAAGGCCGGTGTGTGACAGATGACCTCTCTCGCTCCTCCATTGGCGATGACCTCACCTTGGGCGAGCACAACCGCATGGTCGGCCACCTGCGCCACGAGCTCGACGTCGTGGGTGGCGACGACGATGGCCACACCCTTGGCGCGGAGCATCTCGAGGATGGCCACCAGCGAGCGCTTTGCCTCGTAGTCGAGGCCCCTGGTCGGCTCGTCGAGGAGCACCAGCCTCGGGGCGGGCGCCAGGACGATGCCCAGCGCCAATGCGAGCTGCTGGCCCTCGGAGAGATCTCGTGGGTGGCGGTCTGGAGCCAGCTCACCGGCGATCGCCGTCACCGAGGCCGCCGTGGTCCCTGGGGCGAGGCCGTGCTCCTCGTCGGCGGTAGCGCACTCCTCGTCGACGCGCTGGGCATAGAGCAGGAGCGAGGCCTCCTGAGGCACGAAGCCCACCGTCCGGATGCGTTCCGCCGCCGAGAGGTCGGCGGGGGGCGTCTGGCCAACCGAGGCATTCCCGCACGAGGGCTCCTTGATGCCGGCCAGACAACTCAGGAGCGTGGACTTACCCGAGCCGTTTCGTCCCATGATCGCCGTGATGGTGCCGGCTCGGACCGCAAGGTCGACCCCATCGAGGGCGAGCAAGTTCCCGAAGGAGGCACAGAGGCCATCGGTCTTCGCCACGACGTCGCCGCCATCGGCTTCGGGTGCGAGGGTGGGGAGTTCGGCGAGTGCCTCGCGCAATGGCCCGCACCGGCGCCTGGCCTCACGGACCGTGATGGGGAGTGGAGACCACCCCGCAAGGCGACCCAGCTCGATGAGCGGCGGTGCCAGCGCGGAGTCCGCCATCACCGCACCGGGCTCCCCTGCCACCATGCCACCCTGGCCATCGAGCAGGACGACCCGGTCTGCGAACGGCAACACCCGCTCAAGGCGGTGCTCGGCGAGTACGACCGTCATGCCCACATCGTGAACGAGACGTGTCAGACTCGACAGCACCTCCTCGGCCGCACCCGGGTCGAGAGCCGCGGTCGGCTCATCGAGGACGAGGATCCGAGGAGCCGCCGCCAGCACGGCGGCGATGGCCACCCGCTGGCGCTGCCCGCCCGACAGCGTGGTCAGGCGACGGTCACGCAGCTCGTGGAGGCTCATCAAATCGAGGGCCTCCTCCACCCGCCGTCGCATGACAGCGGGCTCGATCCCGAGATTCTCCATCGCGTAGGCGATCTCCTCCTCGACGAGGTCCGTGAC
This sequence comes from uncultured Actinomycetes bacterium, assembly GCA_903900235.1. Lineage (GTDB taxonomy): Bacteria > Actinomycetota > Acidimicrobiia > Acidimicrobiales > RAAP-2 > CAIUMH01. The sequence continues at coordinate 19,105 of CAIUMH010000036.1, forward strand.
GAACGATGCGGCGGGATCCTGGCCCACGTAGCCCACGGTCCCGGCGAGCTCGGTCGGCGGGGTGTCGCGGATCGAGTGACCCGCCACGATCACGTCGCCGCGAAGCTCCCCTCCTGAGAAGTGTGGGACAAGCCCGTCGATCATCTTGAGCAACGTGGTCTTTCCGGAGCCCGTGGGCCCGACGACGACCAGCAGCTCACCGTCGGCCACCTCGAGATCGAGATCGCGCACAACCCAGCTCGAGCCGTAGCGGAACCAGGTGCCAGCGAAGCGGATCATGAGACGGCGATCTTCGTGCCGCGCGCCGCAGCAACCCGCGCCTCGCCGGGGGCGACCAGCAACGGGACGAGCGCGATTACCACCGCGGCGAAGGCCAGCGGGGTGACCTGTGGCCACGACAACGGCCAAGGTGACCAGGTGATGCTCGAGGCATCCGCCACGCCGGCGATCACCACGAGCAGCGCCGACAGCCACCCGGAGGCTCCGCACGCCACCGAACGCAGGCCCACCGGAGCGGGTCGATAACGCGTCCTGGCCGCCCGACGACCGCTGAGGCCCACGCCAAGGCAGACGGCCGCCAGCCCGAGACCGGCGAGCCAGGCGGCGCCGGGAACCACGCTCGACCCGGCCAGGACGCCGTACCCCCCGACCAGGAGGATCATCGATCCAAGGATCAAGGTAGCGAGCGCCGTGCGCTCACGGGCCAGCGACACCGACACGGGCCGACGGCCGAATCCCCGAGCGCCCATGGACGCCGCCAGCTGGATCGAACGATCGAGGGCATCTTCGAGGACTGGGACGGCGATACCCCGCATCCCGGCGATGCCCGTCGTGGGTCGACCGCGCAGCAGTCGAGCTTGTTGGATACGGCGCACCGAGGCGAGGACCTCCGGAGCGAAGCACAGTGCAACCGTAATGGCGACCGCCACCTCATGGAGGAGGCCCGGGAGCGACCGCAGCACGGCCCGAGGGCTGGCCAGGGCATTGGCCGCGCCGAACGCAAGGAGAACGACCGCAAGGCGGAGGCCACCGGTGATCGCCGACAGGAGGCCCTCGATGCTCACCGGACCGCCGATGCTGACCCCCTCTGCCCACGAGGGCATCGGAACCGACGGAAGGGTGAACAGCACGTGGCCGGGAAGTCGCTGGCCGAACACGATCTGGAGCACGACACGCACGAGGATGATGATCAGCGCCACCCGGGCGAACGTGGCCAGCGGGCTCTGCTGAAGATCCCGAGGTGTGCGCGCCACACAGACCACCACAATCGCGGCGGCGAGGAGGGCGAGGAGCAGCGGATTCGAAGTTCGAAGCGCGGCCAACGCAAGGCCCGCTGCCCAGATCCACCAGGCCACGGCGTGCGGGGTGCGCTCTCGCCTCATGACCGGCGACGGCGTGTGAGGACCACGCCGATTGTGATCAGCAGGCCAAGGGCAGCCACCGCCACCATGGTTCCCGTCAGTGATCCCGCGGACGGCCGCACGGCAGCCGGAGCGGCCGGTCGCTCGGCCGTCCTATCGGTGACACGCGTCACGGGGACAGTGGCGGCAGGAGGAGCCATGGTCGTCGTGGCTGTGCTCGCCGAGGTGGTGGTGGTGGTCACGCCGACGGTGGAGGGCGGAATGGTGGTGGAGGCTGGCGAAGCTGGCTGGTTGGCAGGCGATGCAGTGGACGGGCAGATGCTGGCGGTGGCCGAGGGGCGGTCGGGGGCCGCGTCAGAGGGATTGCCATGACCGGAGGGCTCGAACCGCCAACCCTCGGGCACGGCCGGGTCTGCGCGGCGCTCGGCGGGACCATCGGTGGCGTAGGTCCAGCGGCTCGAACCGCCGTGGAAGTAGGCCCAATAGCTGTAGCCACCGGGAGCTCGGGCGCCGCAGCCGGTGGACGGGTAGCCAGCAATCGTGCACAGCAGGCCCGCTGACGAATACGTGGGTGCCGGCAGCCCTCGGGAGACCAAGGCATCGGTTAACGCCTGTGCGTCGGTGGCGCCGGAGGGCTCCTTCACGCACAGGGCGAACGAAGCCGGCAGACCCTGCCCAGATCCGAATTCGACGACCACGGCGATCGTCCGCTCGGCCGCACCCAGTGCTGGCGCCGCCCCAGGGGCAGCTCCGAACAGGGACGCCGCCACCGCTGCAAGGAGGAACCGTCGCAGGACGCTCAGCCCCCGGCCACACTGATGGCCAGCAGGGCCTGTTGTGTGGAGAGCCGATCCGGAAGCGGCGACGAGGCAGTGAGCTGATAGCGGAACCCACCCGCGGTCGAGGGGGTGTCGAGGGGCCGGACCTGGAAGCGCTTGAGGCCGCTCAGCGGGCTCTCCGCCTCTCGTGACCACACTGAGGACGTGGAGCCGATGTCCACCCCGATCTCCGCCAAGGCGAAGTCCACCGATGCACTCGAGTTGCTGTCCGACGCCAAGCCAGGGAACCAGCCCCACGTGGCGTGACGACGCTCAAGCCGCTGGAGAAAACCCAGTGCCGCAGTGAATCGCGGCGTCCGGGTCGGTGCCCCGTTTGCCGGAGAAAGTGCCCAGACCGCCATGGCAGTCGAGTTGGTGTCCGGGCCGAGGTAGTTCGCAGGATCTCCGTCGCAGCCTGACTGCCCCGTCGCCGCAGCGTCAGCCGAGAAGCCGCCGTTCGGACACTGCTGGGCCGCCAGCCAGCGGCGGGCTGCCACCAGCACGGGATCCGTCCAGCTCATCCCCGACCGGCGGAGCACCACGATGGCCAGGCTCTGGCGGTCGGTGCCGTCGTAGGCAGGATCACTGGCGCCGAACAGCCCCGAGGGCTGCTGCGTGGCGGTCAACCGGGCCACGAGTGGCGCGGGGCTCGGTGTTCCCGTGGCCTGCTTGAGGAAGATCAGCTCAGCCAACGCCCCGGCATCATCGGTGGCCGAGGAGGGTGACGACACGCCATCGACATAGGCATCCACGTTGGCATCCACATAGGTCACCATCGACGGGACCACTCGGCCGACCTTGGCTCCCACTTTTCCCGCGTACGCAAGCGTGATTGCCGTCTGCACTGTGGCTGAAAGGTCCGGTCCCGAGACCCCCTCCACGTGACCATCGGCCACCTGGGCCTTGAGCCATGCCGCGCCAGACACGATGTTCCATGAGGGTGTTGCCGCTCCAGCGGGGATGACCATGCCCGCCGTCACCAAGAGGGATACCACCACCCCCTGGACTGCCAGTGCCCGAATCTTCATCTGTGCTCCTTTAGAGGAAGGGAGCTCAGAGGCGGACCACGAAGGAGGACCGAATCGACTCCCTGCCCTCGTGTCTCGACGTCGCAGGTGCTACTGCGGCTCCTTGGTAACCCGACTCGTGGAGCCCTCTCGGGCTCCACACACGGTTGCGGACCAGCGCCGGAATCTCACCGGCTTCCCCTCAGAACCACGCTGTGGTGTTGCTGTGCTGACCGTAGCACGACGACCTCATCGCGCTCAGGCCGCCCACCATCACACCATCGTGTGACGCATCTCGCCCACACCCTCGACCCAGGTGACGAGCTCCTGGCCGGCCTTGAGGTAGGTCGGTGGGTTCTTGCCCATGCCGACCCCGGCCGGACACCCCGTGTAGAGCAGATCACCCGGCTCGAGCGTGATGATGCCCGAGAGGATCGTGAGCAGCTCGGGGATCTTGATAATCATGTCCGAGCTGCGGGCATCTTGGACCTGCACGCCATCGATGGAGCAGCCCAACCCAATGTCGGCCGGATCGGCGAACTCGTCGATGGTCGACATCCACGGGCCTGTGGCAGCGAAGCCGGGGTAGGACTTGCCGAGGGCGAACTGGCGGCCAGCGGCCATCTGCACCGTGCGCTCCGAGAAATCCTGCCCGGCGGTGATCCCCGCCACGTGCTCCCAGGCGTTCTGCGGGGTCACGGCTTCGGTGCGTCGACCGATCACCAGGACCAGTTCGACCTCGTAGTCGACCGAATCGGAGGGCAGCGTGATATCGCCCACCGGGCCGGTGAGCGCAGAGCGGAACTTGGCGAAAGCTGCCGGCATGGCGGGGACCTCGAGGCCCATCTCCTCTGCGTGACTGGCATAGTTCATGCCAATGGCGATGATCTGACTGGGGTGCGGTGACGGCGGACCGAGGAGCGAGTCATCGAGTGCCACCGCTGGGCCGTCGATCCCCGCCATGGCGGAGGCCACCGCATCAATCTGAGCGATGCACGAGGTGAGGTCCGGACCGAAGGCTCCGCCGGTCGCCGTCGCCACGTCGATGACTCCGCCCTCGACCACCACATTCGCCCTGCCGTCAATGTTCGCCAGCCGCATGGCTGTGCCTCCTCGTGTCGGATGTCCGTCGCTGATGCTAGGAGGAGATGAAGCGGTAGCCCGCTCCCCGCACGGTCGCGATGAGCGACTCCTCGCCGGGCCGGTCAAGCTTCTTGCGCAGGTAGCCGACATAGACGTCCACCACGTTGGACCCAGGGTCGAAGCTGTAGTCCCACACGGCCGAGAGGATCTGGGCACGCGACAGCACCTGTCCGGGGTGTCGCAGGAAGAGCTCGAGCAGCGTCCACTCTCGCTGGGAGAGCTCGATCCGTGTGGCCCCTCGGGTCGCCACCTTGCTCAGCAGATCGAACCGAAGGTCGCCAGCTACGAGCTCGGTGGCTCCCGGCTGCTCGGTCGTCCGAAGCGCCGCCCGAATCCTCGCCACGAGTTCGTCGAAGGCGAAGGGCTTGGCCAGATAGTCATTGGCCCCGGCATTGAGGCCCGCCACCCGGTCGGCGACTTGCCCTCGGGCGGTGAGCACGATGACGGGCGTCTGGTCTCCCGACCCGCGCATCTCCTCTAGCAGGGTGGCTCCGTCGGCATCAGGAAGGCCGCGATCGAGCAGGACGAGATCGATGGCGAACCCTGGTGAGGCCAACAGAGCCCGCGCAGCACCGACGGAGCCAGCAATCTCGGACTGATACCCCTCGGCCCGAAGCCCCTTGTCAATAAACGACGAGATCCCCGGGTCATCCTCCACAATCAGAATTCGCATGTCACTCCTCCTCGAGTTCCGCCATCACTGCCACCGAAGATGGTGGCAAGACGATCGACGCCGCCAGGCCTCCAAGTGCCGCATCCCCAAGCTCCACACGCCCTCCGTGCGCCCCCGCCACGCTCCCCACGATCGCCAGCCCAAGGCCCGATCCCGCTCGGACCTCCGAGCGCGGGCGGCTGAATCGCTCGAGGACACGATCGCGGTCAGCCAGTGGGATGCCCGGTCCCGAGTCCGACACGGTGAGGACAACCTCGCGGAGCGGAAACCGCAGCGAGGCCGACAGCTCGATCCGATCGCCATCGACGGTCGCCCGCACCGCATTGTCGACGAGATTGAGCAACGCTCCACGGATCTTGAGCTCGTCGACATCGATCACCAGGTCAGGGACGGTCCCGAGGGTCACGATCCGTGGTCCGAGGACCAACGCCGAGGCGACCACCTCGCCAAGGAGGACCCGCAGGGCGACCGGAGCACGATCAAGGAATCCGGGCTCAAGAGATCGCCCAAGGAACAGCAGGTCCTCGGTGAGCACCGCCAGATGCTCGATCTCGGTCACCACCGTTCGCATCGTGCGCTCCACCTCGATTGGATCATCCATCCCAGTCCGCTGGAGGACCTCGAGGTGACCTCGCATCACCGTGAGCGGTGTCTTGATCTGATGTGAGACGTCGGAGAGCAACTGACGCTGGCTGCCCATGACCTCATCGATCCGGTCCAGCATCACGTCGAAGGTCTCGGCCAGCTCGCCCACCTCATCGTCGGAACCTTGATCGCCGAGCCGAAGGTCAAGTTCACCTTCCGAGATCGTTCTCGCCGTGGTCGTGATCCGGCCGATGGTCCCGAGCAGGCGGCGCAGCAGCAGATAGGTGCCCACCACAGCCACGAAGAGGGCGATGCCCGCCTCCACCAGGACGAGTGCCAGGACACGTCCGCGGTCACGATCGAGTGATCGCAGGTCATAGGTGACCACCACCGAGCCAACCTGTTTTCCGGAGGAGCGGATCGGTGACGCGAGCACGAGGGTCCGGCCATCGGTCGTCGAGATCGTGCTCGTCGTCGAGCGGGCCGGTGGGTGGGCCAAGAGGGCAGCGACCTGAGGAGATTTGAGGAGGCGGTTGGTGCCCTCGGAGCCGTAGCGGGTACCCCCGGGTAGCTCAAGGAGGACGTGCTCGTCGGCCGGCAGCGCCGTGATCGAGAGATAGCGGAGCGCCCAGGTTCCCAGATCAGTCATCCCTCGTGAGCCGAGGCTCCGGCTCACGTCACGAAGAGAGGCAGAGATCTGTTCGGTGGCCTGACTCGTGGTTCGTCGGGAGAACGACACCCATGTGGCCCACGCACTCATGCCGAGGACGATGGCCAGGAGGACGGCCATCGCACCGCTCAGCCGGGTCGCCGTGCCCAGCCTCCGACCCCCGCGGGGCCCGGTGGACGAGCTCAACGATCTTGGGCTGCGGCGGAGGTGGTGCTCGTCGTGCTCCCAGGTGTCGATCCGTGGGGTCGCTCGTGGTCGCCGGGCTCGATGGTGGTCGTGGTGGTGCCATGGCTTCCGGAACCATCTTCGGTGGTTGAGGTGGTCGTCAGCACCGGCACAGTGGTGGCCGTCTGTCCATTGACCTGGGTCACCACCGGCTTGGGTGCCTCCACCACGTTGAGGGCGCCGGTCGTCACCGACGTGCCGGGCGAGCTGATCGTCGAGGGAGGAGGGATCGTCGTGGAGACCGAAGTGACGGCCGGCAATCGTACCGAGGCCGGGAGTGACGGAGGTGTCCCCGAGATCGTGGTCAGTGCAAACCCGACCACCAGGCCCGAGATCACGATGGCCGCCAGGACGAGCGACCACAATGGAGCTCGACCTGGCTTCGGCTGGCGTGGTTGTGAAGCGGCCATCGTCCTATCCTGCCGGAGAAGTAGTGCCCCCCGCACGACGCGGATTCGACGGACGGGGTACCAATCGAGCCGAGAGACCCAGAGCAACGACCACTCCCGCAGCGATGGCGTAGAAGCCTCGAAGGCCGAGTGTGTCTGAGCCGGTGGTGAGGCCGTGCAGCAGAGCCGTCAGCCACACGAGCCATGACAGCCGATGGATCTTGAGCCAGCGGGCCCTGCCGAACTTGCCGGCCATCCGGGCCGTCCCTCCGACCAACAGCATCCCCCAGAGCGCCAGCACGCCGAGAGCAACAGGTGTCGGCCTGAACGAGGACGCCCAAGGAACCAGCGCTCCCACCCAACCGATCTTGGCCCAGGGGTCGATCGCCATGGCTGTGAGGTGCGCCGCCACGAGGGTGAGCGTCGCCGCACCGAGAGATGCGTGCACCGACATCGTCACCATCGGAGAGGGCCACCGCACGCGACTGCGCAGCGGGTGGCGCACCCAGGTTCCGAAGCTCACCAGCGCGGTGAGGCTCAGAAACGATGCGATCCCGAGACCTCGTCCAAGCACCCAGGAGAGTTTCTGGGCGTGGATCACCGGCTCGAGCGCCGAGGCCAGCATGTGGCCGGCGAGGATGGATCCGGCCAGCACGAGACCAATCATCGCCACCTGTGCACCAGAGAGGCGCCGGCGAGCCACCGGCCCGTGTGCTTGGTCCGCATCAGTGGCCGTCGGGGCGTCGTGGAGAGACTGGACGGTCATGATCGCATCCAGATCAGCGAAGGCGCCATCGGTTCCGACCACCCAACGTCCCCGTCATCGTCCACCCAGAGGCAGGCCAAGGCCCGCCGAGCCGCGTACTCGGCGATGGTCTGGGCTCCCGACAAGAATGCGCCCTTGGCCTCTACCTCGGCCGTCGCCCCACTCGCGCTGAGCACCGTGACCGACCGCAACCCGGCACCACCGGGACGTCCCGTGCGAGGGTCGATGAGGTGATGAGCCTGCTCTCCCCCCACCTTCCAGTGCCGAAGCCGTGTCGAGGACGTGGCGTAGCCACCCGCCTCGAGCGTCAACACCGCCACGGGCTCGCTCCCGCCCAGTGGATCCTCGACACCAACCGACCAGGGGGCTCCGATCTCGTCGGGTCCGCTCGCTGCTCCATCGCCACCGATATCGATGAGCCCATGCACACCCATTGCCGCCATGGCCGCCAATCCACGATCGGCTGCTGCCCCCTTGGCGACTCCACCAAGGTCGATACGCTCGCCGCCCAGGGTGACGAGGGACAGCTTCGAATCGAACTCCGGGGTCCAGTCGGCGCGTTCAGGTCGATCGGCCATCGAGGCCCCGAGGCCGTCGACGGAGCGGAACGTCCGGTCGTAACCCATCCGCTCGAGATCGCTCAGGACACGGGGGTCGAAGCGACCGTTCGTGGAGCGGTAGCCAGCGAGTGCGATCCCAACGAGGTCGCAGAGAAGTGGCGATATAGCAACCGCCTCTCGACTGTGGGCATTCAGCAGTGACAACTCACTGCTCGGATCGAAGCGATTGCAGCTCGATTCGACGGCTCGGATGGCCGCCCACGCTGCAGCCACGGCATCGGTGCTCGCCGACGCGGTGGCGATGATCCGGACCGGCGAGGCCATCGCGATCTTGGTCACCATGAGTGATCCCTGCTCACCCGGCACCGGACGCCCCCGTGACAACTGTGGTCGGCGGAGGAGTCGGCTGAGTGGTGGGCGGTGCCGCCACCGGCGTACTGGTCGACGGGGCAGCCGAGGAAGCCGGCGGTGACGTCGTCGGTGCATAGGCCACCGCCTGGCCTGCGGATCCGGAGGCGGGCTGGGGGCCAGCACCGGAACTTGGCGCAAGCGGCTGGGTGGTCGAGGGGGAAGTCCCTGCAGCGAGTTGAGCACGCGCGGCGCGAATCTGTGCCTTCAGCTGAGCCGCCTTGGACTGATCGACAGCTGACCCTGGGATCGTCGACGAGGCAACCGGGGCTGCCGTACTGGTCGCCACCCCCTGGGCCACCCAGGTGATTGCCACCCCACTGATGCCGGCCACCGCAGCCGACACTGCCAGCGCTGGCCCGATGGCCTTGGTCGGTCCACTTGTTCGCTTAGTCATCGTTCTCTCCAGAGTGCTGGGCTGATCCACCGTCATCGCCGCCACCTGATCCCTCGTCATCCACCCATCGGACCGGCGGAGCAGCGGTCGTTGGGGTGGGCGACGCTGCGGGGACTGTCGTGGTGGGGGCGGCCACAGGAACGCCGGTGGTGGGCGGTTCGGTTGGCTTTGGCGTCCAGGTCGCTGGGGTCACAGATGATGCGTCCCCCCGGGGAGCGGCGGTAGTCGGCGCTGCAACGGCGGCGAGCTGCTGTGCCAGCTGGCGCTTGACCTCTCGAAGATGGGCCACCCGAGAAGTCTCCGACACGGCAGTGGGCAGTACCGCAGTCGCTGTCGACGAGCTCGTTGCCGCCACGCTGACAGCACCGGCCGTCAAGCCTCCTGCGCAGAGCGCTCCGAGCATCCAACTCGCCAGCGGGTTCGCCATGGTCAACCTCTCTTCATCTCGCCCGACCTTCAGGTCGGGAGGTTCATGAGAGACAGTCTGCCGACAGGCAGTGAAGGCACCCTAAGTTGCCCATGAGAGATCTCTCATGGGCCGGGCCGTTCAGTCGCCGAGGTAGCTCGCCTCGAGCAGGCTGCGATTTGCGTCGAGCTCGGCAGCCGTTCCGGTCATGGTCAACTCCCCATGACTCAGGACATAGCCCCGATCCGCCACCTCGAGCGCCATCTGGACGTGCTGCTCGACGAGAAGAATGCCGCATCCCGTGTCATCAGCGATCGATCGGACGATGGGCAGGAGCCGTTCGACGATCACCGGTGCCAGCCCGAGGCTCATCTCGTCGATCATGAGCAATTTCGGCCCACTGGCCATGGCTCGGCCTAGTGCCAGCATCTGCTGCTCACCACCAGAGAGCAGACCAGCCTGTCGGTCCATCAGGTCCTCGAGAGCCGGGAAATACCGCAAGGGAGTGGCCAGGTCGACATCGCCGCCTCGGTTCCCGAGCCGGAGGTTCTCCCTCACCGTCAAAGAGAAGAACAGCGACCGGTCCTCGGTGACGTGCGCCACGCCTGAGCGAGCTACCTGATGAGGTGCCCGCCCCTTGATGCTCACTCCGTGGAGCGAGATATCGCCGCTGATGATGGGCTGCAGCCCGCTCGTGGTGATGAGGGTCGTCGTCTTGCCGGCACCATTGGGTCCGAGCAGCGCCACGACCTCACCGGGACTCACCACGAGGTCAAGACCGCGGACCACGGCCACTCCGTTGTATCCGGCGTTCAAGCCGGCGATCTCGAGAAGCGGCTCAGCCATCATTCTCACCCTCTGCATGCCGCTGACCCAGATAGGCCCCGATTACCTTCTCATCGGATCGAATCTGACTTGGCGTTCCCTCAGCGATGAGCTGTCCGAAGTCGAGAACATAGAGATAGTCACAGATGGTCAGCACGAGTCCCATATCGTGATCGATCAGCAGGACCGACAGTCCCCCGTCAACGAGTCCCCGGATCCTCTTGCCGAGCTCCTGGCTCTCCTCGGTGTCGAGCCCGGCCGCCGGCTCGTCAAGGAGGAGGACCTTGGGCTTGGCCGCCAGTGCCCGAGCCACACCAACCAGCTTGCGCTGACCATGCGACAACTCCGTGGGCAGCAGATGGGCCGAGTGCGCAAGGTCGAGCGACGCAAGGATCTCCACAAGTTCGCTGACGTCATCATTGCGAGGACTGATGAGATCTCGAAGAAATCCGCTGACCGTCAGGCGCTCCGCAGCGACCTGAAGGTTCTCGAGCACCGTCAGGTCATCGAAAAGCTCCGAGCTCTGCCACGTCCGCCCCAGGCCCGATCGCGCCCGGCTTGTCGAAGAGAGCGAATCGATCTCCGTGCCGTCAAACGTCACCACTCCGCGGGACGGGACGAATCCGGTCAGCGCATCGATGGTCGTCGTCTTGCCTGCACCATTGGGACCGATCAGCCCAACGAGCTGACCCGACTCGACCTTCAGGTCAAGCCCGTCGACGGCGTTCTTCCCACCGAAGGTCACGGTCAACCCTGTGCTCGAGAGCATCGCCATCATGCACTCACCTTGGCGTGTCCTCCGGCCTCGGCCAGTGCATCAGTCTTCGGCGTAGACCCCCGACCGATCTTCTGCTTGAGCGCATGGACCGCGTCTCGCGACGCCCCGGCCACGCCCTTGGGGTTGAAGATGGCCATGGTGATCAATCCGAGACCAGCGAGGAACAGCGTGTACGTCTCGGGTATGCCGAGCTCATGGGACATGAAGGTGGTCAAGATGCCGCCAGAGACGAGGACGCCACCCACCACAGCCCCCGAAACCGACGAGATCCCCCCGAGGTAGGCAAAGGCAAGGAAGAGCATGGATGGGATCGCCCCGAAGTAATTTGCGGAGACCGAGCCGAATCGATAGCCCGACAGTGCGCCACCGAGACCGGCAATGAACGCCGCCACGCCGAAGGCGAGGATCTTGGTCCCCGAGACCGACACCCCGGCGGCTGCCGCAGCACGCTCATTGGCTCGTACGGCGAGCATGTGGCGACCGAGGCGCGAGTTGCGGATGTTGACCACTGCAAGGACAAGCAGGATCACCACCACCACGCAGAACACCCCAAACCACGGGTTGGGCAGGAGTCCATGGCCTCCACCGAACACCTTGGTCCACGGATCATTTGGGCCGAAGTTGAGACCAAACAGACGTGGCGGACTCACGATGGCTCCGCTGAGACCAGACCAGGCCGGGTTGGCAAAGACCATCTGCTCGATGGTCACCGCTGCGGCGAACGTCACCACCGCAAGGTTGACGCCGCGAACTCGCAGCGCCGGGACGCCGGCGATCAGACCGACGATGACCGCAGCCACGGCCCCCAGGATCGGGCCGAACGGGAACGGGATGTGGTGGGCATCGGCGATCTTCGACAGTGTGAAACCACTAATCCCCGCCAATGCCATCTGCATCAGCGAGATCTGGCCGACATAGCCCGTCAGCACCACCAGCGAGAGACAGATGACCACACCGACGAGCGAGTTGACGATTGCGAGGCGCCAGTCAGGGGTCGTGACGAAGAGCACCACCGCCACGATGATGCCGCCGACCAACGAGGTCGGCACTGCTCGACGCGTCCGAGGGGCGAATGGCAACTTGACCGTCTCGATACTGCCGCGAGTTGGTAGCGACTTCCCGCGAAGCACCAGCACCACGATGATGATCACGAACGGAAGCGCCTGGGTCAATCCCGGTAGGGGTTGGCCGCCAGCCTTGGGAAACCAGCTCTGTTGGTCGAGATACTGGACCCAAGACGACAGCATGCCGATGCCCAAACCAGCAAGCATGGTGACGGTGAAGGAGTTGAATCTCCCCAGCAACGAGGCCGCCAATGCCGGCACGATGAGGAGGGTGATGGTGATGGGGTCAAGCGACTGGTTGATCGCCGCCGCCAGGATACCGAACATCCCCGCCAGAACCGTCGACGCAACCCAGTTCACCCCTGCGAGGAAATCGGGTGAGTAGCCGAGGACGATGGCCCCCTTCTCATTCTCTGCTGCGGCCCGTGTGGCTAGGCCGAACCGGGTGTAGCGGAACAGCGCCCAAAGCCCAGCAGTCACGATGACCACGATCCCCACAAGATAGAGCTGGTCGCTGGGGAGGGTGACCCCACGAGGAAGGTGGGTCGGCGAGCTCGGCATGATGGCGGACACTGCCTTGGCCGACGAGGTGAACCGGAGCACAACGATCGCCTGCATGATGATGAACAGACCAACTGAGGCGACAACCTTGGCCAGCACCGGCGCATTGCGCAGCGGTCGAAATATCAGCAGATGGAAGAGCAGGCCGAGGATTGCGAGCACGCCAGCAGAGATCAGCAGCGCCAGCCATACCGGCATCGCCGGCTGACGGATGACCGTCCCAAAAGAACTCGCTCCTGCTCCAGGGTGGGCGAGGGTGATGAAGACCGGGATATCGGGGAGATTGAAAGTCTTGTTGCCCGCGAGGTGGACCAGTCCCTCGATGGGCGCCAAGGGATTGGGCAATGGCGGGAGGAAGAGCTGCCCATTGACGCGAAGTCCGTAGTAGACGTAGCCGCCGTACATGGCGATGGCCCCGGCGGCGAAGTTCACCACTCCGGAGCCCTGAAAGTTGAGGGTGATCGAGAGGGCAATGGCGGCGATCAGCGCCCCCACCCCAAGACCGAGGAACATCGCCTGGGTCTGATTGACATTGGTGGAGATAATCACCAG
>CAIUMH010000037.1 GCA_903900235.1 uncultured Actinomycetes bacterium
GCGGTGGTCTCCGTTGGTGGGTATGCCGCCGCTCCGGTGGCCCTTGCTGCGGTGCTTCTGCATCGGCCACTTGTCCTCGTGAACGTCGATGCTGTCCCGGGTCTCACCCATCGCATCTTCGGTCGCTATGCGGTTGCGGCCTGCGTCGCCTTTCCCGGCACGCCCCTCGATCGGGCGACCGTGACCGGGGCACCCGTGCGACCCGAGTTCGCCGCCATCGAGGGGGACGAGGCGGCACGACGCCTCGCGGTGACCGAACTTGGTATGAACGCAGACCGGCCGATTGTGGCTGTGCTGACGGGCTCGCTAGGGGCCCGGTCGGTGAACGAAGCGGTGCTCGGCCTCGCCGAACGGTGGCGGAACAAGGAGGTCACCATCGTGCATGTCACCGGTCGGCGTGACTTCAACGACCTCGTCGCACGATGGACTCCACAATCTGGCGACAATCTCGATTATCGGCAGGTCCCGTTCGAGGCGAGGGTTCCCCTGCTCTATCAAGCGGCACAGGTCGCGATCACCCGAGCCGGGGCATTGACCGTGGCTGAACTGGCGATGGCCGGACTTCCGGCGATCCTGGTGCCACTGCCCGGAGCTCCAGGTGACCATCAGACCCTCAACGCACGGGTACTCGAACGCGCTGGTGCCGGGATCATCGTGCCTGATGCCGATCTGTCGGCAGCCGCCTTGGAGGAGACCCTGAATCGACTCCTCGACGATGCTCCCGGTCGGGCGCAGATGGCTCGGCATGCTCGGTCGCTGGGTCACGCTGACGCGGCGGCAGCCGTTGCAGAGGTGGTGCTGTCCCATGTCCGCTGAGGTCACGGCACTCGACCTGTCGATCTTGACCGATATCCACATCGTTGGGGTCGGGGGAGCTGGGATGAGTGCCCTGGCGCTGGTGCTGGCCGAGATGGGCCATCGGGTCAGTGGGTCGGACCTCCGACGCTCGGTTGTCACCGATCGGCTCGAGCGATCCGGAGTTCGGGTCGAGATTGGTCATTCGGCAGCGGCTATCGGGGGAGCCCGAGTGATGACGGGTTCACCGGCGATCCCTGCGGACAATCCCGAGATGGCTGAGGCTGTCGCTCGTGGCCTGACCATCGTCCGTCGTCCCGAGATGATGGCGGCGCTGACAAGGATCCGATCTACCGCAGCGGTGTCGGGAACTCACGGCAAGACGACGACCTCGTCGATGTTGTCGCTGATTCTCGTCGCGGCGGGCCTTGAGCCGTCCTATCTGCTCGGAGCAGACGTTCCGGGAGTCGGGGCTGGTGCGCTCTGGGGCGCTGGCGAGGTCCTGGTCATGGAAGCCGACGAGAGCTACGGAGCCTTCGCCATGCTTGAGCCAGCAGTCACGGTGGTGACGAACATCGAAGCCGATCACCTCGATCACTACGGGACCCTTGCCAACCTTGAGCAGTCCTTCGCAGACCTCCTGGGACGCACCACCGGCCGCTCGGTGGTCATGGCGGATGATGCAGGGGCAGCGAGGGTTGGGGTATCAGTCGGTGCACTCCGGGTCGGCATGGGCGATCACGTTGACGCTCGGATCTCCTCGATCGATCTCGGTCGGTCCTCGTCACGGTTCGAGCTTGGCCTTCCCGGCGGAGGCTCGGTGCAACTGCTTGTGGGATCTCCCGGTCTTCACAATGTGCGCAATGCGGCGGTGGCTGGCATCGCAGCCCTCGAGCTCGGTGCTGCTCCCGAGGACATTGCCAGAGGCCTGGGTCATTTCGCTGGCGTCCCGCGGCGCTTTGAGTTTCGTGGCGAGGAGGCGGGGGTCACCTTCGTCGACGACTATGCACACCTTCCAACGGAGGTGGCGGCGACGCTCTCGGCCGCCAGCGCCGGAGGCTTTGCCCGCACCATCGCTGTCTTCCAACCTCACCGCTACACGAGGACCCAGAATGTGGCGGCCTCATTCGCCGGCGCGTTCGCAGAGGCTGATCATGTCGTGGTGACGGACATCTACTCCGCCGGCGAGGAGCCCATCCCAGGCGTGTCGGGGCAGTTGGTCGCCACGGCTGTCGAGCGGGGACGCGACCCTGGGACGGTGCATTACGTGGCTGACCGTTCACTGGTCGCTGAGATCGTCATGGGTCTGCTCAGAGAGGGAGATCTCTGCCTGACGCTCGGCGCAGGTGACCTGACCGAGCTTCCCGACGACCTGATCGCTCGGCTGCGATGAGTCGGATCTCCGGGGCACCCTTTGGTGCGCGGACGACCTATCGGGTGGGAGGAACGGCGGCCCAGACCGTTGAGGTCTCGACGGTGCTCGAGTTGGTCGAGGCGGTCGACGCAGCAGCGTCTGGACCGGTCTACGTCCTCGGACGGGGCTCGAATACCCTCGTGGCAGACCGGGGGTTCGACGGCACAGTGATCCATCTGGGTGAGGCCTTCGCCACCATCGACATCGACGAGGGGTCGGCAACGGTGACGGCGGGGGCGGCTGCGGACCTGCCAGTGGTGGCGCGACGGTCTGTCGAGGCAGGGCTCACCGGGTTCGAGTGGGCAGTCGGCGTCCCGGGAACCATCGGTGGGGCAGTGCGCATGAATGCCGGAGGTCATGGGTCTGATCTGGCGACCTCGCTACAGTCGGCCGACGTTCTTGATCTGATCACCGGCACCACTACGACGTGGAAACGGAACGAGCTGCGCTTCGCCTATCGCAGCTCAGCGATCGAGCCTCACCATCTCGTGCTCGCGGTTACCTTGTCGCTTTCCCCCGGCGATGTTGACCTCGGCCGTGAGGCCCTTCGGGAGATCGTCCGCTGGCGTCGGGAGCATCAACCAGGTGGGGCCAACTGCGGGAGCGTCTTTACCAATCCCGTCGGCGACTCTGCTGGCCGGCTGATCGAGGAGCTTGGTCTCAAGGGCCGACGCCGAGGGACCGCCATGGTCTCGGAGAAGCATGCCAACTTCATTCAGGCAGATACAGGAGGCTCCGCTGATGACGTGGACGCGCTCATGGCGGAGATCGCCAGCGAGGTGGCGGCCTCAACTGGGGTGCGCCTCGTCAGCGAGGTCCGTCGAGTCGGCTTCGAGGAGCGCTGATGGCTCGTCAGGACGATTCGGGCGCTCGATCGGGCCGAGGCAGACATCGGGCCAGCAGCGCCAACGGCAGATCGGCACCCGCTGGACGTCGAGGTCCACGGGCCACGGAGTCCACCGCCTCGGCAGGCAAGGTGGATCGACGTCTCGACGAGCGACGCAAAGAGGTCACCCGAGCTCGCCGCCGCAAGTGGTGGATTGGGTTCCTGGCGCTTCTCGGGATGGCGCTGGTCGTGATCGCCGGCTGGGCGTTGCTCCACAGCTCGCTGTTCTCGGTCCGGTCGATGAGGGTGGATGGGGCAACACCCCTTGTGCACGACGAGGTGCTGTCAGCATCCGGCATCACCACCGGCGTGCCATTGGTCTCGATCGACACGGCGGCTGCCGCCACGTCAATCAATGCCATCCCTCTGATCAAGAACGCTTCGGTCCAGCTGCGCTGGCCGTCGAGCGTCCAGATCACGGTCACCATGCGAACTCCGGTGGCGTTTGTGCCGGTCGGGGCGAAGTACGCGCGCATCGACCCGACCGGACGAGTACTTGCTCGGCTGGTCAACCCACCGACGAAGTTCACTCCAAAGCCTCTTGAGATGCAGCTTCCCGGCATCACTCCTGGCAGGCCGGGGTCTTGGTTGCCAGATCGCGCTGGTGCGGCGATCAAGGTGGCGACGCGAATCCCTCCCGCGTTCCGAGATCAGGTGGCCAAAGTGATCGGGAATGCCGATGGGACCGTGACGCTCCAGATGACAGCACCGGTCACCATCGCGCTTGGTACCTCAGAGAAGCTGGGCGCCAAGTTCTCGGACATCGCCGCCATCATCGCCGGCACGAGCCTGCACGCTGGCGACGTCGTCGACGTGTCGGTTCCCCAGGCCTCGACCATCACTCGAGGAGTGGGTTGAGGCGTCACCTGAGGTCGACCCTGAGGTCCTCATCTCGCGTTCGTCGAGGTGGAGGGGTACGATTGGGCATTATCCACCACCTAAGACCCGTCATCGGGCAGGATTTCCAACAGAACGCACGAGAGGACGGGAGCGGCCATGACGATTTCCCCGCAGAGTAACTACTTGGCAGTGATCAAGGTCATCGGAGTCGGTGGCGGTGGAGTCAACGCCGTGAACCGGATGATCGATGGCGGACTGCGCGGTGTGGAGTTCATCGCCGCCAACACGGACGCTCAGGCGCTCTTGATGAGCGAGGCCGACCTCAAGCTCGACATCGGGCGCGAACTGACGAGGGGACTTGGCGCAGGGTCGGACCCTGAGGTCGGGAGAATGGCCGCCGAAGAGCACCGTGGTGAGATTGAAGAGGCACTCAAGGGTGCGGACATGGTCTTCATCACCGCCGGCAAGGGTGGCGGAACGGGGACGGGTGCCGCTCCTGTCGTGGCTGAGATCGCGAAGGGCCTCGGCGCCCTCACCATTGGCGTCGTTACCCGGCCCTTCGCGTTCGAGGGCCGTCGTCGCTCGACGCAGGCCGACAAGGGGATCCAGATCCTCAAGGAGAAGGTCGACACGCTCATCGTCATCCCGAACGATCGGCTGCTCACCGTCTCGAATGACAAGACCTCCATGGTCGATGCCTTCAAGATGGCTGACGAAGTCCTTCTCCAAGGAGTACGCGGCATCACCGACCTCATCACGATCCCAGGCCAGATCAACACCGACTTCGCCGACGTAAAGATGGTCATGACGAATGCGGGCACGGCCATCATGGGGATTGGACACTCGACCGGTGAGGGGCGTGCGGTCAATGCTGCACGTGCCGCCATCACGAGCCCACTGCTCGAGGCGTCCATCGAGGGAGCACGAGGGATCCTGCTGAACATCGCTGGAGGCTCCGACCTCGGACTCTTCGAAGTAAATGAGGCGGCGGAGATCATCCACTCCGTGGCTCATCCTGACGCCAACATCATCTTCGGAACCGTGGTCGACGACTCGATGGGTGATGAGGTCCGGGTGACCGTGATCGCTGCCGGCTTCGAGCCATGGGAGAACCGCAAGGCGACGACCAGCAGCGGTCTCGGACTTGATGATGACGGTCTCGACCTCTTCGGTGACCTCGGAGCATCGTCGTCAGGTGACGGCGACGATGACTTCGACGTCCCCTCCTTCCTCCGCTGACGATTGATCCGGCGCGTCGCCGGCCATCATGAATCCCACTCCGGACTCGATCGCTGAGGCGGCAGGCGAAATTCGTCGACGGATCGCGTCTGCAGGTGGTGACCCCGAACAGGTGTCAATCGTGGCGGTGACCAAGAACTTTCCTGCCGGGGTCGCTGCTGCAGCGTACGACGCGGGCCTCCGAATTCTCGGCGAGAACTATGCCGGAGAGCTCATCGACAAGGCCGGAGCGTTGGCTGATCGGGATCCGGCCTGGCACTATCTCGGAGCGATCCAGACCAACAAGGTGGCTCGGCTGGCTCCGGTCACTGACTGCTTTGAAGGGGTCTCTCGTCTCAAGGAGGCGGCAGCCATCGCTCGGCAGCGGCCCGGGGCCGGAGTGATGATCCAAGTGGACTTCACGGGCCGGCCAGAGCGGGGCGGTGTCGCTCCATCCGAGGTGGCGGAGCTGGTAGGTGCCGTTCAGCAGCTGGGTCTCGACGTGCGTGGACTCATGACGGTGGCTCCCGAGGAACCCTCCGCGGCCCGAGCGGCATTCCGCAAGGTGTCCGAGATCGCTCGAGATCTCGGGCTCAAGGAGCGGTCGATGGGGATGACCGATGACCTCGAGATCGCGATCGAGGAAGGCGCCACCATGGTGCGTATCGGCCGAGCACTTTTCGGATCGCGGACCTGACGCTTTCCGATCCGCACCGTCTTGCAGAGGTGCCATCTCACCTTGAGGTCGAAGGTGGTTTAGAGTGAGTACCTATATCCCCCGATGGTCGGGAGATGGGACCCCCAGCATGACAAGGCGGCGGTGATGCCCGGACAGATGCGCAAGATCATGGCCTACCTCGGCCTGGTCGACGATGAGTACGACGACTATGACGACCTGAATGACAGGCGGTCTGCGCCGTCGCGGCCATCTCGCCCTCAACCGCGAGACCGCTATGAGGACGACGACCGCTACGACCGCTACGACCGACCCGAGCCTCGCGGGGCACGCCCTGAGCGTGGTGATCGCTACGACCGGGAGCCTCAGCCGTCTCCGCAATTTGGAACGGTGAGCCGTATCCACCCGATGACCCGCGATGGTCGACCGGTGGATGACCGTGCACCCCGCCAGACCGCCCAGCGAGTGGCGGTGACCCCCATGGCCCCGGTGGCCAAGCTCCCGGTGGTTGAGCCACGATCGTTCGGCGATGCCAAGCAGGTCGGTGACCACATCAAGCAGTCGAGCACCGTGATCTTGAATCTTCAGGGTGCCGATGCGCAGCTACAACGTCGGATGATGGACTTCTCGAGCGGCATGGCTTATGTACTCGGCTGTCGCATGCGGCGCGTGGTCGATGGCGTGTTCGTCATCACGCCAGCAAACGTCACTCTCTCCGACGAGGAGCTCGCCCGCATCCAGGAGCGGGACTTCTCCGACCGCTGATCCGTTGACCCCCTTCACTGTCATCGCGTGGCTCCTCGAGCTCTTTCTCTTCATCCTGATCGCTCGGGCTCTGTTGAGTTGGTTCCAGACACCTCGGGGGTCCGTCCTTGACCGGATCAATCAGGTCCTGACGGTCGCTACCGAACCCGTCTTGGCGCCATTGCGCAAGATCATTCCGCCGATCCGAGTTGGCGGAACATCCCTCGATCTGTCCATCTTGGTGCTCTTCGTAGTGATCCAGATGGTCCTGATCCCGCTGTTCAGCTGAATGCTTCTTCCGCGCGGCCTCAGCCCTGTTGGTAAGGTGCCGGTCCATGGATAACGCCACTGGTCCGAAGTCAGCCATCGAGAGCCTCCGTACCGTCGAGTTCCGACTCGGTTTGCGCGGCTATGACGTCGACGAGGTCGATGACTACCTCGAGAAGGTGGCCGTCGAGGCGGACGCCATGCAGGAGCAGCTCCGCCAAGCCACGGATCGGCTGCGCCAAGCAGCTGATCGGATCGCTCAGCTCGAAGCCAACCGGCCAGAGCCGGCGGCCGAGGTGGCGGCACCCGCTCCAGAGGCCACGCCAATTCCGGCCGTGGCCGCAGCGACAACGGACTCGTTGCAGCGTACGCTCGAGATGGCGCAGCGTTTCGTCGATCAGACCAAGCAGGAGTCTGAAGCAGAAGCCGCTCGCGTCGTGGCGGATGCCAACGCAGAGGCTGCTCGCTTGAAGGCTGAAGCTGACCGTCGCTACAAGGAGGACCTCTCCAAGTTGGAGGGCCTCAAGTCGAAGCTCTCCGGTGATGTCGAGTCGATGGCCCGCCAGCTCGAAGCTGAGCGCACTCGTCTGCGCACGTCGCTGTCGGAGATGATCCAGTGGATCGAAGACAACGTTCAACCCGGAGCGGCCATCTTGGCGCTTCGCCAGGCACCAACCTCAGCGCCAGCCAGCCAGGGTGCCGAGAGCGAGGTGGCCCCGATCACTCGAGTCACCGAGGACTGATTCCCGGACCCGTTCCCGACCATCTCGGTCGAGCGACTGGTATCGTCCATCGCTAATTCTGCGCAAGATCGCATCCCTAGGAGAACTTGATGGCCCCGTCACCCACGAAGAAGAAGGCTCCGGCCGCCAAGGCACCCGCCAAGAAGGTCGCCGCCACCAAGGCACCCGCCAAGAAGGTCGCCGCCACCAAGGCACCCGCCAAGAAGGCCGCCGCCACCAAGGCACCCGCCAAGAAGGCCGCCGTCACCAAGGCACCCGCCCAGAAGGCCGCCGTCACCAAGGCACCCGCCAAGAAGGCCGCCGTCACC
>CAIUMH010000038.1 GCA_903900235.1 uncultured Actinomycetes bacterium
CCGTAGGGTACCGCCACCGTCCAACCTCGCCATCTCGGGTTCCCTCCAGTGGGACCCGGAAGGCGATCTCTGATGTCTCGAGCCGTCGCCGCAGGACCCAGTCCAAGCAAGCACAGGGCTGGCTCGCTTGTCCTCGCTCGGGCTGGATCCCCGGGGCACCCGCCGAGGGAGTGTTCGACGAGCCGGGGGAATCTGGGCCAGCCCGGCGACGGCGCCCACTCCCGCCAGGAGTCCGGCCAGGGCCAGACCACTCTCAGCGTCACGCAGATGGGTGGAGGTGAACGCCGGGCTTGGATGTCTGGATCGATCCGGAACCCATCGATGGGCATTGTTCATGGCGGGGCGATGGCTCTCGCTGTCTTTCTCGAGGAGCCAGCAGTGATGGGGAACGAGTCACCTTGATGCCATGGTGTTTGCACCGGCCCTCTGCTTGGGGGAGGATGCGGCGGGCACCGAGCAAGCGTCTTGGGAACGGTTGGTGCGCTTGAGTCCATCGTCATTCCAACGTCAGGGGAACCCAATGATCGAAGACGCAGCGGTCGCCGCACCAGAGGCCTACAAGGTGGTGTTCGAAAATGAGCGGGTACGTGTTCTCGAGTTGCGCATGGAGCCAGCGGAGCGAACTGAGCCGCACGGCCACCCTGACATGGTGGTGGTGATGGTCGAAGGCGGAACCTTTCGGTTCGGTGGGCCCCATTCGTCAAGCACCCCTGCCGATATTGAGATTCCCAGTGGGACCTTCAGTTTCCAACCGGCAGACCAGCACACGACCGAGAACATCGGTGGTGCCGCCGTCCACGGCTTCCTTATTGAGCTAAAGGATTCCTGAGTTCTCTGCCGTTCGTGGCGGTGAGCGATGGCCAGAGGAAGTCGCCTTCGGCGCAAACGACCGACATCACTGAAGCGTTGCTCTGGGGACGTTGATTGATGCGTGAACGATGCCTTGTTGGGTGCCCCTCCCAGTTCAGGGGCGCTCGCAGTGCCTCTCATACGAGTCGCAAAACAGCAAGTGGCCGCTATCGGCCAGCACGAGCATGCCTCCGGCCTTATACAACCTCGGTGCCCAGACGACGTAGTTGGGGTTTCCAGGAACCCGTCCTTTCAGCTCGAGATACCCCCTGCCAAAAATGCGAAGCCAGACGTTGGTTGCGTTGGGGATACCCGTCTGAAATACCACTGAATGATCGGCCACGCGGCGCTCAACGAGGTTCCCGTCGGCTTGCATCACAAGGTGGAAGAGGTGATTTTGAGACGAGAGGCGTTCTCCCGAATAGAGGTTCGACCGGTATCTCCAATCCAGTCGGTCATCAAGGGGAATTCCCTTAATCTCAGCCGTGCCGACCGAGTCACCCACGGCATTGACCGCCGTGACGGTGAAGGAAACGGGGGTATGCAGCGAGAGGCTGGGGAACCTATTGCCAGGAACGAACACGTGCCTGCACGCATCTCCACTGACGTGGACGCAGGTGGCCGAGGCCGCTAAGTCAACCAGCAGGACATGGTCGCCATAGATCTTGTAGTGCGTCACCGGGGAACCCCCGTCGTAGCTCGGAGGGTTCCAGTGCAGATGAACGGCCTGATACCTGTCCGTGATGTTGAATCCTGTCGGGGCATCAGGCGCAACAGCTGGGGTGCTCGCAGAGACCGCCGGGCTAGCGAACAGCAGTGCTCCACCGATCAACGACGCCGCAAGCAGGACCTTCGATCCCTCAGCGCGAATTCTCGTCACACGAGACATGGTGCAACCCTTCCTTTCTAAGAATGTCGAACGACACCACTAGGCGGGTTCAATGGTGGAGGTCTTCTTGAGCAGTGACCAGCCAGGATCGGGACGCCAGCCCTCTGCTCGGGGGGTGCTGAGCGCCAGTGCGGCGATCCGCAGCCCTGACCTACCCCAACTCTGGTGCTCTCCGTTGACCACAGCCGCCCCACCTCGGCGTCGCGCTCTGATCACCCGTGACCTCGTGGCCCAACGTTGGGCTCCTGAATCACCGTCGCACCCGAGGCATTACCGCTGATCGTCGATCTACCCCTGCGACTCGTTCATCACCCGACTTCGCCGCCTCGGATTCCCACCGGGAGGACCCGGAAGGCGATGTCTGATGTCTCGAGCCGTCGCCGCAGGACCGAGCCCATGGCCACGGCTGTCGTCACCTGACCCGACGTCGGGTTGAGATCGTCGAAGGCCAAGCACAGGGCTGACTCGCTGATCATCTTGGCCGTCTCCGAGTAGCCAGGGTCACCCCCGGACACCTCGGTGACAACCTGACGCCCCGCTGACTCGCCGAAGAAGCGGACCCGGAACCATGAGCTGGCTCGCTTGTCCTCGCTCGGGCCGGATCCCTGCGGCACCCGTCGAGAGAGTGCTCGACGAGCCGGGGGAATCTGGGCCAGCCCGGCGACGGCGCCCACGCCCGCCAGGAGTCCGGCCAGGGCCAGACCACTCTCAGCATCAAGAAGGTGGGTGTAGGTAAACGCCGGTCCATAGGCCGGAAGCGCACGGGCCGAGTCGGCCACGATCTGCGGATCAATCGTCGGCATGGGAAGAGCCCATCGTCCGGTGTCGCTGCTGCGTCCGAGCCGTGGTGAACCGATCGTGATGGTCCGGCCGGGGGTCGGCCCCTCGGATGCCAACCTCCGAGTTCGGGCCGATTTCGCCTGCTTCATCCGACTCATCGCCCCGAGCGCCGAGGCGAAGGTGCCGCCGGAGAAGGTCCCTGACATCCGCACATGGCCCCGCACGTCGATGGGCTGATCCCCTCCGAGCTGCTCGACCGTGAACTGGACGCCAAGATCGTGAGGGATCGAATCGAAGCCGCAGGCGTGGACCAGTCGAGCTCCTGATCCCACTGCGACCTCGTGGTGACGCAGGTAGGTCTCGTCAACGAACTCGGACTCGCCGCACAGGTCGAGGTAGTCCGTACCTGCGGCAGCGCAGGCGCCAACCACGGGATCGCCGTGCTCGGTGTAGGGACCGACAGTCGTGATCAGCACCCGTGTGGAATTGGCCAGCTGGCGCAGACCCACTGGATCGGTGGCATCGACCACCACTAGGCCGACCTCGCGTCCCAAGCTCGCCGCCACCTCAGCCAGCTTGGCCTCGCTCCGGCCCGCGAGGCCCAGTCGCGCCGATGGCGGCGCCGTCGAGGTCAGCCGTTCAGCAATCAGTCGGCCAGTGAAGCCTGTTGCACCCAACACTACGATGTCGAACTCTCGGTCAGTCATGACCACAGTCTCCCCCGGATCCTCGAGCGGTGGCGTGACACCTAGGCCTCGTCACTACGCTGTGGCGATGACCTCCCCTGTTGTGGGCAACCACGTCCACGTTCCCGACCCTCGGCGATGGCGGGCCCTTGTGGTCATCGCCATCGCTCAGCTCATGGTGGTACTCGACGCATCGATCGTCAACATCGCCCTGCCCGACGCCCAGCGGGAGCTCCACATCTCCGCTGCCAACCGCCAGTGGGTTGTGACTGCCTACACACTCGCGTTCGGTGGCCTCCTCCTCCTCGGCGGACGCATCGCCGACTACGCCGGCCGCAAGCGAGTGTTCGTGATCGGCCTGATCGGGTTCGCTGGAGCATCGGCCCTCGGAGGGTTCGCCCCCGACCAAGCCCTGCTGTTCACCGCCCGTGCTCTGCAAGGTGCCTTCGGTGCCATCCTCGCCCCTGCTGCCCTCTCGCTGATCTCGGTCACCTTCGTCGACTCGAAGGAACGAGCGAAGGCCTTTGGTGTCTACGGCGCGCTCTCGGGCGCCGGCGCCGCCATCGGTCTCATTGCCGGTGGCCTGCTTACGCAGTACGCCTCTTGGCGCTGGTGCCTCTTCGTGAATATCCCCATGGCCCTGATCGCCGTCGCTCTGGCCATCCCCAACGTCCGCGAGAGCCGGATCCACGGCACCACTCGCTACGACGTGCCCGGGGCACTGCTGTCGACGATGGGCTTCATCTCGCTGGTCTATGGCATCACCGAGGCTGCCAACCCGAGTCTCGGCTGGTCCTCTCCACGAGCCATCGGCTTCATCGCCGCCGGAGCCGTCCTTCTCGTCGCCTTCGTGGCCTTCGAGTCGAGGACCAGCAATCCCCTTCTCCCCATGAGCATCCTGCTCGACCGGGTCCGCGGTGGTTCCTATCTGGCCCAGTTCCTCTTGGCCTCAGGTCTGTTCGGCATGTTCTTGTTCATGACCTTCTACTTCCAGGGTGTCCATGGCTTCAGCCCGGTCCGTGCCGGCCTGTGCTTCCTCCCCTTCTCCCTCGGCGTGGTCACCTCAGCCGGGGTCTCGAGCCAACTACTCCCTCGAGTTGGGCCTCGTCCGCTCGGAACCTTGGGGCTCCTCATGGCCAGCGGCGGCCTGCTGTACCTGTCGCGAATCACGTTTGACTCGAGCTACGTCTCCTCGGTGCTCCCGGCACTCATCCTGATGAGTCTCGGGCTCGGCGCCGTGTTCGTGGTGGTCTCCTCAACGGCACTGTTCAACGTGCCCTTCCATGAGTCCGGCGTGGCCTCGGCTGTGCTCAATACCACCCAGCAGATCGGGGGCTCGCTCGGCACGGCCATCTTCAACACGTTGGCGATCAGTGCCACCGCCGCCTACGCCATCGCCCATCCGTGGAGTGGTCCAACGTTGCCTCCCGGTGTCTCACCGCCCGACGCCCTCACCCATGGGTTCTCGGTCGCCTTCGAGCTCGGATCAGGCTGCATGCTGGTGGCCGCCATCGTGTTCTTCACCCTGGTCAACGTCGATCGGCACCACCTCGGCCAGCACGATGACGTGGGTGAACCCGACGAGGATGAGGTGTTGAGCTCCTGAGCCCTGCTCGGCGGCCACGCTAGGGAGCGGTCACCCGTCCGAATCCGGCGAGATCCTTCCAGAAGATCGAGTTGAGCTGAACCAGAGACCCTGCGTGCGGGGCGTCGATCATGATCCCGTTGCCGACATAGATGCCGACGTGACCGATGTCGCGCTCGAAGAAGACGAGGTCGCCCGGCTGGAGGTCGGTGAACGAGATCCGAGTCGTTGCCGCGAACTGATCCTTGGCCACCCGAGGCAGGGTGACCCCTCCTGCCGACCATGCCTGTTGGACCAGCCCCGAGCAGTCGAAGGCCGTAGGACCGGCGGCCCCCCAAGAATACGGCTTGCCGATCTGATCGGTGGCGAACGTCAGTGCCGCTGGCGCACCGGCGAGGACGCCAGCAGGGTCCACCACGCCCTTGGGAAGCCCCAGACTCCCGGCCCGGAGCATCCTGGCCACCCCTGAGTCTCCAGCGAGCTCGAGCTGAGCCAAGGCCGCCTTGGTCGGGCCATCGATGGTGGCCAGCGTGACGAGTAACTCCGCCTCGCCGGCCCGGGCCTGATGCAGGGCCTTGGCCGCTACCCGCCGATGTGACGCCGCGGTGGCCTGGTTGGCGATCGCCTGCTCACTGGCAGTCCGGCGAAGGTTCCGGAGCCATTCGAGTTCGGAAAGCTTGGCGGCCAGCCCTTCACCCACCACAGCGCCATAGGCTCGAGATATCTGCTGGACGTTGGCCGCCGACGGACTCATGAACTGCGCAAGTGCACCCGCATGGATGTCGCTACCGACATAGGCCCGAATCACCAGCCGCTGCGCCTGATGACGCAGGTCACGGTAGGCCCCGGCGGTGGCGGCCAACTGGCCCGCAGCCACTCGAGCGGCCGTGGTTGCAGAGTGTGCAGCTTGGGTGGCGCGCAAATACTGGGCATCGAGCCGATCGAGGGTCGTCGTCATCGCCCGGATCCGACTCAGGAGGTCGCTTGCGGCGCGCGTCTGCGCCACCGTTGGTTGAGGCGGGGGTGCCGCGGAGACTGCGGTCGCAGGAACGACCACCAGCCCTCCGGCCATCACCCAAACCAGAGCACGTTGAGCCCAAGCGGTCAGGAGCGGCGTTCGGACTCGGCACATCGGACCATCAGTCTCACAGCCAAAGGTGAACGTCGTCGGGTCAGGAGATATCTCCTAGGCAACACCTGGGTGAACTCTCCGCCTACTGGCCAGAGAGCACCTCGATGGTCTGGGCTGGAAGCTTCGAGTGGTCGAGGATCCCATCGGACGGGATCGTGACCACCAGGTCCGGCACTGTCGTGGCCTCAAGGTCGGGCACCGCAAGGGTGGTCATCGACGTCACCCTGGTGGGTCCGCCGGTGATGCGCAGATCGGCGATATCGGTGGCGGTGGTGTTGGCCAAGACCAGGCGGCGGCCGCCTCCAGGCATACCGATGGCCCATGCCGACACACCAGGCGGCAGAGCTCCGGTGGTGGTTCGGATGCGCAACAGCCTGCCCCCTTCCAGGCCGGCCACCAGTTGGAGCCCGCTCATGATCGGCGTCCGGCTGAGCAGCTGGGGGGTCTGCGAATCTGATGGGCAGAGCGGTGAGTAGGTCTGACAGCGAAGGACATTGGTCTGGATACCCACACGGACCACACCACCGCTGGCCGCGGTGAGCAGGGCCCGAACCACCCAGAGTGCCGAGGCCGCCTGCCACTGCACTGGAGCGGTCGAACCACACGAGACCGAGTTGAACTCATCGAGTGCGACCGGGATCCCGAGCACATCGGCCAGGCTGTGATCATTGGCGATGGCTGCGGCCTCTCGGGCAAGGGATCGATCCGAGAGCAGCGCCGAGATGCGCACACCCTTCTTGCCGCAGTCGGAGAAGGGGTAGAAGTGGTCACCGAACTCAGACAGACCCGCCGACACCCTTGGAGTCGCCAACAGCTGGTCGTACCAGGCGGGGAGATAGGAGTCGGGGCCGGTGAACCGCGTCCCTCGGGACCGAGCGAGGATGGCCCTCCGGACCGCTGACCATCGTTGGGCGTATTGCTCGAACGACATCGGGTTCCGATACATGTAGGTATAGAGCTCGGGCTCGTTGCCCAGATGCACGTTGCGCAGCGATGGGCCAAGGATCTTGGTGGCAGCCACCACCTCGTCGGCGGCTCTCGCTGGGTCGTCGTGGTAGAGGTTGATCGCGAGGTCGACCTTCCAGCCGGTGGCGGTCGCTAGTGCGGCCACCGTGCGGAGCTTGTCCGGGGTGATGGTCGCTGTGGCCCATGCGGGTATGGGGTCGTCGGGCTTCCGCTGCCAGACCGTGGAGCGGTCGGCTGACGACCCGGCGAAGGTTACGACGCCGGGCCCAAGTGCCAGCATCTCGTCGACCATGTTCGACACTGACGGGTCAAAGGCTGCCGAACCCATCGTCGAGGCCTCCACGGACAGGCCGAGGAACCCTTCGGGGATGGCGCCCACCGGACCGCGGACATCAAGGGTGATCGGCGAACTCGTGGCCCCCGCTGGCAACCCCGCCCCCATGGATGCCGCAAGCAGCAACATCACCACGATGCGACGAACCATGGCCGAAGGATAGAGGCGGATGGTTGAGAACCCGGTGCAGCCCGCGACCACCCTTCGTCCCAGCCGCGTCGTAGGGTTGGGGCTCAAGCGTTGGAGGGTTCGCAATGTCTCATCTCGTGGTCGCTGGCCTAGTCGGTTTCATCGGTGCATTCCTCGGACTGATGGCGGCAGCCACATTGGTCTTTTTCTGGGCCAAGAAGCGTCTCGTGATGGTTCAAGCTCGACTGCTCACCCGGGTCGCTGCTGGCGATGTTTCCTGGCGAAGCCTCGTCGCCGCCCTCCGGATCCGCCGCCACGCGGTGACCATCGCCATGGTTCGTCGACAGCTGCTTCAAGACGCCAACCGTGCCTCCCTGGCGGTTGCGGAGGCAGAGCGCCTTGGCGTTGCGGGCGATCAGATGGGCATGGAGGCCGCCACCTTGACAGTGGCCGCCCGTGACCTCGATGCCCATCTTGGAAGGATCGCCACTGCTGGCATCGATCCGGTCCTCTTCGCTCGGGCCGGCGACCTCGGCATCGCTGCCCACCGCCTCCAGCGCGACGCCGAGCGGCTCGCCGGGCGGGCGGCTAGCGCTGGCGTTATCCGGCCGACACAGCCGACCGGACCGGATGATCACGGACCGTTCCGTCA
This sequence comes from uncultured Actinomycetes bacterium, assembly GCA_903900235.1. Classification (GTDB taxonomy): domain Bacteria; phylum Actinomycetota; class Acidimicrobiia; order Acidimicrobiales; family RAAP-2; genus CAIUMH01. The sequence continues at coordinate 8,003 of CAIUMH010000038.1, forward strand.
CCCCAGCCTCGGCTGAGGGTTCTGCCGTCGATACGCTGCTCCACGACAGGATCCACGGGGGAAGTATGCGACGAGGTCTGATGCCAGGAGTGCTGGCCCTGGCTGCAGGGTTCGGATCATTACTCCCATCGGGGAGCGCAGCAGCCGTCTCGCCGGCACCAGGCATCGACCACGTCGTGGTCATCAACCTCGAGAACGAGTCCTATGCCACGACCTTCGGCAGCGGATCGCCGGCCACCTATCTGACCAAGACCCTGGTACCCCAAGGAACCCTGATCACCCACTACTACGCCACTGCTCACGTGAGCCTGCCCAACTATCTCGCCGAGGTATCCGGGCAGGCCCCCAACCCCACCACCCAATTCGACTGCGGGGGCAGGTTCGCCAATGTGAAGCCCGGGACCGAGGCGCCCGGTGGCCTCGGCCAGGTGCGGGCGAAGAGAGGCTGCGTCTATCCCGCCACGGTCAGCACCGTCGCCGATCAGATCGACCGTCTCTCCCCACCCGACCCGACCACTCATCTGGCCAGATGGCGGGCCTACCAGGAAGACATGGGGAGTGATCGTGTCCGCGATGGCGGCAGGACCTGCGCCCATCCCGCCGTTGGATCCCCCAACACCACGAACTTCGCCAGCCTGGCCAGCGGCTACGCCGCCCGCCACAACCCCTTCGTGTGGTTCCATTCGGTCATCGATCGCACGGAGGTCTGCGCGGCCAACGTGCTCCCGCTCGGAACACTCGATCGATCGGGCCACCCCCGATCCTCTGGTCCATTGGCGCAGGACTTCTCCTCCACCTCGGCCGACCGCACCCCGGCATTGGCGTTCATCACCCCCAGCCTGTGCAACGACGGTCACGACGAGGTCTGCACCTCGAAGAGCGCTGCCGGCGGAACCATCGGAGGACTGGTGGCCGCAGATGCGTGGCTGCGCGCTTGGGTGCCCCTGCTGCTCGCCTCCCGGGTGGCCCAGGAAGGCCATCTCCTCGTCGTGATCACCTTCGACGAGGCCTCGGTGTTCCAGGCCAAGGCCGGGGCGGCCTGCTGCTCCGAGCAATCCGGGCCCAATGTCACCTCGGCCGGGCTCGGCTTCGGGCCGGGTGGCGGCCAGGTCGGCGCCTTGTTGCTCGGCCCTGCCTCGGTGGTGGCCTCGGGCGCCCGTGACACCACCGACCACTTCAATCACTACAGCCTGCTGCGCACGATCGAGGATCTGCTGGGGATCACCGCTGGCGGATCCGATGGTCTTGGTCATCTCGGCATGGCCGGGGCGCCCGGTGTGACGAGTTTCGGAAGCAATGTCTTCACCGAGGTCGGCTGAGACGAAATCTCAAGGGCGGCCCAGGCGATCGGCGGCAGCGAGGAGCTCCTCGCGGAACTGCGGGTGGGCGATGCCGGCCAGCGCCAGCGCTCGCTCTCTCACCGTGAGTCCCGTCACGTCGGCCGCGCCGAACTCGGTAACGATGGTCCCGGTGTGGTGACGGGGAGTCGACACCACACCTCCAGCGGGGAGCACCGGATAGATCCGACTGGTCAAGACGCCAGCCACCTCGATGGTTGAGCTGAGACAGACCAGACTCGTGTCATCGGTCTCAAGGCCCGCTCCGACCACGAAGTCCTCATGACCCCCCACCCCGGAGATCTGTCGACCATCCACGCAGTCCGCCACGATCTGGCCGTAGAGGTCGATGGCGATGGCCCCGTTGATGGAGATCAGCCGATCATTGGCGCTGATCACCATCGGGTCGTTCACCAGGCTCACCGGCGCGAACACCACGTCTTCGTTGTGATCGAGCCAGGTGTACAGCTCGGCTGAACCCAAGGCGAAGGTCGTCACCGAGCGCCCGGGAAAGATCCCCTTGTCAGCATTGGTGACCTTTCCGGCCAGATGGAGCTGCATGAGGCCATCGGTGAGCATCTCGGAATGGATCCCGTAGCCCCCGCCAGGGCCAGCGGCAAGCCGCTCGGCGACCTTGGTCGGGATGCTCCCGATGCCGGTCTGGAGGGTGGCCCCGTCGGGGATGAGTCCGGCCGCCAACTCGGCGATCGCATCGTCGGCTGGCGCAGCTACCGATGCGGGAAGCTCGAAGGGGACGGCATCGCCCTCAACGAGGATGTCGATCAACTCGAGGGGAATGGTGTTGGGCTGATCCTGCAGCGAGGAGGTCCACGGGAGGTGCGGGGAGGTCTCGACCATCAGGATCCGGTTCGGGTCTCGACCGGCAGCGATGAGCTCGTCATAGGTGGCGCCGTGATGGAGCGACAACGACACCCTCCCGTCCGAGCCGGGTGGAGTGGCGTGGACCATCATGATGCGTGGTGCGAGCTTCTTGAGGATGGGGGCGAATCGCCGAAACCCAGCCGGGACCAACTCCACGTTGGCTCCGATCGAGGCGTAGTAGCGCTCAGCCGGGCCGAAGAAGCCTGCGTGATAGCGAACTCCTGGGTGCTCGAAGAGGCCATAGAGGCCAAGGACCAGCGCTCCTCCGACAAGCAGATCCTCCCAGTCGCTGCGTTCGGACAAGGCCGACAGAAGCGTCGGCGGATTGGCAGGTCCCAACCCCATCCCCAGGGTGTCAACCGGTTGAACGAGCGCCGCGGCCTCGGAGGGGTTCATCGATAGGGGTGCCATGTCCCGATCATTGCGCGCTCCGAGACCGCCTGCCGCATCACCTTCGGCCGCGTGGTCCTGCTCGGCCGGCGATAGGGTCGGCTCCATGCGAATCGACGTGTGGAGCGATGTGGCCTGCCCGTGGTGCTACATAGGAAAGCGCAACCTCGAGGCAGCGCTGCTCGAGCTCGATCTCGACAACGACGTCGAGGTGCGATGGCGCGCCTATGAGCTCGATCCCGGGGCTCCTGCATCGTCCAAGCTCGGCATGGCCGAGGTTCTCAGCCGCAAATATGGGGTGAGTGTCGAGCAGGCGACTGAGATGAATGCACAGATGACCGAAGTGGCGGCCAAGGTGGGCCTCGAGTACCACCTCGACACCGCGCAGCTCGGCAACTCCTTCGATGCTCACCGGTTGGCCAAGCTCGCCGACGATCGTGGCCTCGGTGGGGAGATGGCCGAGCGCCTCTTCCGAGCACACTTCACCGAGAACCGGCTCATCTCCGACCACGCCACCTTGGTGGAACTAGCCGTCGAGGTTGGGCTCGACCAGATCGAGGCGGCAGCAGTCCTGGCATCCGATGCCTATGCCGACGAGGTGCGCGGCGACGAAGAACTGGCCAGCGAAGCGGGATTCAGCGGTGTTCCCACCTATGTGATCGACGGAAAGCTCGCCATCCCGGGTGCACAGCCGCCCGACGTGCTGGTCCGACTGCTCGGTCGCATGGCGGCCGGCCAGCCGATCGACGACTGAAGCGCCAGCGAGGTCCGCTGCTAGGACTCCTCGGTGGGAGCCTCCTCGGCCACCCTCGCCACGGCGGCGACCGATTGGCCGTCGTCGAGGTTCATGACCCGCACGCCGGTGGCATCGCGACCCTGGGACGAGATCTCACGCACGGCGGTCCGGATCAGGATCCCACCGGAGGAGACCAGCAGGATCTGCTCCTCAAGGTTGACCATGAAGGCCGACACCACACGTCCGCGTGCAGCGGTGAGCTTGATGCCCCGGACCCCTTGGCCGCCGCGGCCCTGAGCGTTGAAGCGTTCGACCTTGACGCGCTTGCCGTAGCCGGCGTCGGTCACGAGCAGCAGGTCGGCGTCCTCCCGGGCGACATCAAGGCTCACCACCTCGTCATCAGCCTTGAGGCGGATCCCTCGGACCCCCGCCGCCGACCGACCCATGTCGCGAACATCAGACGCCTTGAATCGAATCGTCATTCCTCGGAGGGTCACGATGAAACAGTGATCCTCCGCTTGGGTCTCGACCACTCGGACTAGTTCATCGCCATCCTTGAGGTTGATGGCAATGAAGCCCTCACGGCGAGACTTGTCGTACTCGGTGAACGGCGTCTTCTTCACCACACCCTGCTTGGTGGCGAAGACCAGCGACGAGGTCTCCGGGAAATCCTTGGTCGACACAATCGCTTCGATGGTCTCCGAGGGCGACAGGTTGAGCAGGTTCACAACCGCGGTGCCCTTGGCCGTCCGTTCCTTCATCGGGATCTCGTGGCCCCGCAGGCGGAAGACCCGGCCGCGGTTGGAGAACAGGAGCAGGTGGCTGAGGCTCGTGGTGTGGAGGATCTGAGTGACCAGATCCTCTTCCTTGAGCTTGGCGCCCTGGACGCCCCGGCCACCACGCTGCTGGGTGCGGAAGGCTCCAGCGGCGACAGCTTTGATGTAGCCCGCCTGGGTCATCGTGACGACGACGTCTTCGTCGTCGATCAGGTCCTCCACGCCGAGCTCGCCCGGGTCATGGGTGATGATGCTCCGGCGCTCGTTGGCGAACTTGTTCCGGACCTCGGTCATCTCCGTGGAGATGACCCCTCTGAGAATCTTGTCATCACCGAGGATGGCCTCGAGGCCGGAGATCTCCTCGCGCAGCTTGGTCATCTCGTCTTCGAGGTCGGTCCGGCCGAGTCGAGTGAGCCGGCCGAGGGTCATGTCGAGGATGTGCTTGGCCTGCTCCTCGGAGAACTCGAAGGGCACCGCCATCAGGGCGACCTGAGCGGCTGGCCGGTCGTCGGAGTTGCGGATCGTTGCGATGACCGCGTCGAGCATGTCGATGGCCTTGAGGAGGCCCTCAACGATGTGGGCCCGACGCAGGGCCTTGTCGAGGCGGTATTGCGTCCGGCGGGTCAGAACTTCGACCTGGTGGGCGATGTAGTGCGTGAGGACCTGGGCGAGGTTCAGCGTGCGAGGCACACCATCGACCAACGCCAGGGTGTTGACACCGAACGAGGTCTGCATGGCTGTCTGCTTGAACAGCTTGTTGAGCACCACGTTGGCGTTGGCGTCACGCTTGAGCTTGATGACGAGTCGCGGCTTTCGTCCGGCCGAGTCATTCTGCAGTGCGGAGATCCCATCGAGCTCGCCGGCCTTGACGAGGTCATGGATGCGCTCCTCGATGGCCTCAACCGAGACCTGGAAGGGGAACTCGGTGACCACGATCCGGGTTGCGTCGCGCACCTCCTCGATCTCAGCGACGGCGCGCATCTTGATCGACCCTCGCCCCGTCCGGATGGCGTCCATGATTCCTTGTCGACCCAGGATCTGAGCACCGGTGGGGAAGTCGGGACCCTTGACGAAGGCCATGAGGTCGTCGGGGGTGGCATCCGGGTTCTCGAGGAGGTGGAGCGTTGCGTCGATGACCTCGCCGAGGTTGTGCGGCGGGATGTTCGTGGCCATGCCGACGGCGATGCCCTGAGAGCCATTGACCAACAGGTTCGGGTATCGCGACGGAAGAACGACGGGCTCCTCGTCGGTGTTGTCGTAGTTCGGGGTGAAGTTGACGGTCTCCTCGTCGATGCCCGCCATGAGTTCGAGAGCCAGGGGGGCGAGGCGGCACTCGGTGTAGCGCATGGCCGCTGCGCCCTCGTCCTTGCCGGTGCCACCGAAGTTTCCGTGTCCGTCGACGAGTGGGTGCCGCATGGAGAAGTCTTGGACCATCCGGACGAGGGCGTCATAGATGGCCGTGTCACCGTGGGGGTGGTAGGTGCCCATGACTTCTCCGACGACCTTGGCGCACTTGGTGTGCGGTCGATCAGGCCGAAGACCCTGGGCGAACATCGAGTACAAGATTCGGCGATGCACCGGCTTGAGGCCGTCACGAACGTCGGGCAGGGCACGACTGACGATGACGGACATCGAATATTCGAGGAAGGAGCGCTCCATCTCCTCCTGGATCTCGATGGGCTGGATATAGCCCTCTACCGGGGCATCGAGCTCCGGTGTCCCGTCGTCGCTGGTCTTCTTGCGTGCCATCGGCTCCCCTTCGTCCGTCCTCAGATGTCGAGGAAGCGGACGTCCTTCGCATTGGTCTGGATGAACTGGCGGCGCAGTTCGACGTCTTCGCCCATCAGGACACTGCAGACTTCATCGGCCAGCGCCGCTTGTTCGACGTTGATCTGGAGCAACGAGCGCTTGGATGCTTCCATCGTGGTGTCCCGCAGCTCGTCAAAGTCCATCTCGCCGAGGCCCTTGAGGCGCTGGAAGTCGTTCTTGTGGTTCGGGTTCTCCTCAAGGAAGCGGTTCTTGGCCGCTTCGTCCTTCAGGTAGGCCTTCTCCTTACCCACCAAGGTGGAGAACAGCGGTGGCTGGGCCACGTAGACGTGACCGGCCTCGACCAGGGGCTTCATCTGACGGAAGAAGAACGTCAGCAGCAGGGTGCGGATGTGGCTGCCGTCGACGTCGGCATCGGCCAGCAGGATGATCTTGTGGTAGCGGATCTTCGCGAGATCGAAGTCCTCAGCAAGGCCGGCGCCGATGGCCGCGATGAGTGCCTGGACCTCTGCGTTCTTCAGCATCTTGTCAATGCGGGCCCGCTCGACATTCAGGATCTTTCCTCGGATCGGCAGGATCGCCTGGGTCACGGGGTTCCGTGCGTCCTTGGCGGAACCACCGGCCGAGTTCCCCTCGACGATGAACAGCTCTGACAGGCGGGCATCGCGACCCGAGCAGTCGACAAGCTTGCCAGGTAGTCCGGCGCCGTCGAGTGCCGACTTCCGCCGGGTCAGGTCACGGGCCGATCGGGCTGCCACCCGGGCACGCGCCGCGAGGGCTGCCTTCTGAACGACCTGTTTGGCCTCCCGGGGGTTCTCCTCGAGCCATTCGGCCAACTTGGCGTTGGTGGCCTTCTCGACCATGGAGCGAACGGGGACATTGCCGAGCTTGGCCTTGGTCTGTCCCTCAAACTGCGGTTCGCCGAGGCGGACCGAGATGATGGCGGTGAGGCCTTCTCGGATGTCTTCGCCGGTGAGGTTCTCTTCTTTCTCCTTGAGGAGGTTGGCCGCTCGGGCGTACTTGTTCACGGCGATGGTCAGCGCCTTGCGGAAGCCGTCTTCGTGCATCCCGCCCTCGATGGTCGAGATGCCATTGGCATAGGAGTAGATCGACTCGTTGTATGACGAGTTCCACTGGAGGGCGACTTCGACCTCCATCGTCTCCTCGATCACCTCGTAAGAGACGACCTTTTTGAAGAGGGACTCCTTGGCGGCGTTGAGGTGCTTGACGTAGTCGACGATGCCGCCGTTGTACTTGTAGGCCTGGGTCTGCTGACGGTCCGGGCGCTCGTCGGCGAGGCGGATCTCGAGGCCCCTGTTGAGGAAGGCCATGATCTGAAGGCGTTCGAGGACGGTCTGAGCTCGGAAGTCCGTCTCTTCGAAGATCGAGGGGTCGGGGTAGAAGGTGACGGTGGTTCCGGTTCGGTCCCGGGGCGCCTTACCCACGATCTCAAGCTTTCCGTCGACGTTGCCGCCGTCTTTAAATTCAAGTTTGTGGTGGTCGCCGTTCCGGTCGATCTCGAGCGTCAGCCTGGTCGACAGTGCATTGACCACCGAGACGCCGACGCCGTGCAGGCCACCGGACACCTTGTACCCAGCGCCACCGAACTTGCCCCCCGCGTGCAGGACGGTGAGGACCACCTCGGCCGCCGACTTGCCCTTGTACTGCGGGTGGGGGTCCACCGGGATGCCCCGGCCGTCATCAGACACCCGACATCCCCCGTCAGCAAGCAGCGTGACGTCAATGCGCGTGCAGTGGCCAGCCATGGCCTCGTCGACAGCGTTGTCCACGACCTCCCAGATCAGGTGGTGCAGCCCGGCCGGGCCGGTGGAGCCGATGTACATCCCGGGGCGCTTGCGGACCGGGTCGAGGCCCTCGAGGACGGTGATGTCCGACGCGCTGTACGACGTCTCGGTCTTCTCCGCTTTGGCCACACAGCTCCCCTCGACCTCGCGCGATGGCACCCTGGTCTGGGCGCGCAACCCCTCGCGGAGATCTCTGATCTGTCTTGATCCTAGTTGACGCAATGGTCGCCACCGGGGTTCTCGGGGACGGATCTCCGGCCGACACGCGAGCCCCCTGCCCCCTCGGTACGCTGGTGAGATGTCGCGCTCGCCTCGTTGCCTCATCGCCGCCGCCGCCCTACTCGGTGGCCTGTTCGCACCGGTGCTCTCTCAGCCCGCCGGGGCGCAGAGTCGGGTGACCACCAAGACCTTCGTCCCCGCCGCCCCCTTCAACCCAAAGTCCGAAGCCAAGGCTGGGTCGACCGACGTCTACCACTGCACGCTGATCGACCCTCACCTCACCACCGACTCCTTCGTGGTCGGCAGTCAGTTCCTTCCCTCCCACCCCAAGGAGCTCCACCATGAGATCTCCTTTTTGGTCCCGCCGGACCAGGCCAGCAAGGCCCGCCGGTTGAACAAGGGGGGCAGGGGTTGGGGCTGCTTCGGGGCGCCACTCAACCCCTCGGGGTCCTTCGATGGCACCACCTGGCTCGGTGGGTGGGCTCCCGGCGGCAAGCCGTCCCGGTTCACTGACGGGACGGGAATCGCCATGCCCAAGGGCAGCCTGATCGTCGAGCAAGTCCACTACAACCTGCTCGCTGGTTCGACCCCTGACCGCAGTGGCGTCAAGATCTTGACCACCCCGCAGCGCGGTTCAGGCCTAAAGCCGCTCACCATGATCAAAATGGTCGCTCCGCCGGATCTGCCATGCCCGACCGGGGTAACCGGACCGATGTGCGACCGCGCCGCCTCGTTGGCCGACCTCGGGGAGCGCTTCGGTCCCTCGGCAATCAGCTTTGTCAACGACATCGAGTGGGTCTGCCGCAACCAGCACAACCCTGACACCCCGGTCGTCGATCAGCATGCCGTGTCAACCAGCTGTGACTGGCCAGTGCAGGCCCCCTCCGAGGTGATCCGCTGGGTCTCTCCGCACATGCACCTCATGGGGATGTCCGAGACCGTCACCCTCACGCGCCCTGATGGGACGACGGTCCCCTTGGTCTCCCAGCCCCACTACAACTTCGACGCCCAGCACGCCATCGCAGTATCCCCCCACGTCGTCGCTCACCGGGGCGATGTGATTCACGTCTCGTGCACCTTCGATCCGACATTGCGCCAGCGGAATCCCCAGTTGCGCAAGCTCCCCGCCCGCTTTGTCACCTGGGGCGACGGGTCCTCTGACGAGATGTGCCTGGCCACCATGGGTACCACGGCCAGCTGACCGGGGGGCGTCCTAGGTTCTGCGAACCACGACCTCGATCTGCTCGACTGGGGTTGCCGCCATCTGACCAAGCTTTTCCAAGATCTCCCTGGTCATCAGCCTCACCTGGCCGGCCCAGACCGAGCTTGGCACTGACACCAGCAGACGCCCGTCCCTGAGCGTCATCGGCTGGGCCTCGGTGGCGAGACGTTCGCCGACGACCGCTGTCCAGACGCTGGAGATCTCCGCAATGCCAAGAAGGTCGGTCTGGGTGACTCGGCCCGCCACCGTCCGGAGTGCTTCGCCGATTGGGATCGGGTTGTCGCCGGACCACCGGGCCCTAGCCATCAGCCACGAGGAGTTGTGCCACGTCGATGACGCTCGTCGGGGCGATCCCCGCTGGCAACGGGGAAGCGGTCGACACCAGGGTCTGGCCGGCGGGAAGTTCAGCGACCAGCCGGCGGCCGCGGTCGGGGTCGAGCTCACTGAAGACGTCGTCGAGGATGAGGATCGGCGGGCTGCCGTGGCGTTCAGCTGCCGCCAAATGGACGGCGAGACGCAGCGCCAAGGCGAAGGTCCTCTGCTCACCTTGGGATGCCTGGGTCCTGGCGTCGCGGCCCGACAGCACTAGAGCAATGTCATCGCGATGGGGTCCGGTGGAGGTCACTCCTCGCCGAAGGTCCTCGCTTCGGTTGGCGGCCAAGGAGGCCGCCAACCCCTCTGGAGCAGTGGCCTCGTAGCCGGCGGTGGCCATCTGCGGCTTCGTGGCTCCCGCCAGGGCTCGGTAGGCGTGATCAATGGGGTCGGTCAAGTCGTCAAGGAGGGCTCGGCGCATGGCCACCAGGCGATCTCCAGATTCTGTGAGGCGGTCATCCCAGACGTCGAGGGTGGTGGCCACGTCGTCGGTCAGCCGCCCTCCCGACTGACGGAGCAGCGCGTTGCGTTGGGTCACGGTCTTCTCCACCACTGCGATGACGGAACCTGCTGCGGGGTCGAGCAGGGCCAGGGCATCATCGATCAGGTCACGGCGGCCCGCCGGTCCTCCCTGGACCACCCCCATGTCATCGGGGCAGAAGGTGCTCACCGGAACCGCCTCCGCCATGTCTCGTCTTGAGCGCACGGCTTGTCGGTTGATCTGCATCCGCGAGCGCGAACTCCGGGAGATCTCCGCCTCGACCAGGATCGGGCGGTCGCCATCGAGCAGCTCGGCCCGAAGGATCGAGGCTTCGGCGCCATTGCGGATCATGGCCTCCCGGGGACTACCCCGAAACGATCGCCCGAGGCCGAGGTAGGCCACCGCTTCGAGCAGTGAGGTTTTCCCGGTGCCGTTCGGGCCGGTGAGGATGGTTGTGCCGTCGGGATCAGGGCTGAAAACGAGTGACGCGAAGGGGCGGAAATCCGTCAGCTCGAGACGGTGGAGGCCCACCGGCCGGTCAACTCACCCGGACGGGCATCAGCAGGTAGCGGTAGCTGTCCTGCTCCCCGCTGCGCACGGTGGCTGGGCGAGTTGCGTCGGACGTCTCGATGATGACCTCGTCACCAGCGACCGCCTCGATCCCCTCGATCAGGTAGCTCGGATTGAAGGCGATCGTCAGATCCTCGCCGGTGTAGTCACCGTCGACGGTCTCGGTGCCCTCACCAACCTCCTGGCTGACCACCTTCAAGTCAACGCCACCATTGCGCATCGACATCCTCACCGGGGTGGTGTTGTCCTTGACGAGGATGCGTACACGTCGCAGGGCGCCCAGCAACGTCTCCTTGCCAAGGTGGAGGCTGTTTGGGTACGACTCGGGGATCAGTTGGCGATAGTCCGGGTAGGTGCCGGAGATCAGCCGCGTCGAGATGGCGACACCACCAACAAGGAAGGTGATCTCTGAGTCGGTGGTGTGAATTCCAATCGATCCTTCGTCGGATGGATTCACGAGGCGCTTGAGTTCCTCGAGCGCTCTCGCCGGAACCAAGATGTCGTCTTCTCCAACCACCCCAGCGACCTCAGGGAGCTCCCGAAGGGCCAGGCGATACGAATCGGTGGCAACGAGTCGCAGGCCGCCGTCCGTCTTCGTCAAGAGGACGCCGGTCAGCAGGGGTCGCGCCTCGTCATTCGACGCGGCGCGCACCACCTGGTCGAGGCCCTCGGCCAGCGCCGAGATGGGAATCTGAGCGGAGGTCTGCGTTGTGATTGAGACAGCGGGGAACTCAACCGGAGGGAAGGCCCGAAGAGAAAACTGGGACCGGCTGGCCGAGATCTCCACTTGCTCAGATGTGGCGTCGAGTGTCACCGCTCCAGGCTCAAGCCGCCGAATGATGTCGGTGGCGAGCCTGGCGGGGATCACTGCGGTGCCGTCCTCGATCCCAATCACCTCGAGGGTGACGCGAATCGATAGGTCGTTGTCGGTGCCGATGATGGTCAGCTGGTTGCCCTCGGTGGTCATCAGGACCCCAGAAAGCACCGGCATGCTCATGCGGGTGCTGACCGCCTGGCGGGCGGTGGAGAGGGCCTCGACGAGGGAGTCGCGCTCAGATCGGAACTTCATCGTGTCGGATCCTTTCATTCGGTGTGCAGTACACAACCGAGATGTTCTCTATAGAGAGGCTGTAGTAGTAGGGGCTGTGGATTGGGGAGAACTGAGAGTCTTCCCTGTTCAGGGGGGTTCTAGCAATCCCCAGTGTCAAAGAGGGTTGTGGGCCGGATGGAGTGATGTTCGCGCAATCCTGCATCCTCTGTGGATAGCAGGGTTCCATGTCCCCAACTTATGCGCCCAGGATCACCCGCGCAGGCGTGAGTTCTCCACATGTTTCACCCACCTGCCTTGATCTGCTGGATGAGGGTGGTGACCTGCTCGTAGAGCTGGCGCTTCTCTCCCATCTGATCGGTGATCTTGTCAACGGCGCTGATCACCGTGGAGTGATCCCGACCACCGAAGACCTTGCCGATCGATGGATAGGAGTAGTCGGTGAGTGAGCGGACGAGGTACATGGCCACATGGCGGGCGGTGACGAGGGGGCGGGCCCGTCGGGGACCGGTGAGCTCCTCGACGCTGAGGTGGTAGTACTCGGCAACGGCCGCGAGGATCATGTCCGGGGTAATCATGGCGGCCTCGGAGCCGATGTCAGGCAGCACCTGAATAGCCAACGCCAGAGAGATGGGCTCGCCGGTTAATGATGCGAAGGCGGCGACCCGGGTTAGCGCCCCTTCGAGCTCCCGGATGTTGTCGCGCACGTTGGTGGCGATGAACTCACAGACGTCATCGGGTAGGTCGATTCCCTCGAACTGTGCTTTCGCCCGCAAGATAGCCATCCGGGTCTCGAGGTCGGGGGCCTCGATCTCGGCGACAAGACCCGAGAGGAGCCGGCTACGGAGACGATCTTCGAGCTTCTCGATGGACTTGGGCGGACGATCAGAGGTCAGCACGATCTGCTTGCCAGCCGAGTGCAGCGTGTTGTACGTGTGGAACAGCTCTTCTTGGATCGCATCCTTGTTCTGGATGAATTGGATGTCGTCGACGAGTAGGACGTCGCATTCCCGGTAGTTCCGTTTCAGCGCCAACTGGGTCTTGCGCTGGATTGATTCGACGAAGTCGTTGAAGAAGGTCTCCGTCGTGACGTAGAGCACCCGGCTCGAGGGTCGGGTCTGGACCATCCAGTTACCAATGGCATGGAGGAGGTGAGTCTTGCCGAGACCAGATCCGCCATAGATGAAGAGGGGGTTGTAGGACCGGCCGGGGGACTCGGCCACGGTCTGGGCGGCGGCTAACGCCATACGGTTGGACTGGGCAGACACGAAGGTATCGAACGTAAACCGGGGATCGAGCCGAATCCCGTCAGCCGGGGCGGCCGACACCCGGGGCGCAATGGTTCGGTTGTCGGACTGCGGTGGTGTCGCAGCCGGGGCGTCAGCGCCGATCGGGAACACCTCTTCAAAGGCGAACTCGGGAGCTTCGGCGACCACCAGCTCGAGGCTGATCTCGACGGGCCGACCTGCCGCCGCTGACGCCAGGTCTCGGATCAGCCCAAGGAAACGCTCAGCCACCTTGCTTCGGACATAGTGGCTTGGAACACCAAGGATCAAGTTGTCCCCAGACATATCCACAGGTGTGACGAGTGACAGACAAGTTTTCCACACAACATCAGAGACGGATTCCTGCAGGGAAGGCCTGCATTTTCCCCAGATCTCGGTCATCTCGTTCATTGAAGCCCCACCGTCCTTCTCACTCTTTTATCCACACCACTGTCCACACCTGTGGAGCGCGAAGATCCCTGTGGACATCCCCCGCGCGCAGAGCGGGTAAGCGAACATAGCCGACCGAGCGAGCTTCGACTAGTGGTGATGGCCGCGCGCCGTCTAGCATGGGCAGACCGTCACGCACGACCGCCGGCTCGCATCCTCGAGCATGGCTCCGCAGTGCCGACGCACGAACGGAAGGTCAGGAAGAAAACATGAAGCGCACGTACCAGCCCAACACCCGCAAGCGAGCCAAGACCCACGGGTTTCGGTCGCGCATGGCCACCAAAGCGGGCCGCAACATCCTTCGCTCACGCCGGGCCAAGGGCCGCCACAAGCTGACCGTCTGATAGATGGAGGGTCGCAGCGTGGGACCAGTGGTCTCCCGTGCGACGTTTCTGGCGTTGCGCCGGCCCGCCGGCCGATCCAGGCAGGGTCCACTGCACGTCCGTTGGGTCCCTCTTCCGGGGGATAATGACGAGGTGCAGGTGTCCTATGTCATCTCGAAGCGCTGCGGGAATGCCGTCCGGAGGAACCGGATCAGACGGCGGACCAAGGGGGCGATTGCCCTGATATCCCAAGGGATTCCCGCAGGCGCCTACCTGATTACCACTGAAGCCGAGGTAGCCACCATGAATTTCCAGGAGTTGGTCGAGCGAGTCACCAGCGCGCTCGCTCGCGCTGGCGGTTCCGAGGTGCGACCATGACGGAACGGCTGGCGACGGGACCGGCTCGGGCGGCGCAGCGCGCCGTCGAGGCCTACCAGGTGGCCCGGAGAGGGAGTCTGTCCCCCTGTCGGTTCACCCCAAGCTGCTCCGAGTATGCGCACGAAGCACTGGGGGAGCACGGCCTGACACGCGGCCTAGTCCTCGCCGCATGGCGCGTCCTGCGCTGTAATCCCATCGGCGGCCGAGGTGTCGACCTCGTGCCGCTCAACACCCGAGGGGGAACCCGATGAACGATCACGTCCTGCTACTCGGCAACATCATCAGCTCGGTTGGCGCAATCTTCCAGCCAGTCCTGCATCTCTTCGCCTCCATCCTGGCCTTCATCTACTCGGTGATCCCCAACTACGCCTTGGCTATCACCATCCTCACCATCTTGATCATGGGGGCGCTTACTCCCCTGACGGTGAAGAGCACGAAGTCCATGATCGCCATGCAGCGAGTGCAGCCCGAGATCAAGAAACTCCAGCAGAAGTACAAGGGGGCGGAGAACCGGGCACAGCTGAACGAAGAGCTGATGCGCCTCTACAAAGAGGAGAAAGTGAACCCGGCTGGCGGCTGCCTCCCGATGTTCATCCAGTTCCCCTTCCTGATCATCCTCTACGACGTTATTCGTGGCATTACCAATACGGTGAACCCCTCGGCGGCCATCAAGCAACATGTCATCGATGCCTGCCACCTCACCATCACTCACTCAATAGCGGCACCCCGTTATATCCCCGATACATCAAAGATGTACTGCGACCTAGTTGCCAATAATGGTCAAATGAAGTCCTTCGGACTTGACTTGGCTCTCAAGCCATTCTCCCACCACTCCTCGTGGATCGCAGCGATACCATTTTTCGCATTGGTTGGAATTGCCGTTGCACTTCAGTACGTACAGATGTCAAGGATGAGCAAGCGCAATCCCGCCTCGCAGCAGAATTCGCAGATGGCCACAATTCAGAAGTTCATGCCAATTGTGTTTGCCTATATCTATTTTTTGATCCCTGCAGCCGTCCTGATCTACATGGTTGTGTCGTCGACCATCCGAATCCTCACCCAAGAGGCCATCTTCGCCAGCGGGGTTGCAACCCCGCTGGCGGCATCGTCGGGCACGCAACGGCCGGCAGCTGGGAAGGCTGGAGCAATCGCAGCCACCAGCACAGAGAAATCAGAAAAGAAAGGGGACGTCGTCCCCGCCGCGTCGGAGGAGGAGATGGACAAGCCAATAGCGAATCCCTCGACGCGTTCGAAGAACAAGCGCAAGAGGAAGGAGCGCTAGATCGTGGAATGGGTTGAGATCACCGCAAACACCGTCGAGGCGGCCAAAGAGAAGGCACTCGAGCAGCTTGGCGTCGCCGAGGGCGACGCCGAGATCCAGGTTGTCCAGGAACCCAAGACGGGGCTGTTCGGGAGGGTTCGTCAGGAGGCACGAGTCCGGGCGCGTGTCCAACCGTCGTCGCCGAGACCAAAGCGATCCCGAGGGGGCGGCAAGAGTCGCAACGAAGGGCAACGGGGCCAGAAGCCGCGTGCTGAGGGTCAAGGTGGCCAGCGCTCACCGAAGCCCAAGGCGGAGAAGCAGCAAGGTGGGCGGCAAGAAGGCGGCCGCAACGCAGATCGGAAGGCAGCCGGCGCTGCCGCAGTATCGAGTGTGGCGCCCGCCGGTGGCGCATCAAGGAACAAGGAAGAGGACGAGATGGCAGATGGTGTGACGCTGGAGGAGCAGGCCGCTGTGGCCAAGGAGTTCCTCGTCGGGTTGATCGAGGTTATGGACCTCGAAGCGACAGTGGAAATCCGAACTCTCGACGACGAGACCGTGGAGCTGGCGGTCGACGGCGAGGGCCTCGGCATGCTCGTCGGTCCTCGTGGAACGACGCTCGCTGCCCTGCAGGACATCACCCGCACGGTGGTGCAGGGTCGCTATACGGCAAAGACGGACCGCATCCTCGTTGATGTCGCCCGCTATCGTGAGCGTCGCTCAGCAGCACTGACCCGCTTCACCAAGGAGCAGGCCGAGCTCGTTCTGTCCTCCGGTGAGGAGCGAGCACTCGAGCCGATGTCACCAGCTGACCGCAAGGTCATCCATGACGCCGTCAACGAGATCGAGGGCGTGACCACCCGTTCCGAGGGCGAAGATGCCCGCCGGCACGTGGTGCTTGCCCCCGCGGGCTGAACCGTAAATGGCCTCCACGCCACTTGACGACGTGGAGGCCGTCCTGGTGAAGAGCCGGGATTTGGGCTTCCTGGGGCCCGGCGATGTCGGGCCCCAGATCACCCATGCTGCAGCCTTTGCGGCAGCAGCGGAGGTTTCACTCCCCCACCCACCCCAGCGAGTGGTGGACATGGGGTCTGGAGGAGGACTCCCGGGCCTTGTGCTGGCGGCACTCTGGCCTGAATCGGCGATTGTCTTGCTCGACGGATCTACCCGCCGCTGTGAATTCCTCGAGATGGCGGTCGACGAACTCAATGCCGCTGACCATGTGACGGTACGGTGCGGCCGAGCTGAAGACCTGGCGCAAGATCCATCGATGCGGGGAACCGCCGACCTCGTGGTGGCGCGCTCCTTCGGAGCCCCAGCTGTGCTGGCGGAGTGCTCGGCGGGAATCCTTGAGGTTGGGGGACATCTGCTCGTGTCGGAGCCACCGGATGAGGACCTGGGGCGCTGGCCCTCTGCAGGACTCGCTCAGCTTGGTTTCGGACCCGCCCAACTGGTCACGGCCGGAGCCCGGTTCGCGCTGATCCCGCTGAACAGCGCATGTCCCGATCGCTTTCCTCGGCGAGTCGGAGTTCCCAGCAAGCGTCCCCTCTTCTGACGCAACACGTTTCACGTGAAACATGCCGGGAGAACCGATGCTGGAGTCCTTGAGGTGGCCCGGCTGGTACCTCTTGCTGGTTTGATGAGATCGAGCAAGCGCCCTCTGTCCTCACCCAACACGTTTCACGTGAAACATGCCGCGGGAGCCGCTGTTGGAGTTCTCCGGACGACTTAGTTGGAACTCCTGGTGGGCGTGATGACAGCGAGCAAGCGTCCCCTGCCCTGGTTCGACACGTTTCACGTGAAACATGACGAGGTGCGTGCTGCTGGCCGGCGACCCTTCGAGATTCAGTCCCGGGGATCAGGTTTCACGTGGAACATTACGATCACCGCACCTGCTCAGATCCTCGCTTGACGTCAGTGAGCAGACGGGGCAGTATTGGTCGGTGCTCACCCCGTCAACTCAAGGCTACTGATGGCAATCTGGCGAAAGAACCGGGAGGGCTCGTTCTCCCCTGAGCCGACCGAGATGACTGACGCTCCAGGAGTGGATTCTGGGACCCAGCCTGTATCGTCGGTAGACGCTGTATCAGGCCCGGAGAGCACCGAGGTTCCCGAGGTGACCGCGACCACAACCCACCAGGATGGCCCGCCCGCCTCGCCGGATCCTGAGGTTGCTGAAGCCCCGCAAGCGCCGACAATTGAGCCTGTGGCCGAGATCGACGGAGAACCATCGATCGATACATACCGCCCACTCCCCCGCATCCTGGCCGTGGCAAACCAAAAGGGTGGGGTGGGCAAGACCACGACCACCATCAATCTTGGTGCCGGTTTGGCGGAGTTGGGCTATCGCGTGCTGGTCGTGGACTTGGACCCCCAGGGCAATGCCACCACGGGCCTGGGAATCCAGCGGAAGAACTTTGAGCACTCGATGTACGACGTCATTATGCGAGAGCACCCCCTTGAGGATGTCATCGAGCCCACAAGCGTCAAGAACCTCTTCGTGGCCCCTGCAACGCTGGACCTTTCGGGGGTGGAGATCGAGCTGGTCCCGGCGTTCAGCCGTGAGATGAGGCTCAAGCGAGCTCTTGAGCCGCTTGAGGAGGACTTCGACTTCGTTCTGATCGATTGTCCCCCCTCCCTTGGGCTGATCACGATCAACGCTCTCTCGGCCGCCGGGGAGGTGCTGGTTCCGATCCAGTGCGAGTACTACGCCCTTGAAGGCCTCAGCCAGCTGCGCAACACGCTGAAACTGGTGGCGGGCAACCTGAATCCCAGTCTCGAGATGTCCACCATCGTGCTGACCATGTTCGACTCGAGGACGCGGCTGGCTTCCGACGTCCGAGACGACGTTCGAGCACACTTCCCCGATCAGGTGTGCGACACCATCATCCCTCGGACCGTCCGCCTCTCTGAGGCTCCGTCCTTCGGGCAGCCGATCACGACATTCGACACGAACTCCCGGGGAGCACATGCTTATCGGGCCCTGGCACAGGAGGTGAGCGGTGGCGCGCCGAAGCGGGCTGGGTAAGGGTCTCGGGGCGCTGATCCCCGGTGACACGAGTGAAGCGGCTGACGGAGTCCTTCGTGAGGTTCCGATCGGATCCATCACGCCGAACTCCTTCCAGCCCCGCGACCATTTCGATGAGGAGCAGATCGCCTCACTTGCGGCCTCCATCCGTGAATTGGGTGTCCTCCAACCGATCCTGGTGCGCCCAGTGGGCGACGAGGGAGACTCCTTCGAGCTCATCGCCGGGGAGCGCCGATGGAGGGCGGCTCGCCGAGCCGGCTTGGCAACCATCCCGGTGCTGGTCCGGATCGACACGTCGGACCAGAGCAGCCTTGAGCAGGCCCTGGTGGAAAACCTCCACCGGGCTGACCTGAACGCCCTTGAGGAGGCGGCTGCCTACCAGCAGCTGATCGACGAGTTTGAGCTTACGCATGATGATGTGGCCACAAGGGTCGGCAAAAGCCGGGTTGCGGTCACCAATACCCTGCGACTGCTTCAGCTCCCCGCTGGTGTCCAGCGGGCGATCGCCGACGGTGAACTCACGGCTGGCCACGGACGGGCCCTCCTCGGTACTCCAGACAGGGCCCTGCAGGAGTCCTTGGCGGCAACAGTGGTGGCACAGGGCCTTTCTGTCCGGGCTACCGAGGAGCTGGTGCGCTCGGGCGGTGTTGTCGAGGAGGATGAGACGACCGACGAGGAGGCCACCGCCACCACGGCGGGAACCCGACCGCCAGAGCCTCGCCGCACGGCACCGCGCCCACTGCCCCCCGCGGGCATCGTGGAGCTCGAAGACTTGCTGTCGTCCCATCTTGAGACCCGGGTAAAAGTGGACCTCTCGGCGAAGCGGGGCCGGCTCATGGTTGAGTTCGCAACCCTTGAGGATCTTGAGCGAATCTACCGCCAGATGCTTGGTTCGCAGCGCTCTCCCGACACTCCCTAACCACTTGATGGTTCGCTGAACTGGCCGTTCAGAGTTTTCCCCACCCTGTGCATTAGGTTGTGGATTGTCACATTCCTGTCGCGTGCCGTTCGCGTCGGATCACGGTGCCGCACGAGCCTTCAGAAGGACGGGGTGAAGCGAACGGGAGCGGAATGGTTAGGACTCAGCCCAGGTGGAGATCGCCCTTGCGAGGGCATCGGCCAGTGGTCCGCTCCGCTCGATGACCGCCTCGAGAGGACCGATCTCAACCACGACGGCGGGCATCCGCGTCTCGCGCAGGATGGCCAAGCTCATACCCTCCACCGACCCCGAACCACCAATCACGAGGGGGACCTCAGCCACCACGGCCATGGCCAGCTCGCGGCCCCGAAGCGATTCGGCGGCATACCCGGACCAGTAGGACACATTGCAACTTAAAGTTGCAACTGTGAGCCTCAGGCCGATGAAGGCGTCGATCTGGGCGGTATTCGCCTCCTGGGCCTGGGCTGATTCGTCTGGGTGACCGAGGAGCGTGACGCGGGCTCCCGCTGCGGTCAGGCGCCGGGTGAGGGCGCCGGCGATGGTTCCGAGACCGCCGCTCTCTCCGATGCCAATGTGTCGGCCCCGAAGAGTCGGTGGCTCGTCGCGCCGTCGCTCGGCCTCACGGAGAGGGGTGACGAGGGAGAGGGTCTGGTGATTGGCGGTCACTCGGTTGATCTCGTTGACCGTGAGGCGCCCGGCGATCCCGTCGACAGGAAGCTGGACGTTGCGCTGGAACACCGCCACGGCCTCGGCCGTGTTGTCACCGAAGATCCCATCAACCCGGCCCGTGTCGAAACCCAGCGAGCACAGACGACTCTGGAGGTCGGCCACGTCGTCTCCGCGCAACATGGGATGGGTCCGATACAGAGGCCGATCGCCCAATGACACACCGGCCTCGATCAGGGTGGCCCAGGTGTGGGCTCCCACAACCCCGTCGATGCGTAGACCCCGCTGGCGCTGGAAGGCCTCGACGGCAGCGCGAGTCGAGGGCCCGAAGGAGCCTTCGGGGTCGGTGATCGGTGTTGCCCCAATCCTGGTCAGTCGCCCCTGCAGGTCAGCGACTGCCGGTCCGGAGGACCCGTCGAGCAGCGGCAGGGTCGTGCTCAGGACAGGTGCTTGGAGAGGTCCTGCAGCAGGGCGCCCTTGGGCTTGGCCCCAACGAGGCGCTCGACAACCTCGCCATCTTTGAACAGGAGCATGGTCGGGATGCTCATCACGCCGTACTTCTGGGTCTGGGCCAGGTTGGCGTCGATGTCGAGCTTGGCGATGGTGATGCGCCCAGCCTGCTCTGCAGCGATCTCCTCAAGGATCGGCGCGATCTGCTTGCAGGGTCCGCACCACTCGGCCCAGAAGTCCACGAGGACTGGCACCGAGGCGGACCCGATGGTCTCATCGAAGGTGTCGTCGGTGAGGGTGATGATGTTGGCGCTCATGGCATGCTCCTTGGGTTGTCGTCGTTCACAACGCCGGAGGACCGGCAGATGTTCCCGAAGGATCTGGTCCTAGCCTAGGACCCCTGTGCCTCGAGCCAGCGTTCTGCGTCGATGGCGGCCATGCAGCCGGTCCCCGCAGCAGTGATGGCCTGGCGGTAGGTGTGGTCGGCTACGTCGCCGCAGGCGAACACTCCGTCGATTGAGGTGCGCGAGCCGTCGTGGACCGCCAGGTAGCCGTTGCCATGAAGGTCGAGCTGGTCAGCGAAGATATCGGTGGCGGGCTGGTGACCGATGGCCACGAAGACCCCGGCGATATCCCGGGTGAAGGCGGCGCCGGTGACCGTATCGACGAGCGACACCGAGGCGACCTTGGTGTCGCCATGGATCTCGGTGATCTGGGCATTCCAGAGGAATTCGATCTTCTCGTTGGCCATCGCTCGCTCCTGCATGATCTTGCTGGCCCGAAGCGAGTCGCGGCGGTGGACGAGGATTACCTTGTCGGCGAATCGCGTGAGGAATGTGGCCTCTTCGAGGGCGGAGTCGCCGCCACCGACCACCATGATCTCCTGGCCTCGGAAGAAGAAGCCGTCGCAGGTGGCGCAAGTCGACACTCCATGGCCGAGGAGTCGGTCCTCGCCGGGGACGTTGAGCATCAGCGCCCGTGCGCCGGTAGCCAGGATCACGACGCTCGCCTCATAGGTGGCCTCTGCGGCCTCGGTGTCGCCCACCCAGGCCCGGAACGGCCGGGCGGAGAGGTCAAGGCGAGAGATCTTCTCGCTGCGCAGGTCGGCTCCGAAGCGTTCGGCCTGGGCCCGCATCTGGCCCATGAGCTCGGGCCCCATGATCCCGTCAGTGAAGCCGGGGAAGTTCTCGACCTCGGTGGTCAGCATGAGTTGACCACCGGGCTGGTCGGAGGTGGAGGAGGGCTCACCCTCGATCACGATGGGCCCAAGCTGGGCCCGGGCGGCGTAGATCGCCGAGGTGAGTCCAGCGGGGCCGGAGCCGATGATGAGGACCTTCGTGGAGATCGCCATGGGCGTTCCTTTCAACTCGTTGCCAGCGACTTCAGCTGGTGGGCTGGTCGACGTGACGTGGTGCGCGCTTGGTCCAAATGAACAGTCCGGCGACCGTCACGATCGTGCCGAGGACCAAGTAGGAGGCCCAGACGTCGTTCGGGAAGACATAGTTGTCAAGGACACGCAGAATGGCCACCCCTGCGGCAACGGCAATCACGATCAAGAGGGTGGCGATCAGCAGGCCGAAGACGATGGCCCGGCCAACCAAGATGATGGGACGGATGACCCGGTCGCGCAGGGTGTCGACCACCAGATCGATCAGATCGACGGCCTTGACCGGCCAATCGTCTCCGAGCTTGCCTGACTCCTTGGTCTCGTCGCCCACGACAGAGAACCTAGCGCGGACTCCCGCTGATCACGCTCGATCCATCCAGCAGATGCCGATGATGCCTGGCCCCCCATGGGTGCCCACCACCGAGCCGATCTCGGTGACCACGATCGGCGAGTCGCATTCGACGCCGTCGATCTTGGCCATGAGGACATCGAGGTCAGGAGCCGATCCGTGGGCCACTGCGAGCCGGGCATAGGGCGCACCGTCGAGGATGGCCTTGGCGAGGTGGCTGATGGCCTTGGCCCTGGTCCGCTGGCGACCGGCCTCACCCACCTTGCCGTCCTTGAGCTCAAGCAGTGGCTTGATCGCCAGCACCGATCCCAGCAGGGCCTGCGCACTGCCGACACGACCACCCTTCTTGAGGTGTTCGAGGGTGTCGAGCGAGCCGATGACGCCGATCCGACCGATGTTCGCTGCCGTGAGCTCGACGATCGAGGCCACGGAGGCGCCGTCTCTGGCGGCCTCAGCCGCTGCGATGGTCAAGAACCCCTCGGCCATGGTCACCGCTCGGGTGTCGATGACCGCCACGTCGAAGTCCCCGAGCGACTCGGCGGCGGTCAGGGCGGACTGGTAGGTCCCGGACAGTTCGGCCGAGATGGTGAGGCAGACGACGCCGGTCGCTCCGGCATCGCGCGCTGCGGTGAAGGCGGCGACGAAGGCCCCCGGTGAAGGGGCGGCGGTTTCGGGGAGAGCGGAGGAACTGGCGCACTTGGCCCAGAAGTCCGCGGGCGTGAGGTCGACGCAGTCGGTGAACTCTTCGTCGCCGAAGCGGATGGACAGTGGGACGACGACGATGCCGAGGTCGGCAGCGATGTTGGGTGGGATGTCGCCGGCTGAGTCGGTGATGATGGTGACGGTTGGCATTGTGGCTCCTAGGGCAGATCCGGACATCATGAGTCTTGCAGACGTCCCGGTCGATCTCGGGTCTGGCTGGTGTGCACGAGCGCGGCAGTGCCGAGATAGGCACCGGCGCCGAGGATGGCGGCCCCAAGGACCCGGGCGACGAGCGCCGGACCAGCGAGGGCGCCCGAGAGGTTCGAGACCACGGCGATGACCAGGCCCATGACGGCGCTCGACGCACAGATGCGCCCGAGCGGCCGGTAGCAGCCGGGACTTCCGAGGTGACCCAGCCAGTGCTCGAGCAGCAAGAGACCGGCTACGGCGGCCACCGAGTAGCCAACCGAGACCGACAGGGCGATGCCGGCGAGCCCAAGAGGGCCCACCAGGAGCAGTGCGGCACCGACGTTGATGACGTTCTCGCCGAGGTAGAGCCAGAAGGCGGCCTTGGTCCGGTGCATGGCCTGAAGGGCCCGGACCACATACTGGAACACCGAGAAGCCCACGAGGCCTAGCGAGAGCTCGGCGAGGGCCATGCCGGTCTCCGCTGTCTGGCGAGGCTGGGTGTTGCCATGGCCGAGAAGCAGAGCGATGGCGGGTTTGGCCAACAGGAACAGCGCCACCGAAGCCGGAATCATCATGGCGAGGACCGAACGCAGGCCGGAGCCGAAGCGGGCGATGAAAGCGATCTCGTCCTCGGTGGAGTGGTGGGTGGCGAGGTCTGGGGTGACGGCACTCATCACCGAGACGGCGACGATGGCATAGGGCATCTGCCAGAAGGCATAGGCATAGGTATAGGACGAGACGGGCCCGGACCCGCCGACGCTGAAGGCCAGGGCGATGACGAAAAACAGCGCTGCCTGGTTGATGACGACGAACCCGAAGGTCCATGAGCCGAGGCGAGCCACGGTCCTTACGGCGGGGTCCTTGAGGTCCCATCGCCAGCGGAGGCGGCCGAGCTTGGCCTTGGTCAGGCTGGGCAGCAGCAGAAGGAACTGGACCAGCACGCCCGCCGTGGTGCCGGCGCCGAGCAAGGCGAGCTGGCCGGGACTCATCGACACCGAGTGCAACGACGGCGACGGTGCCACGGTGGCGAAGGTGAGCAGTACGCCGATGCAGACCACGTTGTTGGCGATCGGAACCCACATGGGGGCGCCGAAGCGGCGACGGACGTTGAGCAGCGCCCCACCGATGCTGAGGAGGCCGTAGAGGAAGACCTGGGGAACGAACCAGCGCAGCAGGACGGTCGCCACGTGGCGCTGTGTGGCGAGGTGCTGTGCCGAGCCGGTGTGCTGGACGTGCTCGAGCGAGGTGAACGCGTCGATCAGGAGGGGTGCGAGGGCGAGGAAGATGGCGGTGGTGGCGGCAAGGAGCACGACGGCCAGGGTGACGACAGCCGAGATCGACTTCCAGGCCTCGCGTTCGCTGGTCGAGGTCAGACGTTGAATGAAGACGGGGATGAAGGTGGCCCCGAGGACGCCGCCGAGGACGACGTCGTAGACCATGTTGGGGATGGTGTTGGCGAGGTTGTAGGCGTCAGCGAGTGGGGAGATCCCAAGCACGTAGACCAGGGCGAGAACCCGGAGGACGCCGGTGGCGCGTGAGATGGCCGTGCCGGCGGCCATGGAGCCCACGGCGGCCATGAGCCCGGAGCGGGGTGCCGCGACCTCGCTCACCGGCGCGCCCGGCGGCGGGGACGCCGCGTTGAGGTCCGGATCCACCAGACCAGCAGGACCATGGCGTCGCCGATGGTCAGGACGATGGCGACCACTGAGGTCTGGGTGGCCCGGACGACAATTCGCTGATGGGCAAGCACAAGCCCCTCAGAAGGGGTGGAGAGCGTCACTGTCACGGTGAGATCACCGGTGGTCTCGGCCACGACGGGGATGCGCAGCGACTGCGTGGGGTGGTCGAGGAGGAGGTGTCTGGTCTGTCCTCGAGGAAAGCGAAGGTGATCTCCGTGGACCGTGAGGACCCCGCGGAGCGACCAGGCGGCGGTCTTGGTCAGGGTGATGGGCAGGGTGCCCTTGAGTGATGTCAGCGTGATGTCGCTGCCACCGATTCCCACCTGGCCGATCTCGCGGTCCACCTCGCTACTAGCCGCGCTGATGGAGGATCCCCGGCCGGCGATGCCGAGTCGATCACTCTCGGCAGCGAGAAAGTTGTCCGTCAGGCGGCGGATCACATGGTGCCCTTGGGTGATGGATCCGGAGAGGGCAGCCACCCGCGCCTGGCCAGCGGTCAGCGAGTTGGTCTGGGGGGTAGGCCAGGGCGCGCTGGGGGAGGTGGTGGCCAGGGAGCGAATGGCGGGTACCCCGTTGCTCCCGGGGCGGAGGCTCCCATAGAGCGAGCTGAGGGTCGAAGAGGCGACCAGGGGATTGCCGCTCAGTCCACGAAGGAGGGTCGAGACGAACGCGGGATTGGGGGACCATGGGTTCGGAGGCAAGAGCACGACGCCGAGCGGCGCCGACAGGCTGGGTCGCTCAAGGTGCAGCAGGGCGAGATCGGCCAGGAGCCGCTCGGCTGAGAGAACCGGGTCCGATCCGGGAGTCATCTGAGCCGAGAGGATGGAGTCGGCCGCCAGGGCGGTCAAGGCAGGTGCGCCGGCCGGAGCGAAGGGCTCACCCCATGAGAGGCTGGCGGACGTCGGAGTGGCCAGCGAGGTGTCCGGGATGACCATCCGGTCGACACCGGCTGACGTCAGACCCCCGACGGTGCTTGCGGTGACTTGAGAGCTCGCGATCCACCCGGCGCTGCTGGTCGATGGGATGCCGGCTCGGCGCAGCAGTCGAGCGCCACGGGTGATCTGAAGGGGGATCTGGGCCGAGAGACCCGAGGCGGACAGCGCACCGGGGTCGATGGACACGAAGGGTGACCGCACCACCTCGTGGGTTTCGGATCTGGTCGCTGTGGCCAGCTGAGCGAGGGCCCGACGGCCGGTCGAGGAGGTCGCCAGCCGCTTGGCAGCAGTCGGTGCCAGCATGACGTCGGCGGACGTGGCGGGAGATGAGCGCAGTGCCCCGGCGAGGCCCGCTACCTGGTCAGCGGTTGCTCCTGGCCCGAGCGTCAGAATCGGACTGGCCCGGAGGGCTTCGACGGCCGGAGCCTCGGCAACCGTGAGGAAGGTGGTGAGAGACGCCACCTGCGAGCCCGATCGCACGCTGAGGACCACGGGATAGACGCCGCTGCAGCGGCCGCCCCCGAGGCTGCAGCGGAGGATCCAGACCGGGTTGGTCGGTGCGCCGGCACACAGTCGAGGGGCGCGAGCTCCCGAGGCACTGGCCATCACGGTGATGCTGAGACGACGGCCCGAGCCGTCGTCGCCGGTCCGGGGAAGACAGCCGAGCGACAAAGGAGCGGTCTCGGCAATCTCTGAGATCGGACCAGCAGGCGACAGGGCGGCGAGGAATCCTGATCGCGTCGACAGTGGCGCGTAGAGCCGAGTGGTGACGGTGGCTCCGCCGGTGCCGGAAGGTCGGGTGAAAGCGATCTGAAAGCGACCTGATCCGTCGGAGCCGGGCTGGACTGTGGTCGTCTGTGAGACCAGACGCAGGCCATTGGGAGCCGGCGCCGAGCCGGCGGGCACACTGAGCGGTGCGACGACGGCCATGATCACGACGGCGATCGCCGCGCCGAGCCGGTGTCTCGCCCTCGCCGCCACAGTCACGACGCTAGACGGTACCGATGCACTGGCTGGCGACAACTACCGTGAAGAGGTGCCCGATGAGAACGTTCCTGAGCGCTTCCGGGGCCTCGTGGCCGACACGGCGACGCTGGTCGAGCGATTCGTGGCGGCCGGGCACCGGATCTACCTCGTCGGTGGCTCGGTGCGCGATGCCCTGCTCGACGGAGCGGCACCCGTGGAGGCCAAGACCGACCTCGACCTGACTACCGATGCCCTTCCGGACGAGATCGAAGCCCTGGTCAAGGGATGGGCTGACGCCGTCTGGACCCAGGGCAAGCGATTCGGAACCATCGGGGCGCGCCACCGGGGCAAGGTTTTTGAGATCACGACCCACCGGGCCGAGCACTACCATCCTGACTCGCGCAAGCCCGAGGTGACCTTCGGCGACTCGATCGACACTGATCTCTCCCGGCGCGATTTCACGATCAATGCCATGGCCCTCGAGTTGCCCGGCCTGACGCTCCACGACCCGCACGGGGGGTTGGGCGATCTCGCCGCCGGGGTCCTGCGGACCCCGCTTGACCCCAGGGTCAGCTTCGAAGACGATCCCCTCCGGATGCTTCGCGCCGCCCGGTTCTCGTGCCGATTCGACCTGGCGCCGGATCCCGATCTTCTGCGGGCGATCGCCGAACTCGCCGATCGACTCTCGATCGTCTCGGCCGAGCGGATCCGCGAGGAGCTCGATCGTCTGATGATGCTCGAGGTCCCCTCCCGGGGGCTCTGGTTCATCGTGCAGACCGGGTTGGCGGAGCACTTCTTGCCCGAGCTCCCGGGCCTCGCACTCGAGCAGGACCCGATCCATCACCACAAGGACGTGCTGGCTCACACGATGGCGGTGATCGACAAGACCTCGCCGATTCGACTTCTGCGGCTCGCCGCCATGTTTCACGACGTCGGGAAGCCCAAGACCAGGAACTTCGTCAATGGTGGCGTGACCTTCCATCACCACGAGGTGGTGGGAGCCCGGATGACGCGCCGCCGGATGGAGGCCCTGCGGTACTCGAACGAGGACACCGACACGGTCGTGGCACTCGTCGAGCTCCACCTGCGGTTCCACACCTACCGGCTCGGCTGGACCGACAAGGCGGTCCGACGCTATGTGCGCGACGCCGGGCCACTGCTCGACCTGCTCAACGAGCTCACCCGCTGCGATTGCACGACCCGCAATGCTCGCAAGGCCCGGCAGCTCGACGCCCGGATGGACGAGCTCGAGGTCAGGATCGCCGAGCTGCGCGACCAAGAGGAGCTCGACGCCATCCGGCCAGATCTCGACGGGGCGCAGATCATGGAGCACCTTGGCATCGAGCCAAGCCGCGATGTGGGCCAGGCGCTGGACTTCCTGCTCGAGCTCCGGATGGACGAGGGCCCGCTCGGCGAAGAGGAGGCCCGCCGCCGACTCGACGCCTGGTGGGCGGACCGGAAGACCTGATCGCCCGGAGGTGGCTCATCCGATTGAGGCGCCGCCCACATAGGTCCAGGTGCCGCACCCTTGTGAGGCGAATCCGCCATGGTTGTCGCCGGTCTGGTCGCCCCCGACGGCCATCGCCATGGTGACGCTGGTCGGTCCCGTGCTCGAGCCGGCGTCCATCACGTCCGCCGGGGTCCCGGTGAACCCCCGCAGAACCTCCCAGCGACAGTCGGGCCCACCGCTGGCCTGCCATGTCCCGTCGGCGATCCCGAGCCAGAAGGGGTGGGTCCCATCGCCGAACGGCGCCGTCGACGGGCTGGGCTGGCCGAGCCAGTAGGAGTCCGAGGCCGGCCAGGGCACCCAGGCCCCGCAGCCCGTCGCCCGGACGGCGGCGACTCCGTCGGTGAAGGCCATGAGGGACGGCCCGCTTCCCGTCCGGGTGGCGATGACCGACCCTGGGCCTGCGGAGGGGTCGGCGTAGGTCGTCCACGTGCAACTCGACGGGGACCCCGCGGTGATCCACTGGGTCCTCGATGGGACCTCGACGCCGGTGACGATCCCGCAGGTCGGAGCGACGGTGCCCGCCACCGACCCGTCGACGACCGGCCAGACCCCATCACCGGCGAGGGGTGGGACCAGACAGGGGGTTTCGACGACGGAGGTCGAGGGGGCCGAGGTCGCGGGCGTGGGGCTGGTGACCGGGCCCGCCGCGAGCTCTGACAACGGCGAGGGTTTCGACCCTGGCCCGTGAGCGGCCACCATGGCGCCCGGAACGCGGCTCGCTGTCGCCGACCGCTCGGTGCGATGGGCCGTGCCCGCGGCTGGGTGGTGCCTGCCGATGGTCACGACGACGACAGCAGAAGCGACGACCGCGGCCATGAGAGCCGCGGTCGCCGGGCGGGTCGGAATTTTGCGCATGACCCCGAGGCTAGGGATCGCCGGGGTCGATGTCTGGTCGTCGACCTCAGTCCTGGGGCCAGACCGGGCCAGTCTGGCCAGCGGCGAACTCCTCGACCATGGTCATGGCCACGTCGTCGTGGTACTGCACGGGCGGCGACTTCATGAAGTAGGCCGAAGGTCCGAGCAGCGGGCCACCGATGCCCCGATCGAGGGCGAGACGGGCGCAGCGAACGGCGTCGATGATCACACCGGCCGAGTTTGGTGAGTCCCAGACCTCGAGCTTGAGCTCAAGGTCGAGTGGCACGTCGCCGAAGTTGCGTCCCTCCATGCGGATGTAGCACCACTTGCGGTCCTTGAGCCACGGCACGTGGTCCGACGGGCCGATGTGGACATCGTCGGCGTCGAGCACCTTGTGGTCCATCTGTGAGGTGACCGATTGCGTCTTTGAGATCTTCTTCGACTCAAGCCGATCACGGTCGAGCATGTTCTTGAAGTCCATGTTCCCGCCGACGTTGAGTTGGTAGGTGTGGTCGAGGGCGAGGCCCCGGTCCTCGAACAAGCGGGTCAGGATCCGGTGGACGATGGTTGCGCCGACCTGGCTCTTGATGTCGTCACCGATGATCGGCACGTTGGCGTCGCGGAACTTGCGGGCCCAGTCGGCGTCAGAGGCGATGAAGACCGGCACGGCATTGACGAAGGCCACCCCCGCGTCGATGGCGGCCTGGGCATAGGCTCGCTGGGCGACCTCGGATCCGACCGGCAGGTAGGACACAAGCACCTCAGCCCCGGAATCCCGAAGGGCTTGGGCGACATCGACCGCCTCGGCAGCGGACTCCTCGATCACCTCGCGGTAGTACTTCGAAAGGCCGTCGTGAGTCGGCCCCCGCTGGACCTCGACCCCAAGACCGGGGACGTCGGCGAACTTGATGGTGTTGTTCTGGCTGGCGAGGATGGCCTTGGACAGGTCGTGGCCCACCTTGAGGGCGTCGACGTCGAAGGCGGCCACAAACTCGAGGTCACTGACGTGGTAGCCGCCGAGGACGACGTGCATGAGTCCCGGGACGATCTCGTCGGGGTCGGCGCCCCGGTAGTACTCGACGCCCTGGATGAGCGAGCTGGCGCAGTTCCCGACGCCGGCGATGGCGACCTTGATGGGGGTGGGCATGATGTCTCCTTGCTTCTTGGTCAGACTCCGGGCGAGGCCGGAGCGGATGGGGGGGCCGAGGCGGCCTGGTCGGATGTGAGCGGTTGAGCAGCTCGCTCGGCGGCGATGAGGTCATCGAGCCAGGCGATGTCACGGGCCACGCCATCGGCAGCGTGCTCGACGACGCTGCGGGCGTAGGTGTCGAGCCCATCGGTCCCCGCTGCTTCGTCGAGGTGCTGGACGAGCTGGGCCCGACGGCGCTCAAGCAGGGCCAGCCGGGCGGTCGGGGCGAGGTGCCGGGCGAAGGACCAGCGCAGACCGAAGGTGCGCGAATCATCCTTCGAGGGAGCGGCATTGAGCAGTTCGGCGAAGTGGAGTAGGCCCGCATCGGTGATCCGATAGACCTTCTTGCTCCGTCGGGACCGAGTCCCGACGAGGCGACGGGCCTTGAGTGCCGCTCGTTCACCACTGAGTGACCCGGTTGAGGGCAGGATCGCTGCCTCGGTCTCGCCTTCGAGGGCGATCAGATCACCGGCGGCTTCGAGGCGAGCCAACGCGGGGTAGAGCGAGCCGAAGGAGATGTTGGCGACAAGGCCCATCTGGGCGCGAAGGCGACGACGGATCTCGTAGCCGTGGAGAGGTCCGTCTCCGAGGAGTCCAAGGATGGCGAGCTCAAGCACGAGATAATCATATCGCATCGATATAACGAATGGGTAGTTCATGCTGCAGGAGATCAGGCTGGCCATCGCCGCTAGGGTTCTGGAGGTGAGTCGGACCAAGGGCGTCACGGGACCGGGAGAGGCATCAGTCGAGTACCGGCTGGTGCGCAATGCCAAGGCAGCGGCGGTTCGATCGGGACGTCTGTCGGCCGAGGACGTCTGCGACGCTCACCCTGAACTTCTTCGAGCGGCGCGCAACATCGGGCGTCCCACCGAGGACCGGTGCCCGGTGTGCGACGGCGCCGTCACGGTCGAGGTCACCTATGTGTTCGGGGCCAAGCTTCCCGCCGGGGGGACCTGCCCCGGGACGGCCACCGAGCTCAAGCGCCTTCTGCGTCGAGAGGAGCCGGTTCAGGCCTACACGGTCGAGGTCTGCACCGCCTGCAAGTTCCATCACCTGCTTCGCCGGTTCCCCGGAGATGCAGCAGCCACGCCGGCTTCCCGGCGGTCGAGGAGCGGATCATGAGAACACGTCGCACGTCAGTCCCTGCGATCCGGACCACCAAGGCCTCCGCCGGCGGGCCGCGACTGGCAATGATGACGGCCTATGACGAACCCACGGCCCGCCTGGTCGACGCTGGTGGGGTCGACCTGATCCTCGTCGGTGACTCGGTGGGCAACGTCGTCCTCGGTCACGAGGACACGCTTCGGGTCACCGTCGACGACATGGTGCATCACACCGCAGCGGTGGCCGCTGCCCGACCGGCGGCACTGATCATCGGCGACCTGCCGTGGCTGAGCTACCACGTGACCGTGGAAGAGGCCGTGCGGTCGGCGGCGGCACTGGTGCGAGCCGGTGCCGACGCCGTCAAGCTCGAAGGCGGTGTCAACCGACTTGAGGTGATCGGGGCCATCATCGACGCGGAGATTCCGGTCATGGGACATCTCGGGCTCACCCCGCAGTCGGTCCGAGCCTTCGGCGGCTTCAAGGTTCAAGGCCGCTCCGCCGATGCCGCCGACGTGATCCGCCAGGATGCGGCGGCGCTTGAGGAGGCCGGTTGCTTCGCTGTCGTGCTCGAGGGCGTACCCGACGGCCTCGGGGCGGCGATCACCCTCGAGCGCTCGATCCCGACCATCGGCATCGGTGCGGGGCCGGCCACCGATGGTCAGGTCCTTGTCTTCCACGACGCCATGGGTCTCGGCGCCGGCACGCCGCCCAAATTCGTCCGCCAGTACCTTGACGGCGCGACCCTGCTGACCGGAGCGGTGGCGGCCTTTGTGGCGGACGTCCGCTCCGGCGGCTTCCCCGGCCCGGCTGAGTCCTATGTGACCTCCGAGGATCTGCGCAGCCACCTCAAGGGCTGATCGAGTCCGGCCGGCGGTGCTGTCGCCGAAGAACGTCTAGAGTGGTCAGTCCCTCGTCACACAGACGAGGGACAGTTGAGACCCTGCCCCGCGAGAGTCGTGGGGCCCGGCCACCAGGCCGGTCCAGAGGGAGGTTGCACATGCGGCACTACGAAGCCGTAATCATCTATGACGTATCGATTGAGCCCCAGGCCATCCAGGCCTCGCTTGATCGGTCGCTGGCACTGATCGATGAGGTTGACGGCAAGGCCGGCGCCCTCGATCGCTGGGGACGGCGTCCCTTCGCCTACGAGGTGAAGCACAAGACCGAGGGTTACTACGTCATCGTCAGCTTCACTGGCGAGCCGTCAACCGTCGCCGAGCTCGACCGGACACTGCGGATCGCCGATGAGGTGCTTCGCCACAAGATCATCCGCATCCCCGACGCCGTCGTGGCTGCGGCCTAGGTCTGAGGAGCGCACCATGGCTGACAGCACCGTGACCATCGTGGGCAACTTGGCCCGCGACCCCGAGCTCCGGTTCACCAACAGCGGCCAGGCCAACGCCTCCTTCGGCGTGGCCGTGAACCGTCGCTGGCAGAACCGACAGACCCAAGAGTGGGAGGAGCAGGTCTCCTTCTTCAATGTGGTCTGTTGGGCTGAGATGGCCGAGAACGCCGCCGAGTCCCTGACCAAGGGCATGCGCGTGGTGGTGACCGGACGTCTCGAGCAGCGCTCCTGGGAGACCAAGGAGGGCGACAAGCGCTCGGTGGTCGAAATTAGGGCTGATGAGATCGGACCTTCCCTTCGCTGGGCCAGCGCCCAGGTGACCCGAAATGAACGCAGCGATGGTGGTGGCGGCCGACCGGCCCCCCGCCCCACTGCCACAACCCAGAATGAGCCGGCGGCAGGCGCCGGCTATGGATACGACGAGGAGCCTTTCTAATGGCCGCACGACCCCCTACCCGAACGACGAAGAGGAATCCCAAGGACCTCAAGCGCGGCTTCAAGAAGAAGCCATGCCAGTTCTGTCGCGACAAGACGGTCTGGATTGACTACAAGGACCTGAACACGCTCCGCAAGTTCATGTCCGACCGGGGCAAGATCCGCGCCCGTCGGGTGACCGGAAACTGCGAGCAGCACCAGCACGACGTTGCCGAGGCCATCAAGACGGCTCGTGAGCTCGTCCTGCTGCCCTACACCCAGCGCACGGTGACCGAGCGTCCGGCCCGTCGGGACCGTGGCGACCGCCCAGAGCGTTCGGATCGCGGCCCGCGTCGTGACGAGGGGGCTGCGAAGGAGGCCGAGGTGTCCGACGAGGTCGCCGAGACCCTTGAGGACGCTGCCGTCGTCGAGGCCGTCGAGGCCGTCGAGAGCACCGAGGAGGAGATCTGATGAAGGTGTTGCTTCGTGAGGACATCAGGGGCGTCGGCCGTCGCGGCGACGTCGTCGAGGTGGCAGGCGGCTACGCCCGCAACTTCCTCTTCCCTGGTGGCAAGGCCCTTGAGGCCAACGGCAAGATGGAAGAGCAGGCGGAGTCGATGCGCAAGTCTCGCGACATGCGTGACGCCAAGGACCGCGCCGCCGCCCAGGCGCAAGCCGGGGTGCTCGGAGGTGCCGTCATCGGCATTCAGGCCCGCGCTGCCGCCGGTGGCCGACTCTTCGGTTCGGTGGGTCCCGTGGAGATCGTCGCGGCGATCGCCAGCCAGAAGGGCATCGAGATCGACCAGCACAAGGTCATCCTCCCAGAGCACCTCAAGGAGGTCGGTTCGAGCCAGGTGGCCATCGAGCTGTTCGACGGCGTGGTCGTCGAGGTCTCGATCGAGGTCATCGCACAGGGCTGAGTACCAGCTCCCAGCAGTGCGACGAGGCGCCCCATCGGGGCGCCTCGTTCGCGTCCCGCCATTGGTTGTCACAGGCGCCAGCGAGACTGGTCGCGTGGATCCATCTTTCGGTTGCCCACAGGGTTGTCCCCACAAGATCCACGGGCTTTCCCCCTATCGCTCCCCAGCCTCGATAGGCGACAGTTGAGGTCTCATGGTCCAAGCCTTCGATACTCCTCGCCCCCGTCAGCTCCACCCATCTCCCGGATCGAGCGGGCCTCGTACCCCACCGCATGATCTGAGTGCCGAGGAATCGCTCCTCGGCGCCATGCTGCTGAGCGGCGATGCCATCAACATCGCCGCCGCGGTCTGCACGGCGCAGGACTTCTACAAGCCCCGCCACGGCAACCTCTTCCGAGCCATGACCCAATTGAGCGACCGTGGCGAAGCGGTCGACGTGGTGACCGTCACCGACGAGATGAAGCGGACCTTGGCCGCAGATCTGGTCGCCGATCCGGCAGAGCTTGTCGAGCTGCAGTCGACGACCCCATCGGTGGCCAATGTGCAGCACTACGCCACCATCGTCAAGGAACTCTCCACCCTGCGGCGTCTCGCAGCGGTGGCAGGAGAGATCTCCGACCTGGCCTACTCCTCTCCGTCCGATGTCGAGCAGGCCGTCGACGAGGCCGAGATCAAGCTCATGGAGATCTCCGATTCGCGCAGCGCCGACACCATGGTGCTGCTGAACGATCTGATCGACCCCAGTCTCGACAGGATCGACCAGTTGTCCAAGAATGGTGGTCAGGTCACCGGCATCCGTACTGGTTACATCGACGTCGACCGGGTGCTATCCGGCCTCCAGCCGTCTTCACTCTCGATCATTGGCGCTCGACCAGCCATGGGAAAGACAGCCTTTGCTCTCGGGATCCTCGTCCACGTGGGCGTGATGGAGCGCAAGCCGGCACTGCTGTTCTCTCTCGAGATGAGCCACCTCGAGCTGACCCAACGCCTCTTGGCCTCAGAATCGAGCGTCGATGCTCAGAAGATGAAGCTCGGCCAGCTCAACGAGTCTGACTGGGTGAAGGTGAACAACCAGGTCACCCGGCTCTCCAACGCACCGATCTATATCGACGACAACCCCCATCTGACCGTGATGGACATCCGGAGCCGGGCTCGCCGACTCAAGAAGCAGCACGGTGAGCTGGGCCTGGTGATGATCGACTACCTGCAGCTGATGACGGGCCGCTCCAAAGCAGAGAATCGGCAGGTTGAGGTGGCTGAGATGAGCCGTGGCCTCAAGATCCTGGCGCGTGAGCTCGAGTGCCCGGTGGTGGCGCTCTCACAGCTGTCCCGTGGCCTCGAGCAGCGCCAAGACAAGCGCCCGATGCTCTCGGACCTCCGAGAGTCCGGCTCGCTCGAGCAGGACGCCGATGTCGTGATGTTCCTCTACCGCGAGCAGGCCTACGATCCCCAGGCCTCCCCTGAGGCCGAGGTCATCATCGCCAAGCACCGCAATGGACCGACCGACACTGCACGTCTGGTGTTCCGCAGCCACCTGGCCCGCTTCGACAACCTCGGCCGCGGCAACTGACGGTCCCCTCCTCTTGACTCCCCGCGCTGTAATTTTTGGCGCACACAACCTAGGGGGGTCACACCATGTCGGGAATCATCGCAGCGAGCTCGGCGCTCTCGACGCCGTTCATGGTCGGCAGCGCGATAGTCCTCGTCCTCGAGATCCTCGCCTTCTGGATGATCTTCTTCAAGGCCGGTCGCCCCGGATGGGCAGCCATCATCCCGATCTACAACCTCTACACGATGTGCAAGGTTGCCGGCCGGCCCGGGTGGTGGTGGATCCTGTTCCTGATCCCGTTCGTCAACATCGTGGTTGTCTTCATCGTCTACATCGAGATCGCCAAAGCCTTCGGCAAGGGGACGTTCTTCGGCGTGATGATGGTGGTCTTCCCCATGATCTGCGCACTGATCCTCGGCCTCGGCTCCTCGACCTACACCTTGCCCGAGCGGGCTCGAGCCTGATCGGGAGCTGGGCTAGGTCTCAGCCTGTCGGTCGCCGGGCGACCACCACGGTGTCGATGGCCTCGGCCGGACCCTCCGGCGTCGACACGACGCGGATCCGGCGACCCGTCTCGATGGTCTCGAGGTCGCCGAGCACCCTTGTGACGTCGTCGGGCTGGTAGCAGACTGACGGATCCTGAGGACCGCCGTGGCCACTCGTCACGTTCTCGATGTCATGGGCCACCACGACCAGGGTCCCGCCCGGTGCCACGGAGGCCACGGCGGCCTCAAGGGCGCGGGCGCGCCCTGGCTCAGGGAGCTGAAGGTACAGCATCACGACCAGGTCGAATGGGTCCTCGCAGCGCCATGAGGTGGCGTCGGCCTCGATGGTGGTGACGGTCACCCCTCGAGCGGCGGCCAGATTGGCGGCCTTGTCCAGTCCGACGGGCGAGAAGTCCACGCAGGTGGCATCCCAGCCCCGCTCGGCGAGCCAGACCGAGCTCCGGCCTTCACCCCCGGCGAGATCCAGCGATCGGCCGGGAGAGAGGCTTCTGGTGAACTCCACCAGAAACTCGTTCGCTCGATCGGTCCAGACGAGCTCTCGGCCCGCGTAGCGCTCGTCCCAGTCACTCGAATCCATGGTCGACCTCCTGGTCTCATCCTGAGGCTACCCACGTTGACGGAGGCCGCGACCGTCGGGCTGAGCCGGGACGCGACGATCCCCGGGCCATGGGGCCCGGGGATCGTCGGAGATCAGCGGCGGATCGCTCCGCCCGTCATCACTTCGGCTGCATGCGGATGCCGGCGTCGATACGGATCGACTCGGCATTGATGTAGCTGTTCGACAGCAGCTCGACGGCAAGCGTGGCGAACTCCTCGGAGCGGCCGAGACGCTTGGGGAACAGGACGCCGGCGCCGAGCCGAGCCTTGAACTCCTCGGACGCCTCGCCGGTGCCGTAGATCGGGGTGTCGATCAGGCCCGGGAGGATGCAGTTGGCGCGAACACCGATGGCCGAGAGGTCGCGGGCCAACGGAAGGGTGAGGCCGACGACCCCGCCCTTCGATGACGAGTAGGCAACCTGGCCGATCTGGCCGTCCTCGGCCGCCACCGAGGCGGTGTTGACGATGGCGCCACGGCAGCCGTCCTCGTCAGGGGTGTTGGCGCTCATCTTGGTTGCCGCGATCCGGCAGACGTTGAAGGTGCCGACCAGGTTGATCTCGATGACTCGACGGTAGAGCTCGAGGTCGTGGGCGCTGGCGTACTCGCCGTCCTTGCCGATGGTGCGGGTGGCCCAGCCGACGCCGGCGCAGTTGACGACGCTGAAGAGCGGTGCCGCCGCCGCAGCTGCCTCGACGGCGGCGATCACCTGGTCGGTGTCGGTGACGTTGCACGACACGAAGGTGCCGCCGATCTCCTTGGCCAAGGCCTCGCCGGCTTCGGCGTTCAGGTCGGCCACGACGACGTGAGCGCCGCGGTTGGCGAGGGTGCGGGCGGTGGCCTCACCGAGGCCCGAGGCCCCTCCGGTGACGATGGCTGACGTTCCCTTGAGCTCCATGGGGGTCCTTCTTTCGATATCGATCCGTGTGCGACCCCCTGTGGGCCGACACCAGAGGGCATTCTGCCCCGCGAATGGCCTGTCCGGCCACCCGAGGTGTCCGGCGTAGCGTGGAGACGTGCGCTCTGCCTATGACCTCGAGCTCGAGGACCTCTCAGAACTTCTCCCCGAAGAGCCGGCCTACCGGGCTCGGCAGGTCTTCGATGGACTCCATGGTGGTCTCCGACGGGTCGACGAGATGACGGAGATTCCCGCTGCGCTGCGAGGTCGGTTGGCCGAGATTCTCCCCGCTGGCTTGACGGTGGTGTCGGAGCGATCGGCTGACGACGGAGGCACGGTCAAGTGGGCGCTCGAGCTCGATGATGGTGCGCTGATCGAGACCGTACTGATGCACTACGAGCGACGATCGACGGTGTGCGTCTCGACGCAGGCCGGCTGCGCCATGGCGTGCAGCTTCTGCGCGACGGGCCAGGCCGGGTTCACCCGGCACCTGACCACCGGGGAAATCGTCGAGCAGGTGGTGATCGCGGCGCGCGCCGCCGCCCCTCGCCGGGTGTCCAACATCGTCTTCATGGGGATGGGTGAGCCATTGGCCAACTGGAAGAACCTGGCCCCGGCCCTCCACCGTCTCAACGGCCCCCTCGGTCTCGGCGCCCGGCGCCTCACCGTGTCGACGGTCGGTCACGTGCCGGGTATCCGGAACCTGACCGCGGAGCCTCTGGCCGTGAACCTTGCGGTGTCGCTCCACTCCGCTGACGACCGTCGGCGCGACGCGCTGATCCCGTTGAACCGGACCTACCCGCTCGGCGTGCTGGCCGAGGTGCTGGCTGATTACGTGGAGACAACCCATCGGCGCCTCTCGTTCGAGTGGGCCCTGATCGACGGGGTGAACGACACCGACCGGGATCTCGACGAGCTGGCGGCCTATGCCCGGCCGCTGGCGGCACATGTCAACCTGATCCCGCTGAACCCGACTCCGGGCTACCTGGTTCGCGGCTCGACGCCCCGGCGCGTGGCCGAATTCGCCGCCGGCCTAGCCCAGCGGCAGGTGACGGCCACCGTCCGGATGACCCGTGGCCAGGAGATCGACGCTGCCTGCGGACAGCTGGCGGGACGCACCAAGGTGGAATTGCGGACCAAGGAGGAGACCGATGTTGGACCGTGAGCAACTCAAAGCGAGCTTCGATCTCGACGGCCAGGTGGCCATTGTGACTGGAGGCTCGCGCGGGATCGGCCGAGCGCTGGCCTTCGCGCTGGCATCGTGTGGGGCGAAGGTGGTGGTGTCGAGTCGCAAGGCAGACGCCTGTGTCGAGACGGTGGCTGAGCTGGTGGATGCCGGAGGCGAGGCGATTGCCGTGCCAGGCAACATGGGCAACCTGGCCGACATCGATGCCTTGGTGTCGGCCACGGTCAAGGCCTACGGGGCCATCGATCTGGTGGTGAACAACGCCGCCAATGCCCTGGCTCAGCGCTTCGGGGACATCACGCCCGAAGGCTGGGAGAAGTCTCAGGCGGTCAATGAGCGAGGACCGCTGTTCTTGGCTCAGGCCGCCGCCCCCTACCTCGAAGCATCGACCCACGCCAGCATCCTCAACGTGGTCTCGGTGGGTGTCTTCACCTCGGGCAACGGCCTGGCGCTCTATGCGGCCGCCAAGGCCGGCCTGCTCATGCTCACCCGCTCGATGGCGGCCGAGCTGGCGCCGAAGGGGATCCGGGTCAATGCCCTGGCTCCCGGAGCCGTGGACACCGACATGATGGCCGCCAACCCGCCGGCGGCCATCGAGGCGATGCGGGCGAGCTCGGTGATGCGCCGGTTGGCCGACCCTGATGAGATGGTCGGCCCGGCCCTGTTCCTGCTCTCGGACCTGGCCAGCTTTGTGACCGGCTCGGTGCTGGTGGCCGACGGAGGCATGACCTTCCACTGACTCGCCGGGTGAACCCTCAGGTCGGAGCGAGTTCGCCGGGCTGGTGACGCTCCTCCCAGAAGCCCGGCAGGAGCCGGGCGATGGCGATGGCCCCAAGGACGCAGGCCACCCCGCCAGAGATCACCGAGAGCTCGGTGGACGACACCGCGGCGACGGCGCCCGCCTCGGCGTCTCCGAGGCGAGGGCCACCTTGAACCACGGCCATCTGGAACGAAGAGAGCCGACTGCGCATGGCGTCGGGGATCGATGTCTGCAGGATGGTGTTGCGCAGCACGGCGGAGATGACATCGGCCCACCCGGCGATGGCCAGCAGGACCAGTGCCACCCAGAGCCACGGCACTGCTCCCATCACGGCCACGGCGGCGCCCCAGATGATGACCGCCACAACCACCGCCCGCCCGCGTCGCTCGACGCGCTCGGCCCAGCCGGTGGTGGAGGCTCCCACGAGGGCTCCGATGCCGGGGGCGGCGTAGAGGAGGCCGAGGCCCTGGGGGCCGACGTGGAAGAGGCCCGCCGCCAGGGCTGGGAAGAGGGCCCGGGGCATGCCGAAGATCATGGCGTTGAGGTCGATCAGGTAGATGCCCTGGAGTGCCTGGCGGCCCCGGAGATACGACATGCCGGCCAGGATCGAGCGCAGGCCGGCGGTCTGGCCACCGTGCTGAGGTGGGAGCGGCCGGAGCAGGAGCGAGGTGACGAGAAGCCCGCCGAAGCTGGCGGCGTCGAGGCCGAAGGTCCAGGGGAGCCCGACCGTGGCGATCAGGATCCCGGCGATGGCGGGACCAACGATGGTGGCCACCTGGATGACGATCTGGTTGAACGAGTACGCGGCGACGAGCAGTTCAGGCCGAACCATCCGAGGGATGGCGGCGGTGCGGGCCGGACTGGCGAGGCCGAGGAGTCCGGCGGCCAGGGCGCTGATCAGGTAGATGGCCACCAAGGAGGGATGGGGCAGGAGGGCATTGGCCATGAGGCCGGCGGCGGCCAGTGCGCTCAAGGCAGATGAGATGACCATGAGCCGGCGGCGGTCCATGACGTCTCCGAGGGTTCCGCCGATCAAGGAGCCCACCACCAGGGGCACCAGCTGAGCGAGGCTGACCAGGCCGACCTGCAGCGAGGAGTGGGTCATGGAGAACACCTGGAACGGGATGGCCACCGTGGTGAGCTGATTCCCGAGCATGGACACGAGCAGACCGGCGAAGAGCAGCCGGAAGTCTCGGCTCTCGCGCAATGGCGCGAGGTCAACGGCGATGCGGGGAGCCACAGCCCAAGGCTACGGATGCGTGGACCGCGTCGTGCGATGGTGGCTAGGTTCGTGGGTGATGACCTCTGCGGACCCCGCCCTCGCGCTCATCGATCTTGATCGCTACCCCGTTGATGACCCGACGAGCGAAGTGCTGGCCACGGTGATTGCCACGGGTCGAGCCCAGCTGGCCGAGTCGGGATATGCCGAGCTGCCGGCCTTCGTCACCCCCGAGGCCATCGAGGCCTTGGTTGCCGACGCGGCGGCGCACGCACCGCGGGCGCACCGATCCACCGGTCCGGGCACCGCCTATCTCGAGCTCCCTGACGAGGAGGCCTTCGCCGAGAATCACCCCCGCCGCCGGTGGATGCCCTATGACGTCGGCGCAGTGGCCTACGACCTGATCGGCCTCGACTCGCCGCTGCGGGCGGTCTACGAGTCCGATGCCGTTCTCGGCCTCATCGAGGCGATCCTCGACCGGGGCCAGATCTATCGCTACGCAGACCCCTTCGGGGCCCTCAACCTGGCGGTCATGGGTGAGGGCGACCAGCTGCAGTGGCACTTCGACCAGACCGACTTCGTGGTCTCGCTCGCGGTCCAGTCGGCCGCGGAAGGCGGGGCCTTCGAGGTGGTTCCCAAGGTGCGTGCCGACCATGACGAGCACTATGACATTGTCGAGCGGGTGCTTGACGGGGACGCCACCGGGATCGTGACCCTGCCGATGGTTGCCGGGACATTGCTCGTCTTCGAGGGTCGCCGCTCTCTGCATCGCGTCAGCCCCATCGCTGGGTCGGTGCTGCGCCACGTGGGCCTCCTCGGCTA
The DNA here is from genome assembly GCA_903900235.1 of uncultured Actinomycetes bacterium. Lineage (GTDB taxonomy): Bacteria > Actinomycetota > Acidimicrobiia > Acidimicrobiales > RAAP-2 > CAIUMH01. Next base: position 49,445 of record CAIUMH010000038.1, read on the forward strand.
CGACACGGCGCCTGGGACCCAGAGCTCAGAGCTGCTCCGGGCTATCCGATACGGTCGGACGATGCCCCACGATGTCCCCCCGAACCATTGGCCGGCCGCATGATCGAGATCGGGGAGTCCTTCGTGGGCGAGGGCCCAGAGGCCGCGCACCTCAACACCATGCTCGGCGACGTGGAGGGTCCTGTCGGCCAGGCCTGGGCCACGGCCTTGGCGACGCCGCGCCAGGGCCATGCGGCCTTCGTGGTGGTGGCCCGACCCAATGTGCCGGTCAAGCCGATGACCCTCTTTGTGAACAAGGCCACCATTGCGTCGGATGGCCACGGAGATCTCACCTGGGGAGCAGCGCAGCTGGGCGTGGCCTCGGGGGTGCTCGATGCCGTTGCCGACGGGACCATCTCGGCCGAGGCCGCGGACAGGAGCGTCTTGATCGCCGCCGTCTGGGTGGACCCGGCGGCGACTGATGCCGACCTCGTCTACACCAACAACCGCCAAGCCACGGCCGAGGCCCTCCGTAACGGTTCGGCGCGCCTCCCGGCACTGGCCGATGTGCTGGCAGTGCGCGAGACGCCGATCAACGGCTACTACGTCCCCGCCTCGCTCCGACCCGACGAACCATGAGTCGGTTGTTCGCTGTCCTGCTTGGTGGCAGCGGTGGACCCGGCCGTTTGGCTGAGGATCACGAGACCGTCTTCGTGGTGGCTGACGACACCGTGACCGCCAAAGCGCAGGCCAAGGCCAAGTGGAGCGGGTCGGGACGACCCCATGTCGATGCCCTGATGGAGGTGGACGTGGTCGATGGCTATGCCATCACCGCCGTGCCGACCTCGGCCACCGGTGACTCCGAGCTGGTGGACTTCAACGACGTGCCGCACGACGAGGCAGGCTGAATCAGCCGGCCTGGCGGAGCACCTCGAGCGCCTTGTCGGCGTGTGTGGTCATGGACAGCTCGGAGGAGATGACGCTGAGCACCGTCCGATCGGTCCCGATGACGAAGGTCGAGCGCTTGGTCCGCAGCAGACTGATGCGGCGCTTCACGCCGAAGGCTTGGGCGACCTCGCCGTCGGTGTCGGCGAGGAGCGGGTAGTCGAAGCCATGTTTGGCTGAGAACTCGGCCTGCTTGGCCACGTCGTCCATGGAGATCCCGACCCGCTGGGCTCCGAGGGCCGTGAACTCGGCACCGATGTCTCGGAAGTGGCAGGCCTCCTTGGTGCACCCGGTCGTCATCGCCGCTGGGTAGAAGAACAGCACCACTGGACCGTCGGTGAGCAGGCCAGAGAGTGTCCGCTCTGTGCCGTCTTGGTCGGTGAGGGTGAAGTCGGGTGCGAGGTCGCCAGTGTGCATGATCCAAACCTATCGGCGGTGGCTCGGCTGTGCGCTAGGACTGGAACCGGAAGCCCACGCCGCGCACGGTGATGAGGTGGCGCGGTTCGGCGGGATCCGCCTCGATCTTGCGACGGAGTCGTTTGACATGTGCGTCGAGGGTGCGAGAGTCGAGCAGGTCCTGGCCCCACCAGAGGGCGTCGAGGCACTCTTCGCGGGTCACCACCATTGAGGACCGTGACATCAGCAGGAGCAGGAGGTCGAATTCCTTGCGCGACAGATCGACGCGGTCATCATGAACCCGAACCTCGCGGCGCTCGGGATCGAGGCTCACGGGGCCAACGCGCAGGACGCGGTCGCGGCGTTCCGAGGTCTCCTCCGACGAGGCTCGCCGGAGCACGGCGCGGATCCGGGCCGTCAGCTCGCGCAGCCGATAGGGCTTGGCGATGTAGTCAGCCGCGCCGAGCTCGAGACCGACGACCACGTCGACCTCCTCGGACCGAGCTGACACCATGACGACCGGGACGTTCGAGGTGGCCTTGATCTCCTTGCAGACCTCGAGACCAGAGCGATCGGGGAGCATCACGTCAAGCAGGACCAGGTCAGGGGTGCGACTCGAGAAGGCGACGAGGGCCTCGGCAGCATCGGCGGCCGTCACGACCTCGAAGCCTTCGGCGGCGAGGCCCAGGCTGAGGGCCTCGCGATAGGAAAACTCGTCGTCAACCACCAAGATGAGCGGGGCTCCGCCGGCGCGATTGCCAAAGCGCATCTCAAGCAGATTTGTCATCGCTCAGCCTGCGACGCGCCACACGATGGCTTGGCGGGGAGCCGTCGAACTAGAGACGCCCCCGTCGGCTGAGGGGGACAGCCGAGGGGGAGCGTCTCGAGACAGCCGCGACGGCGGGCGGAGCACCGCGCGGCAGGCCGCCCCATCCACAGGGTGGTCGGGGCGAACCGGGTGGGCCGCGGCGACGATGTCATCGGGATCGCCGGCGTGGCCATGGAATGGATGGTACGAGGGGGAGGTAAACCGAAGGCGACTTCGGTGGGAAAGCGGGGTGATCCCGAGGTGAACTCTTGGAATGCGAGTCGCCCGGGGGTCTATCCTGCGGCGAGGACTCTGAGGGGAGACGAGATGGCCGATCATGAGGCACCGGCACCGCTGGGTGTGAACCAGCGAGCGCAGATCAAGATGAGTGACGACGAGGTGACGGCCTTTCTCCACGAGCGACGCCCCATGACGATGTGCACGCTCAACCACGATGGAACGATCCACGCCGTGGCCATGTGGTACGGATTCGTCGATGGCTGCATCGCCATCGAGACCAAGGCCAAGTCGCAGAAGGCCCGCAACCTGGCCCGCAACCCGATGATGACCTGCCTGTTCGAAGACGGTGACACCTACGACCAGCTGCGCGGCGTCGAGCTGGTCGGCCGCGCCGAAATCGTTGACGACCCCGAACAGATCTGGGAGGTCGGCGTGAGCGTCTTCGACCGCTACCAGGCTGAGTACACCGAGGAGATGCGGCCGTTTGTCGAGGTGATGCTCAACAACCGGACCATCTACAAGCTTGTCGTGGACCGCACGGTCACGTGGGACCACCGCAAGCTGGGGATGCCCCCGATGGAGCCGAGGGCCTGAGCCAATGAGGTTTTCGGCCTCCGAGCGCATCGCCGCACCGCGCCATGCCGTGGAGGCGGCGCTGGCCAACCCGGCCTACTACGCCTCCTTGGCGACTGCCGCCTCCAACCTCGAGGCCCCAGTGCTGCTGAGCGCGACGGTCACCGACAACACCTTGCACACAAGCGTGCGGTATCGCTTCGCCGGTGACATCTCGGGCCCGGCAGCCATGGCCCTCGATCGCGACAAGCTGACGTGGGTCATCGACTCGACCATCGATCTCACCCATCATGAGGGCCAGCTCACCGTGATCCCCGACCACTACGACGGCCTGCTCCGCTGTCAGGCGTCCATCGCGTTTGCCGACGAGACCGGACAGACGGTTGAGACCATCGCCGGGAACCTCGACGTCTCAATCCCACTGATCGGTGCCACGGCCGAGAAGGTCATCTTGGCCGGGTTCACCCAGCACCTCGAGCGAGAGGCGGTGGCGTTGGCCGCCTTCTGCTCGGCAGAAATCTGATCGGGTGATCGACCAATTTCGCCTCCATCCCAAGGCTCATGCGCCGATCTGATCGCCCGAGCCACCGAGCGGTTGACGCGAGGTCACGAACCCGATGGTGGTCATCGCCTCAGGCCTAGACCGAGTCGACCGATCGTCGGGAGGAGTCGGGACCGCAACCACAGACCACCGAACTTGGTGAAGTGGATGCCATCGGAGTTCCGGATGGTGACGCCGTCGATGATCGAGGTGTAGCTCCCGTCTGGCCCGACGATCCGGTTCAGGTCGACCACCGTCACCTCGCCGGGGTGTCGATCCGCCACCGAGCGGACCAGCCGGTTGTAGGCATCGACTCGGGCCGGATTGTTCTCCGGCCACACCGATCCGTCGGGGGCCTCAGGAGGATCGACATAGGGCATCGTGAACAGCACGGTGGTGGCACCGTGGGACGAGACGATACCGATCGCCCGGTTGAGTTGCTCGGAGAGGTGGGCATCCCAGACCTGCTGGCCGATATGCATCCAACGACCATCGTGGAGGCGATCAACGATCTCCCACCTTCCGAGAAGGAGGCCGACGACCTCAGGGTGCTCCGCCGCGATGGCATCAGACCAGACTGCCTGCCAGTCCCGACAACCAGGGGAGGCAGGGACGGTCGAACCGGAGACCACGATGGTGTCGGCCGGGTCGAGATCGCAGCCGAGGTCGGTGTGGGTGAATTGCGTGTCGATTCCCCATCGGCCCTGCGCCTCGGACCGGAGACCGAGGGCCATCGTCGTGGCCACCGAGTCGCCGAGGAGCATGAAGCGCACCGGATGCCCGGCGAAGGCCCCGTGGTCGACGAGGGCCTGCTGCTCGGACGAGGTGAGGCCGGTTCCGGCGGCTGGGTGCGCCCCGGTCGTTCCCCTCGTGGCCGTCACCAACAGTGCCACCGTGAGGGCCACTGCGATGACCGCCGCCACCGCCCCGCGCCAGCCGGGAAGGGCACCGCGTCGGATCGGCATCTCAAGCAGGTGGTACGAGGCGATGGCCACGGCGAAGGAAGCGAGGAGCCGCAGGCCGAGCAACCAGAGCCCCGACAGACCGGTTCGACTGTGATCGAGCAGCACATAGAGCGGCCAGTGCCAGAGGTAGAGGCCGTACGAGATGGCGCCGATGAAGCGGATCGGACCCACCGAGAGCGCTCGGGCGAGGAGGCTGTCGGGCACGAGGGCCACCGAGGCGATGAGACCGACCGTGGCCACGCCGAGCAGTCCGAACCCGCCGAAGTAGGGCCACTGCGAGCTGGCGTCGACGGTGGCAGTCATCCACCCGATGATGATGATGCCGATGATCCCGACCGTCACCAGTCGGGTGCGCCCTCGGGCGGTGAGCTGACGATCCCGAACCAGTGCGCCGGAGAGATCTCGACTGCCGCCAAGACCCAGGGGTCGGGCCAGCATGATGGCGAGGGCTGCACCGAGCAGGAGGGCTTGGACCCGGGTGTCGGTTCCGAAGTACGAGCGATTGGCCGCCAGCCCCGGGGCGAACAGCACCGCCATGGCCACGGCGCTGGCCGCCGCCCCGACCAGGGTGACGACCAGGAGGGCGACGAGGGAGCGGGTGAGCGCAAGGATCCCGAGGACGAGGAGGGGCCAGAGCAGGTAGAACTGCTCTTCGATCGAGAGGCTCCACGCGTGCAGGAGCGGCTGCGGAGTGACGAGCTGGGCAAAATAGCCCTGAGCGTTGAGGATCTGGTGCCAGTTGTTGACGTAGAGCAGGGTCGAGAGCCCATCGCTGCGCAGCTTGCCCAGCGTGTCGGTCGGTGCCCCGATCCAGGCGACGATGACCACGGCCGACAGCATGGCCAGCAGGGCCGGCAGCAGGCGACGGACCCGGTGGGCCCAGAACCGCCGCAGTGCGATGCCTCGGTGCTGGCGGAACTCCGCCACCAAGAGGCCGGTGATCAAGAAGCCGGACAGGACGAAGAAGACGTCGACGCCGAAGAAGCCGCCCGATGCCCAGGACAGGCCGCCATGGAAGGCCAAGACCAAGAGGATCCCGAGAGCACGAATCCCGTCGAGGCCGGCGATCCGCACGACCGTTGCCTCAGGGTCAGGGCCCACCGGGATGCTGGAGCGTCTCTCCGCCTCGGATGCCTGCGTCACGGGCCGATGCTACGTGGCCGATCGGCCGGGGACCGCCTCGGTCGGCGTCCCGCCAGCGGCCGCGGTGGCACCGACGATCGTCCACACGGCCACGATGAGCCACCCGGTGATGGCCGGAAACTGCGTCACCCGGTGGACGCTGCCTTCGATCCACGGTCCGATCGCGGCCGAGCCAGTGATGAGCACGCCACCGACCACGACGAGCCCGGCCGTCAGCCCCGCCCACCCCCACAGGTCATGGCCGAGCTCGAGGCGGCGGCGCGTGGATCGCAGGAGGAGGCCGCCCACGATCGATACCGCCAAGGCGACCGCCAGCACATGGAGCGAGGGTGAGAATCCGGTCGCCACGGCGTGGGCTCGGTGGACCCAGGTGCTCGAGGCCGACAGCGGCGACGACACCTGTCGGGATCCGGTGATGGCGATGGCCGTCGGCCAGGCCGCCATCGCTCCAACGGCTGCGCCAGCGGTGGCCAAGAGGACTAGCAGTCTCGCGGAGCGCCGAGGGGCGCGAGGAAGGCGCCCGAGCTGTCGGGCCACGATGAGGCCGAGGATGCACAGAGCGGTGAACATCCCCTCCTGCTTCGACATTCCTGCGGCCGTGAGGAGCACGACGGCGGCAGCCTGGTTCGAACGGGTCGAGGGAAGGATAAGGCCGAAGAGGACGGCCCCGGCGGCAGAGAGTGACCACATCGGATCGGCATAGCCATTGGTCAGGAACGGCTCGGTGATCCCGGCGCCGATGAGGACGACCGCGGGCGCCACGATGGCTGCCACCACCGCCGGCAGAAGGCCTCGCCAACCATCTCGCAGCGCGGTGGCTCGGTGACCGAGACTGAGGATCCCGATTGCTAGGCCAAGCAGGCAGAGCATGTCGATCAGGGCCACCACCACCACCTCGAGGCGGGCGGTGTGGAGGCCAGTCATCCCCCAGATGAAGGCGGCCTCGGAGCTCACCAGTGGGGGGTAGCCCGACTGCCCGATGAGGAACTCGGGCACCTTGAAGTCGAGGAGCATCTGTTGGTGGTCGTGGAGCATCCAACCGGCTCGCAGCGACCACAGGGCTCGGGTGTCGAAGCCGACGGTTGGGGTGGCCAGGCCGCGGAGGCTGAGGCCGGCGGCCACGATGCTGAGCAGCCCACCGAGGACCAGGGGCCCGAACCGGGCGGTTGCATCGCCTGGGGCCTTCGGGGTCCGGGGCCATGGGCGCAGTTCGGGCCGCCATGCCCACCACGCGATGGTCAGAACCGCCCCGAGCCCGGCCAGAAGCCAAGACCACACGAGCAGGGGACCGCCGCACGACAGGGCGGCTGCCGCGGCCAGCCCGGTGACGATGGCGCCGGCGACCGGCGACAGGACCAGGCTGAGCCACCGGACGCCGAGGAGGGCGATAACGGGCAGCACCCCAAGCACCCCAAGCAGGGCGAGGCCCAGTGCGGCGGCCGCCAGCGTGCTCACAGGGGTGGCGCCGGTGGCGGGCCTGCTCCGGGAACGCTTGCCCCATGGCCAGTGCGCAGGATCCACGAACCGTCAGCCCCGCGAGCCCGCAGGGTCACGACATCACCCAGGCAGGTTCCAGGGCCGCCGATGTGCCGGAGGCCCAGCCAGCCATCAGGCTCAGTGCCAGGGGGACTCAGGGTGATCCACGAGGCCACCGCCTTGTTCAGCACCACAGCCTCGCCGAGCGAGGCCCCGGATCGATAGGCGACGGGGGTGGCGGGCGTGATCAGGCTTCGGGCCTGGCGATCGACACAGGAGTAATACGCCGCATCGAGCCGGGCGTCGGCCACCACACTGGCGGAACGCTGCGCCGAGATGGTGGCATTGGCTCGGGTGGCCTGGAGCCCCAGGCAGCCGAGACCGATCACTGCTACCACGACGCCGGCGATCGTGATGGCGAGCGAGGAGCGGAGTCTCGCGCTCACCGCGGGGCTCGGGCTCGGTTGATGGTTCCAGCCGACCAGCCGAGCAGCCGTTCGGTGGCACGGGTGTCCCGGCGCAGCTCGAGTCGCAGCATGGTCTCGCGCCACGAATGATCGGAGCCCCGGTGGCCATTGAGCTTGGGCAGGGGACCGGTCTCGTCGAGGGGGGTCAGGCCCAGGTGAGCCAGCGCCATCGCCACCGTGGGGGCGGGTCGGATGACAAGGTCATCGAACCGCAGGAAGAGGGCATCGGGGAAGTACTCGAGAACTCGAGCCACCTGTCGGTGGTAGCGGCCTCGCGTCCGATAGGCGAAGACCCGTGTGGGGGACCGCAGACTCATGGGATCTGGGTCCTCGGCCAGACGCTCATCTTCGACTCGGAGGGCGTGGGCGAAGTCGAGCTTCTCCCATCCTCGGGCCTTCTCGAGGGCGTGGTGGGACCTGGCCCGCTCGGCTGGATCGCGGAGCACGGTGATGACCCGCATCGCCGGGTTGTGACGTTTCAGGGCAGCGAGGCAACCTGGCATGTAGAGGTACGCAGGAGTGGCATCGAGGAGAACCGATCCCGGCCGGCGCTTGGCGAAGAGCTCATCGAGCCTCTCCGGATCGGGTCCGTGCTCCTGGACGTCGGCACGGTCGAAGAGGTGGGCTTCCTTGCCCTCGGCGAGGCAGATCTCAGGGTGCGCCGCCATGGCCGCAGCCAGAGAAGAGGTGCCGCCGCGCTGCACGCCGATGATGGCAGCGTCGATCGTCACGGGGCCTTGGTCCACGCTCGAGAGTCTGCCACGGCAGGACCACGATCGTCCGGCCTGCCGATAGGGTCGAGCGTGATGACCGCGCTCTCACTGCACGAGCTCGCCACGGTGGTCGCCGGGGCCACGCCCGTGCAGGCAGTGGCCGAAGCCACTCGCATGGCCCAGGCGGCTGAGGTGGCGGGCCTGTCTCGAGTCTGGGTGGCCGAGCACCATGGAATGCCCGGCGTGGCGAGTGCCGCACCGGCCGTGCTCGCGGCTCATCTCGCGGCACGCACCACAACCATTCGTATCGGGTCAGGCGGGGTGATGCTGCCGAACCATGCGCCCCTGGTCGTCGCCGAGCAGTTCGGGACCCTCGAGGCACTGCACCCGGGACGGATCGACCTTGGCATAGGACGAGCGCCCGGGACGGACCTCAAGACGGCTCGAGCGCTCGGTCGGGGCAATGCGAACCAGTTTCCCGACGACCTGGTCGAGCTCATCGGCTACTTCACTGGGGCCAGCGAGCAGCTGGCCATGCCGGGTCGAGGTCCGCTTCCAGAGATCTGGCTGCTGGGTTCGTCGACCTATTCAGCTCACCTCGCCGGCATGCTGGGTCTGCCGTTCAGCTTCGCGTACCACTTCAGCCCCGAGCCCCTTGAGGCCGCGCTGGCCACCTATCGAGAGCAATTCCGACCCTCCGCCGTCCTTGAGGAGCCCCATGTGATGCTCGGCGTGGCGGTGGTGTGTGCACCTGATGACGACGAGGCAGCCTGGCTGGCAGGCCCCTCTCGGCTCAGCACGCTGTTCCTGCGACAGGGCCGGCCGGCACAGTTGCCAAGCCCCGAGGAGGCCGCCGCCTTCCCGTACACCCCGGCCGAGACCTCGCTGATCGACCATGCCTGTGCCTCCCATGTGGTGGGGAGCCCTGAGCGAGTAGCCGAAGGCCTCGCCGCACTCGCCGACAGAACCGGGGCCGATGAGCTCATGCTCGGTGCCCGGCTCTTTGACGTCGCTGACCGGGAGCGCTCAGTGGCGCTGACCGCCGCCGCGAGTGGCATCAGGCCGCGACCCGTCAGTGTCGCCGCCTCAGGCTGACCAGACGAAGCGGAGTCGCTCGACGATCGCCTCAGGACCAAGCTCGTCGAACAGAGCCACCTCGTGGCGACGCACTGCGACGAGTGGGCCGAGGAGACCCTCGCCGAGGATCTCGGCGGCCAGCGACGAGGCGGCGAAGGCATCGAGCGTGACGCCGTGGTTCGCTCCAAGCGGTCGCACGCCCCGCCGGGCGAGCTCATGGGCGGGCAGGGTTCCCGGGTCCACCGTGATCTCCTCGGGAAGGTCGAGTGGCGTAGCGATCGCCATCCGAACCGTCCCGAGCAGGAGGGCCCCGGCCACGTAGACATTGGCGGAAGGGTCGATGACCTTGACCTCGAGATGGGCGCCATGGTGGTTTCCGTGATTGGCCTCGCAGAGGCGCACGGCCGCTTCACGGTTCTCGAGGCCCCAGCAGGCGAAGGCTCCGGACCACGACTCGGGCGCAAGGCGGAGCGCCGAGGGTGCCGACGGGGCGAGGCCACCGAGGATCTCAGGGAGGTGGTGGACGAGGCCGGCCACGACGGCCTGACCGGGGGCAGTGAGCCCATGGGGACCCTGGCCGCCGGAGAGCAGGGCCACGCCATCGCGGGCAATTGAGAGGTGATGGTGCGCCCCGGTCCCGACGTCGTCGAGCGAGTGCTTGGGCGAGAAGGAGGCGACGCAGCCATGGCGACGGGCCACGGTGGAGATCACGATGCGGGCGAGCACGTTGCCGTCGGCGGTGGCCAAGGGGTCGGACGGGGCGAAAGAGACCTCGAAGCGGCCCGGGCCATACTCGGCATGGAGCTGCTCGGGGGTGAGTCCGACGTCGATCAGGCTCGCCATGAGGTCGTCGATGAGGGCCTCATGGGCATCGAGGCTGGACAGCCCGTAGGCCTGGCTGGCCATCGGCCTGCCGGTCGAGTCTTCGTAGAGCACAAACTCCACCTCGATGGCGGTCCGCAGGAGCAGCCCGGCCGACTCGGCCAGGGCAACCTGCCGGCGCAGCGCCGTGCGGGGGCACGTGGCGACCGCCTGGCCGTCCTGGTCGATGAGGTCGGTGGGCGCCCAGAGGATCCCGCCGCCGATGGGCACTGCCGCCTCGAGGTCGGCCCGCAGACGGAGGTCGCCCACCGGGCCGATGCCGGGGGAGGCGGCGACCTGGTCGTCGGCGGTGAAGGTGGAGAAGACAGGCGAGGCCCCGAGGCCAGCGTCGCCGAACACCTCTGCGTGCTCAATGGGGACCTGCTTGGCGCGCAGCACACCGGCCGAGTCGACGAAGGTGCCGCGCAGTGTCGTGAGCGGTTCGTGATGACCGGACATGGGTTCAGGCTAGGCCGGACCTCGTCCCCGGGCGAGGCTCAGGCCAGGTCGAGGGTGATCGGCTCCGGGGTCTCGCCGAGGTGCTGGCACACCCAGAACCGCCAGGTCCCGGGACGACGCACCATGGCGTGGGCCACCACGTCGCGCTCGAGGAGGGCACGCTCGTCGAGGGTGAGTTCTATGGTCGCCAGCTCTCCGGCGGCAACATCGACGCGGCGGAACCCGACCAGGCGGCGGCGCTCGGTGCCGTCGCGCTGGCCGAGGACGAGGACCAGCGCCCGGTCGTCGCGATCTCCGGTGTTGCGCACCGCGGCGCTCGCCACCAGGTCGCCGCCGACGACGCGGACCTCGGCGTCTGCGATCTCGGTGCTCGAGTAGGACAAGCCCCAGCCGAAGGGCCGCGCCACCTCGCTGCCCTCGCGCTCGAGTTTCCACCACCCGTGCCACTCGTCGTAGACGATGTGCTCGGCGAAGGGGTCAAAGCTTGGCAGGTCGGCCTCGTGACGCGGCACGGAGAAGGGCAGTCGGCCCTCCGGGGAGGCATCGCCGAAGAGGACCTCGCCGAGCGCGGTTCCACCCTCGACCCCGGCGTAGAAGCGCTGGAGCACCACGGGGACACGGTCATCCCACTCGTCGGTGAGCACCGCTGAGCCGGCTTCGATGACCACGATGGTCTGGGCGCAGCGAGCGGCGACCATCTCGATCAGGGCCACGTCGTTCTCGGTCAGGCGCAGCGAGGTGCGGTCGCCGCCCTTGGCGAATCCCGTCGGGTCCTTCGTCTTGAGATCCTTGGGGATGACCACCTCGGGGGTGGATTCGACGAATCGGGCATAGGCGGCCACGTCGGCGTCGTCATCGGCTCCAGGAAAGAGCGCCGAGAGGGCCGCCATGCCATCGGATCCCAGGTACTCGCCCTCGTCGGCTGCCGTGCAACCCACGACCAGCACCACCGCGTCGGCAGCGCTAGCGAGCGCTGCGGCCCGGTCGAGGTCGGACCCGTCATCGACCACCACGGTGTCGTGGCGTGACGCGATGCCGGCAGCGGCGGTGACGACGTCAACGGCCCAGACCTCGCTCGATCCCTGGTCGCCAAGGTTGACGGCGTCGCCGAGGCGGCCGATGACTGCCACGGTCCCGGTCGTCGCCGGATCGAGGGGGAGCACGGGTTGGTCGCCAACGGCATCGTTCTTGAGCATCACCAAGGTACGTCTCGCGGCCTCGGCGGCAAGTGCGCGGTGGGGCGCGCAATTGAGCACGTCGCGGCCTTGGACCGATGCACTGAGGATCGGTGCGAAGCGCAGGAGCGTGGCCATGGTCCGCACCACGCAGGCGTCGACCTGGTCCCACGTCAACGACCCATCGGCGAGCGCCTCGGGCACCGAGATCGAGCGTCGCATGCGGTAGGGCATCTCGACATCGAGGCCGGCTGCCACCGACGCCGCACCGTCGCGCACGCCGAAAATCCAGTCGCTGATCGAGAAACCCTTGAACCCCCACTCGTCATGGAGGATCTCGCTGAGCAGTTGGTGGCTTTCCCCGGCCCACTGCCCATTGACCTGGTTGTAGGCGGTCATGACGCAGGCCACACCCTCGGCGACGATCCGCCGGAAGTGGGGCAGGAAGACCTCGTGGAGGGGAATCTCGGCGATCTCGACATCCACCTGGAATCGGGCGTTCTCGATGGAGTTGGCGGCGAAGTGCTTGACCGTCGCCATGGCGTGGCGCTGGATGCCCCGGGTCAGGGCTGCGCCCATCTCACCGACGTGGTGAGGATCCTCACCGTAGGTCTCCTGGGCTCGGCCCCAGGCTGGATGACGGAGCAGGTTGACACAGACCCCGCCATAGAGAGTGGCCCCCACGGCCCGCAGTTCAGTGCCGATGACGTTGCCGATCCGCTCCTCGAGGTCCACGTCGAAGGAGGCTCCACGAGCCATCGAGACGGGGAAGGCGGTGGCACGGTCCACCACCACGCCTCGTGGTCCGTCGGAGAAGGTGAATCCGGGGATGCCGAGTCGTGACACCCCGGCGGCTGGGAAGCAGCGAAGGTGGTAGCCCAGCCGACCGAGCTCAGAGAGGCCGGCCCAGAACGGCCCGTCGCCCTCGAGACACCCCAGCCGCTCCTCGGGGGTCATGGCGGCGACCAGCGCGCTGGCGGCCTCATGAGGGTCCACTCCCTCGTCGATCGCGTCCAGTGCCATGGCGAAGTCCATCGACGGATCTTCGCGCCGGAGGGGCCCGGCTGGCGAGATTCGCTTCCTCCCGTGTCGGGCTCCCTGGATCAGATGGCCTCAGCGAGCACGAGGAAGTGGGAGCATCGACACCATGAGCACTCCTGCGTCGGGTCGGTCCAAGTGGCTTCCCATGCCATTTGTGGCACTGGGAGTCTCGATGATCATCGTGGATGCCACGATCGTGAACGTCGCGGTCCCGACGATCATCAAGGACCTCCACGTCAGCGCCAACACCTCGGAGTGGTTCAACTCGATCTACTCGCTGGTCTTTGCCTCACTGCTGATCTCGCTCGGCCACCTTGGCGACGTCTGGGGCCGTCGCCGGCTCTTCGCTCTGGGCACCGTCGTCTTCGTGGCCGCCAGCATGCTCGCCGCTCTCGCCCCGAGCGGCGGTGCGCTGATCGTGGCACGTCTGCTCCAGGGCATCGGCGGGGCCATGATCCTGCCGGCCACGCTCTCGACGGTCAATGCCACCTACGTGGGCCAGGACCGCGCCATCGCCTTCGCCATCTGGGGGTCGACCATCGGCGGGATGGCGGCGGTGGGACCACTGCTCGGCGGGTGGCTCACCACTGACCTCTCATGGCGGTGGGCCTTCTTCATCAACATCCCCATCGGCCTCATCGTGCTTCTCGGCATCGCTCGCTTCGTCCCCGAGACCAAGGACCCAACCGTGCGACGGGGGATGGACTGGTGGGGCAACGTGGCGATCATCGTCGGCTTCTCCACCTTGGTCTTCGGCCTGATTGAGGGGGAGCACTATGGCTGGTGGGCCCAGGTCACCCCGTTCAGCGTTGGAACACTCCACTGGCCGGTCTCGTGGCCGTCGCCAGCCCTGGTTGCCTTCGTGGTCGCTGCGCTGGCACTGCTGAGCTTCGTCGCCCTCGAACGTCAGCGATCGGCCGCCGGCCGGGTGGTCCTCGTCGACCTTGGCCTGTTCGGGATCCGGAGCTTCTCCGCCGGCAACGTTGCGGTGACGGTGGTCTCCTTCGGGGAGTTCGGGATGCTCTTCGTGCTCCCGCTCTTCATTCAGGGGGTCCTCGGCTTCAGTGCCCTCGACACAGGATGGCTGTTCTTGTCCATGGCTGTCGGCACCTTCGTGATCGGCGGGGCGACCCCGCAGCTGGCCAAGGCGATGGGAGCACGAGGGGTGGCTCGGCTCGGCCTTGGACTCGAGGTGCTTGGCATCGCCGGGCTGGGGCTGCTCCTGAGCCCCACGGTGGCGACGGCTGCGCTGGCCGGCTGCCTGTTCGTCTACGGCCTCGGCGTCGGGATGGCCACGGCCCAGCTGACCGGAGTGATCTTGGTGGACGTGCCCGTGGAGGTCTCGGGCCAGGCCTCGGGTATCCAGTCGACGGCTCGTCAGGTGGGCTCCGCCCTCGGCGTCGCCGTCCTCGGCACCATCTTGTTGACCCAGCTCGGCGGGCGCACGGCCTCTGCTCTCGCCGGCATTCCCGGTCTCCCGGTGTCGGCTCAGGAGCAGATCACCCACGTGGTGCGCAGCTCGGGTGGTTCAGCCATCAGCTCACTCGGCACCATGCCACATGGAACCGCCGTGGTGGCGGCCGCATCGCAGGCGGCCGCTGACGCCGCCAGCATCGTCGCCCTCAGCGCTGCGGGATTCATCCTCGTGGGTCTGCTGGCCACCATGGCGCTGCCCCGCACCACCGCCACGAGATCCACGACCGGCTGATCCCGGGTTCAGAGACTTGTCGCAGCGTTCTCGTAGCGTCGGGGCCATGGTGGTCCTGGTCTTGCGGTGCATCCTCGGCGGGCTCCTCGGCGCCACGGCAGGTCTGCAGCTGTGGATGGACGCCAACCGAATCGATGACGACTGGTGACAGACCGCCGGGCGACGACGATGGCCGGAATGGCTCAGCCGAGCTGACGCTGGAGTGATTCGAGCAGGACCTCCGGGTCGGTCCCGCTGCCGAAGACGTAGCCATCTGGTCGCTGAAGCACGGCGGTGGCTCCGAGGTCGTCGAACCAGCGGGTGTACGCCCCGTCGACGTCACGTCCTGGTCCGAGGTCGACCACCATGCCGTCAAGGTCGGCGAAGAAGCGAGCGAGCTCAGGGTCGACCTGGTCTGGTCCGTCGGAGCACAGGAGTCGCCAGCCGAGGCCCACTGCCTCGTCGAGCAGCGTGGCCTCTCCCCCGAACGCAACCGGTGCCTGGAGCCCGAGTTCACCAGCCCCGGGGCTTGCGAAGAGCAGGCCGGTGGTCAGGCCGGGCAGAGGGGGCGACTCAGTTGGGGGTCTCTCGGCGCCACCGGCCATGAGCGCATCGCGTGCTGCGGCCTGCTCGATATCGGGGATGCAGATGACCTTGCCGAGCTCGATGGCGAAGCCGATCACCGCAGCGGCCTGGGGGATCCGCTCGTCGTCGTAGCCAGCGAGCAGGCCAAGGTGATCGCGACCGCCCAGAGCCAGGTCAAGACGCCAGGCGAGGTTGGCGGCATCGCGCAGACCAGCGCACATGCCTTGGCCGGCAAACGGTGGCGTCTGGTGGGCGGCGTCACCGGCCAGCACCACCCGTCCCTGGTGCCACTGCTTCGCCCAGCGTGCCCGGAAGCGGTAGCCGGCGTGCCTGATCAGATCGGCGGTCTCCGGCCGGACATCCCAGGCCTCGAGCAGCTGCCAGGCCGCTGCCTCATTGTCGAGGGCGTCGAGCTGCTCTCCGGGCAGGCACATGAACTCGAAGCGACGCCGGCCGGGACCACCCGAGACGGCGGTGGTCGGTCGAGCGGGATCGCAGATCTGCAGGTTCATGGGCACGAAGGCTCGGGGGCTGCGCAATGCCACATCCACCACCAGCCAGTCGAAGAAGAATCCGTGATCCTCCATCTCGATCCCGAGTACTTCGCGGGTGGGCGAGCTCGCACCATCGCACCCGACGAGGAAGGACCCTCGAATCTCGTCACCATCGCCAAGCTGCACGAGGACCTCGTCGGCGTCCTGAGTGAAGCCCGTCACCTCGGTGCCGAGCCGCAGGTCGATCAGCGGGGTGTCGACAACCTGCCGATGCATCGCCTCCTCGAGGTCGGGTTGGTTGAACATGTTCGACGCCGGCCATCCCGACCGGCTGGGCCCAGCGATCCCGAAGCGCAGGAGCACCTGGCCATCGCCGTTGCGCCATTCGTAGGTGTCTGCCGGCTCGGAGAGGTCAGGCAGAACCTCGCCAAGTCCACATGCCTGGAGGATGCGGGCTGCCTCGCCGTCGAAGTGGACTGCCCGGGGAAGCGGATAGGGCACCTCGTGGCGCTCGAGGATCACGACCCGACGGCCGGATCGGGCCAGCAGGAGGCCGAGGCTGAGGCCGGTGGGCCCGCCTCCGACGATGACGACGTCGCTGGTCATCGACGCCACGCTGCTTCGAGGACCGCAAGGTCCGGAGGCACGATGAACTCGAGCGGGATCTCGGGGCCCCAGGCGTTGGCGACGTGCTCGAGGTCGAAGGTCGTCCGGCCGACCGAATCCCACGCCTCGTCATCGGTGATCTGGTCCATGTCGGCGTAGAACTCGACATAGGAGCCTGCGGGGTCGCGCAGGTACCAGTAGAAGTTCGACCCGGCGAAGTGGCGACCCATGCCCCAGGTGTGGCGGTCGGCATCGCCTCGGAGGAGCTTGGTGGCGCTGTGGCCGGCGTGATCGATGTCGTCGCACTCGAAGGAATAGTGCTGGAGTAGAGGGACGGGCGACTCCACCAAGGCCACGTTGTGGTGATCGGTCGAGCAGCGCAGGAAGGTGATGATGCCCTCGACTTCGTCGCTGACCTTGAAGCCGAGGCCCTGGACCAGGAGGTCCCGTGTGGCGCCGATGCTCGGTGTGCCGATCACCATGTGGCCGAGCCGTCGGGGTGCTCGTGCCGCTTGGAACACTGCAGGGGCGCGCCTGTTCGGACGCACGGTTGCGCCCGGCGCGTTGACCGGGGCGAGCTCTGCGGGGGCCGGTGCCGGAGCGGCAGGCACGACGAGGACCGCGAACTCGACCTTCGTGGCGTCGTCGACCACCACCACCATGCCGTCGGTGATGGTGACGTTGGCCTCACCGTCGGATAGCCGGCTGGCGATGGCGACGAGGTCGGCCTCGGATTCGCAGCCCACCTCGACCCGGTGCAACCGTCGGACGTCGGACTCGGCGAGGCGGATGGCTGTTCCGCCATCGCTGCCGGCGAACCCAGCGGTTGGGTCGCCGGTCAGGCCCATCTCGGTGTAGTAGCCGGCGACGGCCTCGGGGTCCGGAACGCCGGCGGTGAAGCCGAGCAGGCGGTGCAGGCTCACAGCGCCATCACGCCCGTCCCGGCGACGAACCTGTTGCGGAGCGAGCCGATCCCTTCGGCCTCCGACTCGAGCAGATCACCCTCGACAAGGAACCGCCCTCGGCCGATTCCGACACCATCGGGGGTGCCGGTGAAGATGAGGTCCCCCGGGAACAGCTCGCAGATCGACGAGAGGTAGGCCACCAGCGTGGAGATGTCGAAGATCAGGTGAGCGGTGCTCGAGGACTGCATCTGCTCGCCGTTGACGGCGCAGCTGATGGCGATGTCATCGCGGTCCGCGAAGCTGTCGACCGAGACGAGTGCTGGCCCGATGGGACCGAAGGCACTGAAGCTCTTGCCGAGGCTGAACTGCGGCGGGCTCCCCGTGAACTGGACCCCTCGGTCGGACACGTCCTGGCCGAGGGTGAGGCCGGCCACAACGTCCCAAGCCTGCGACGCAGCGACGTCCTTGCACCGCGCGCCGATCACAACGACCACTTCGACCTCCCAGTCGACGAGGTCGCCAGTCAGCGGTACGTCGGCATTGGGCCCGACGATGCACGACGGGAACTTGGTGAAGGTCAGCGGCGCCGGAGGCAGGTCCATGCCGGATTCGGCGGCGTGGTCGGCGTAGTTGAGGCCGATGGCGAACACCTGCCGTGGTGTCGGGATGGGGGCGTCGAGCCGCACCGCGGCGATCTGCCCGTCCGCCGCTCGACCGACGCACTGCTCGGCGAGGCCGTGGAGCTCAGCGGTGCGTGTCATCCACGCCATCGGGTCGGAGAGGGATTCGTCGGAGGTGAGCCGACCGAGGTCGTGGTAGCCACCATCGAGCTCAATGGCGGCCCGACCGGCGATGTTGACGATGCGGAACAACTGCGTCTCCATTCACTTGTTATCATGTGATAATGACACAGACCGTGGCGGGAAACAAGGGGACACGCCGTCCGTCGGGAGCCGTGGCGACTGAACTTCTTGACGCCGCCTTGGTTGAGTTCTCGACCCACGGCTTCGAGGCGGCCTCCACCAGGTCCATCGCCCAGCGAGCCGGGTGGCACCAGCCCCAGATCAACTACCACTTCGGATCCAAGCAGGAACTCTGGCAAGTAGCGGTCGATCACCTCTTCGCCGAGTTGACCGGGCAGCTCGGCGATCTGAGTGGGATCGATGACGCCCCGGTCGAGGTGTTTCGACGATCCCTCGGGCACTTCGTGGCGTTTTCGGCTCGACGACCGGAGCTTCATCGCATCATGAGCATCGAAGCGACGGTGGATGGTCCGCGCCTGGGGTGGATCGTGGATCGGCACGCTCGTCCGCTGGCCGAGCAGGTGGGGAGGGCGTGGACGCTGGTCCGCGCTGCAGGGGCGGGAGCACAACTCAGCCCGACTGAGGTCTGGCAGCTGGTCATCGGCCTCGGGGCCCGACCCTTCGCCAGCTCGCCCGAGGTGGTGCGCGTGACCGGTACAGCTCCGGAGGTCGCCGCGCAGCTCGATCTGCTGCACCGCCTCCTAGGGCTCTGAACCCGCAGCCGATTGCCCCCGGGTGATCGGCGAAACAAGGACCTCGTTGCCTTCTCGAGCGGTGGTGGGAACTCGGCGACGTCACTGCGGTCCCACCCCTCGAGCACAGTGATGCCCTCGAACGCAGAGGGAGGCGCTGAACGTCATCGAGGATCAGCCAGCCTCCGGGCCGCGCTATTCGTCACAGCCGGCGGAAGCACCCGACTCGACCGTGGTCGTCGATGACCACGAGGTCGACCGACGAGTCGGCGAGCCGGTCGGGTCAGCGATGGCCCCCTTTGAGGGGTACCAACTCGAGTCGGCTTGGCCGCCACAACGCCAGACAGCGCCAGGCGTGCAGGTCGGTCCCGAGCACACGGGTGTGCAGTCGAGGGACGCGGCCACCTCGTCATGGACCGACTCCGCTCGAAGGCCACCGCGTCCGGGTCAATCTCGATGCAAGATCACAGATGCCCAGTCAGTCGGAGGACATCCCTCCGCCAAGGAGTGCGGGGAGGCCGATGGCCCGCATGCGCTTGAGCATCCGGTGCGAGATGACGGATGCGGCCGGGTGGATGCCCCCATTGGCACTGACGGCCGCCTCCCAGGCGGCTTGGCGGTCCGACAGGGTGGTCGGGTCGTTGAGCTCGGCACAATCGAGGCGGCTGTGGTTGATGTCGACCGTGATGGTGTCCCCATCCTCCACGAGAGCGATGGGCCCGCCGAGGAGTGCCTCGGGGGCGACGTGGCCGATGACGAGGCCGACAGACCCACCCGAGAACCGGGCATCGGTCATGAGGGCGATGGTGATCCCGTGCTTGCGGCACAGCGAGGTGATCTTCGACGTGGGGTCGAGCATCTCGGGCATGCCCGGAGCGCCGCGAGGCCCTTCGTAGCGGATCACCACCATGTCGTTGTCCTCGAAGCTCTCGGGATGCTCATCGAGGGCCTCGATCAGCGAGTGCTCGCTGTCGAACACTCGCGCGGAGCCGGTGAAGATCCCATTGACGATGCCGCTCTCGACACCGGCGAGCTTCAAGATGGCTCCGCCATCGGGGGCCAGGTTGCCGGCCAGCAGGCGGAGGCCACCAGTGTCCTTGAACGGGCGCTCGACCGAGAAGATCACCTCGAGGTCGGGAGCCGGAGGAGCAAGGCGTGCCACCTGTTCGGCCAACGTCTCACCGGTACAGGTCAGGGTCGATCCGTCGAGGAAGCCGGCACTGAGCAGCTCGGCCACGATGGTCGGGAGACCTCCGGCGACATCGACATCGACCATCGAGTAGTCGCCGAAGGGGCGCATGTTGACGATGACCGGGAGCTGGTGGGACAGGTCGTTGAACTCGTCCTGGCTCAGGACCTCGGTCCACAGGTCGATGCCGGCTGCCCGGGCGATCTCCACGCTGTGGAGCATCACATTGGTCGAGCCACCCATGGCCATGGTCACGATGAGGGCATTGCGCAGCGACGCGGGTGTCACGATGTCGCGCGGTCGGATCCCGCGGTTGGTCATTGTGACCAGACAGTCGATGAGCTCGTCGGGGAATTGCTCGATGCGCCGCGGATCATCCGACGGCGGGGCGATCATGTGCAGCGGCTCGAGGCCGAGAACCCCGATGAACGTCTGCATGGTGTTGTAGGTGAACATCCCACCGCAGCTACCCTGGCCGGGGCACGCGTGCAGGGTGACCGCCGCACGGGCCTCGTCGTCGGTGCTGGTGGCGTACTGGAAGGCGGTCACGAGGTCGATCCGGTCCCCAGTCTCCGGGTCGATGCCAGGCTTGATCGATCCGTCCGAGAGGATCACGCCGGGGATGTTCTGCTCGACCAAGGCGGCCACGGTGCCGACGGGCGGCTTGTCGCAGGCCACGACGGCGATCAGTCCCTGGATCCTGTTCGCAGCGATGTGGCTCGATGCTGCATCGTTGACGAGCTCTCGACCGATGAGCGAGAAGCGCATCTGGGGGGTGCCGTTGAGTTGGCCGTCGGAGACACCGACGGTGAAGGCCGGGGCGATCAGGCGATTGGCCCGGTCGTCGCTCTCGATCCGGCGGGCGATGGCCGCCTGGACGGCGGCCACCTTCTCGGTGACGCCGAGGTAGCACTGCGAGTCACCCAGGTTGCCGATGACCGCCCAGACGGGATCGTGGATCTTGCCGACGTCCTGGCCGAGGAACTTGGCCGTCCCGACTCGCTGCACGTCGCGTCCGGGGTTCGAGGGGCTGCGCAAGCTCACGCTGGTCGAGGATTCAGGCCGATCGGTCATGGGCGAAGTCTACCGAGGCGGTCCACCGGACTCTGTGGTGCCGCATGGCCACGAGGTGTGCATCGGGCACCGGCACACGGTGGATCACCCAACAGCCTCGAGTCGGAGGGATCGAAGCCCCCTTCGCACGTTCCTGTTCCGGTCAGGTCATGAACCGGCCGGATAGGGACGGTTGTCGGACGGCCGGGGCAGGACGAGCGGGTCGGGGATGGCCGTGGCCTGGTCGGCGTGATCGGCGAAGTACACGAGGATCCCCGCGGCCTCGAGGATCGAGTCAAGGAGCGGGGATCGGGCCTCGACGTAGCGAGCCAGCAGGATCCCCCGGGCCTGCTTGAGGAACTCGGTGGCTGGAATCTGGGCGGTGGCTCCACCCTCGAAGGTCACCGTGGCCGATCCGGTGACCGTGGCCTCGGCCACCCACGGCAGGTAGTGACGACCGGTCTCGGCCAGCACGGCGATCAGCGACTCGGGCAGGTCGTCGGCCTCGAACCATTGGCCGTGCTGTTGCTGGGAGGGGCTCTGCAGTCGGCGGGTGTGCTCAAGGATCGCCGGGGAGGTGGCCTCGATGAGCCGCAGGCACCACGGGTCATTGGTGAAGTGGGCGACGTTGCCACCGAAGACGGCGAAGTCCGACAGGCTTGGGCGAGCACCCAGCAGGTAGCCGTGTTCGCCGACGTGGGTTCCAAAGGCGCGGAGCCACGGCACCAACGACTCGTCAATCCACCCTCCGAGGTTCTCCGGAGTGACCCCAAGCCGAGGGAGGCACGCCGTCATCGACTCGGTGATCAGCGAGCGCACATCGTTGAACGGTGCGGGAATCTCGTAGATGGCCTCTCGGGCGATGTCGGCGGAGCCCGACCCGGCGTTCTCGACGATCAGCCAGCGGCTCCCGACAGCATGGCGGTAGAGCCACTCGTCGTTGAAGTCGTCGAGCAGAAAATCGATGAAGCGCAGCGCCCGGTCCTCGGGCTGGACCGCTGGGTCCCGATGGCGGGTGTCGAGGTGGCAGATGATCGAGGTTGAGTCCCAGATCATGGCTCCTTCAGGGGTGGTCACCACGGGGATGCCACCGTTCCATCCTGCCTCCATGGCCGGCTGGTTCATCCCCACGCTCGGCGCAAGCTCCCAGGCGATTCCCTTGTGGTCGAGGTAGCCGGTGACCTTCCGGGTGAAGAACGACACGCGGATCCCGTGGACAAGGTGGACCGGTGGAGTCATGGGTGCCCCTTTCATGGCGTCAGCCCCGTACTCGGTCGAGCACACGGCGCTACGACACCGGTGCTACCACGCAACAAGAGCGACGGTCGCTGGAGTGCCGAGGCGAGCTGGAGCGGCGTGGGAGTCATGGTGCCGAGGACACTGTGACCGGCGCAGTCTTGATCCGATGCGTCAGGTCGACTCAGGGTGCTGCTCGTGGCGGAGCTCGTCGAGCTCCTCGGTGAGCAGGCCGTCCGGGTCGGGCGTCGAGGACTCGAAGCTCGCCTCCCGGACCATCTCGTTGCGACGGGTCCGCAGGAATGCCACGGTGGCGATGACGATGATGGCGATGAGGATGGCGAGGGCGATCCAGACCGCGGCCAGCTCGGCCTGGTGATACGAGTAGCCAACCGCCCAGCCGAGCAGGGAGAAGCCGACTCCCCAGACCAAGCCACCGAGTGCGTTGGCCGGCAGGAACCGGCCATAGGGCATCTCGGCGGCACCGGCGAGTCCTGGCACGACGGCTCGGAGGAAGGCAACAAAGCGAGCCAGGAAGATCGCGGCGGACCCTCGGCGGTGGACCATGCCAAGCCCGCGATCGATGTCCGCCCGGTGATGAGCGAGCGCCTTGGCCGAGAGGATCTGGTCACCGAACCGCTTGCCGATCCAGTAGCCGGTGGAGTCGCCTGCGATGGCGGCCACCACGACGACCGTGCAGATCGCCACCAGGTTCACGTGGTTCCCACTGGCGAGCACCCCGCCGATGATGACCGCTGCCTCACCGGGGATGATGAAGCCCAGGAAGAGGGCTGCCTCGGCAAAGACTAAGAGGCCTACCACGACGTAGATGAGCGTCGATCCGAGGTGCTGTATGCCGTGGATCAGGTTGACACCGAGGGTGTTGGCGACCACGAGGGCGACGACCACCACCAGCGCTGCGATGAGGACCACCAGGCTCTCGCCTCGCCGGAGGCCTGAAGCACCCCGGTCATTGTGCTCTGTCGACATCGTTGGCTCCTCTCGGCGTGGCCTCCACCTCGACGAGGGGAGTTGATCCCGCTCGGGATGGACCCACAGCGACAATATTCACCTTACGAGTGTAAGTTGACCACATGGCTCCTCGGCGCACGGGGATCATGGTGCCTGAGGCCTGGGCCGCGACGGTCATGGGTGAGCCACGGGAGCGATGGGGGCCGGTGGGTCACTGCCCAACAATCAGAGGGATCGAGCATGGCTGAGCCTGAGGTGCGGATCGAGGTCATGGCCCACGGGCCCTATGAGGTGACAGGCAATCTTCCTCTTGTGCCTCGCTCCCCGGTCCGAACGGCCGAGGGCGAAGCCGTGGCCTGGACGTTCGGTGGTGAGATCGACCATCCGGCGACCTACTACCTCTGCCGTTGTGGTCAGTCTCGCAATAAGCCCTTCTGCGACGGCTCCCATGCCTTCGTCCTCTTCGATGGCACCGAGGAGGCGCCGACCACCACCTTCGACGAGCGGGCGGAGGTCCACGAGGGCCCGTCAGTCACCGTCATGGTCGATACCGGGATCTGCCACCATTCCCGATTCTGCAAGTACGAGGCGACCAACTACTTCGAGATGATCCCGGGGACCGACGACACCAACATGCTGTCGCAGCTGACCGGCATGATCGATCGCTGCCCCTCCGGAGCCCTGCGCCTCGAGATCGGCGGCGTCGACGTCGAGCAGGTCTTGCCCAAGCAGATCTCACCGATCGCCGACGGTCCCCTCTTCGTCAGTGGTGGCGTCGAAGTGGTCCGCTCCGACGATGAGCCACTCGAGCAGAGCAACCGGATGAGCCTGTGTCGGTGTGGAGCGTCGAAGATCAAGCCGATCTGCGACGGATCCCACCTCGATCTCGGGTTCGAGGCCTAGGTGCCGATCGAGACCCGAGAGGACCTCCACGAGCATCTGCGTCGGGCCATGGCGATCGAGCTCACGGCCTTCCCTCCGTATCTCTATGCGATGTACTCGCTGGTGGAGCAATCGAGCGAGGCCACCAAGCTCCTGCGGAGCATCGCCGCCGAGGAGATGCTGCACCTGGTGCTGTGGAGCAACCTGCTCCTCAGCGTCGGCGGTGAGCCATGCTTCTACGATCCCGGGGTGATCCCGAGCTTCCCGGCAGTGCTCGAGCACCGATCACCTCGTCTCGAGGTCGACCTCGCGCCGTATTCGCAGCAGGTAGTCGAGGAGGCCTTCCTGGCGATCGAGGCTCCCACCCCGGAGGGGATGCCGAG
Source organism: uncultured Actinomycetes bacterium (assembly GCA_903900235.1). Taxonomy (GTDB): domain Bacteria; phylum Actinomycetota; class Acidimicrobiia; order Acidimicrobiales; family RAAP-2; genus CAIUMH01. Next base: position 73,791 of record CAIUMH010000038.1, read on the forward strand.
CGAGCCTGATGTCTTCGAGTTTCTCGGCCAGTTCTACCGAGCGATCTGGGAGGGTGTCATCCGACTGGACGGTGAGATGGATCTCTTCGCCGACCCTCAGGTCGAGCGCCAGTTCCATGATCCTCATGGCTATGCGGC